>JAKSCG010000034.1 GCA_022360715.1 Halanaerobiales bacterium
AGATTGTTAGCCTTGTACAGGCAAGGGCGACACTTAACCTTAACATGAGATGTATTTAAACTGAACTGGTACTAACAAAGAATTTCTCCCGATTAACACTTAACCTTAACATGAGATGTATTTAAACGGTTTTAGAGTTCACGGATCGTCTTTTGCTCCTGTACTTAACCTTAACATGAGATGTATTTAAACTTCTCTCATTAAACTCTCTAGAAACAGGATACATGACTTAAACTTAACATGAGATGTATTTAAACTTAAGGCATATCCCAGTATTAATTTTTGAATTTAAACTTAACCTTAACATGAGATGTATTTAAACCCGCTAAGATTATCCCCATCAATATCACTGCAATCACTTAACCTTAACATGAGATGTATTTAAACCTTAGTGTACTACAGAAGGTGCAACGCATAGATGGACTTAACCTTAACATGAGATGTATTAAACTTAAGTTCAATCATAGTTCAATCATGCGACCAAATGGTCAGGTTCTGGTTTAACCTTAAAATGACTTAAAAAGATTAAGAAAAGTAGTGATGATCGGGGGAGAATTTATGAAAATAACCTTTGAAGAGATAAATGATGATGTAATATACCGGGTATCCGATTTCGACCCTAAATATGAAAAAATTTTTCAAATGTGCTTTTATCAGAATGACGGAAAAGGGTATATAAAAAAGTATCCTAAAAAAAGTAAATATATTGAAAAAATGAAGAGACGGTACTATGAAAATGCCCAATTAATGTTTGATCAACTTGGTTATTTTTCTGATGTTCCCTGGGAGAGGGCTTTAAAAAGCTTCTGTCAAATCATAAATGGTAAAGACATCAACTGGTGGGTGACCGGTAGTTGTGCTACGTGTATTCGAGGAATTGAGTTAAATCCTCATGATCTTGATATAATGATCGATTCTAAAAATGTAGATGAACTAACGGAATTATTCAGTGATTATCTGATCGAACCGATCATTAATACTGATGGCTGGGTAACCAAAGACTTCGGAGTGATTTTTTTGCATGCCCGGATCGATATTGCATCTGATCCGGCAGCTATTCTTGATGAGCCTGAACCAATTGATTGCGGACCATATGCCAAGTCCAATCTTGAAGTACTCGACTGGGAAGGTTTTAAAATTAAAGTCCCACCGCTTGAATTACAGTTGACGGTAAATAGAAAAAGAGGGAGATTAGATCGGGTAGAAAAAATTGAAGAATATCTGAGAGCAGGGCAGTAATGGTGATTGGCCCAACAAGTAAAACCCCTGGAAAAAATGTTTTCCAGGGGTAAAATGTATCTTATTAGGTTTATGAGTAAATCTTGGAGACAATCCCTTCTAAGGATTGACTCGGTAGTAACCTTTTCAATAAATTAATTAATTTATATTCAAGTCCCACGATTAGCCTTACCGGGGGATTTTTGCTATTTAATATCTTCTTCAATTCTTTCAGGACTACTTCCGGACCCGGACCACTTTGCTCCGATTTAATCATTGCATTGATAGCTGCCTTGAGCCTTTCCTGATAGGGGGAATGGGCCGCATCTTTGGCGTAAGTTCTTTTAAAATTCGTCTTCATATCACCAGGCTCTATTAAGGAAACATTTATTCCAAATGGTTTTGTTTCTATTCTTAATGCTTCCGTTACGGCTTCCAAAGCATATTTACTGGCACTGTACATGGACTGATAAGGAACAGAGATTAATCCGGCTACAGAACTGATATTGACGATTAAGCCGGATCTTTGTTTTCGCATGAGCGGTAACACCTTTCTGCAAACCATCATAATACCAAATACATTGGTATTAAATACTGCCTGGGCTTCCGCTAAAGAAATATCTTCAACAGCACCTGATAGGGAATAACCGGCACAATTCAAAAGTAGATCAATCCGGCCTTCTTTTTCGACTATATAGTCCACTGCTTTTTTGATCGTTTCTTCTTTGGTAACATCTAAAGGCATCATTAGTGTCTTGGATTCATCTTGATGTGAGCTCTCTTCGGGAAATGGAGCACTTCTCGATGTACCATAAACAGTATAACCTTGGTCACTTAAGTATTCTGCACAGCATTTGCCTACTCCGGAAGAGGCCCCAACAACCAGGGCAACTTTTCCATATCCGTTCTTCATTTTTCTCACTCTCTTTCTATTCAGGATATCGTTGGTACAAACTTCTTTTAAATGCAATTTATATGCCATCAATCCATTCTTTTTTCGATCAAGAGAGGAGAGAACTGTTATTTTATATTTTTAAATATTCATCGGGAGTTATCTTATATTTTTTGATCTTTCGATAGATAGTGGTTTTCGCCATTTTGATTTTTTGCGCAGCCGGGATTATTTTTCCGTTACAACTTTTAATTGCATCAACAATTAATTGTCTCTCCGCTTGCTGGACAGTAGCTACATTACTGGTCGATTCACTCCGCGGATGGTCATATGTTTTAATATGGCCGGCAATATATTCACAGGTAATTTGTTCACTATCACACAAATAATAGGCCCGGGAGATCGTGTTTTGTAATTCGCGAATGTTTCCTTCCCAATTATGCTTTAATAATGCTTCTACAAAGTTTTGATGAATGGTTTTGCTACCCTTGTTTTCAGTATTTAATTTATCCAAAAAATAGTTGGTTAATAACGGTATATCCGCTAATCTTTCCTGTAAAGAGGGTATTTTAAAGAACATAACATTTAAACGGTAATATAAATCTTCTCTGAAATTATTTTTTTGAACTTCTTCATATAGACTGCGATTAGTAGCCGCTATCACCCGAATATTTAATTCTTTTTCCTGCTTCCCTCCGATTCTTGCTACTTTATGGTTATCTAAAATTCTTAAGAGCTTGGACTGAATATTTAGCGGGAGTTCACCAATTTCATCTAAAAAGATCGTGCCGCCATTAGCTAGTTCAAACTTACCGGGCTTACCGGTCGATAAAGCTCCGGTAAAGGCTCCCCGTTCATAACCGAACAGTTCACTCTCGACCAAATCGGCCGGGAGGGCAGCACAGTTCACTGCGATAAAGGGTTTGGACTTGCGATTACTTATACCATGAATTGATTGGGCAAATAATTCTTTGCCGGTACCGCTTTTTCCTTCAATTAAGATGGTACAGCGTAATGAAGCTACTTTCTTGGCGGTAGCAATGATTCGGTGCATAGTTGAGTCCTGGGTAATAATATGGTCAAAATTAAAATAGGTCGTATTTCCGGTAAATTTTTGAGAAAGACTGATGATATCTTCGATTTTCCGGCAGATAATAACCAGGCCATCGAAGATGTGATCATGTTTAATGAAGCGAAGATGAACATTAACCCGGTATAATTTACTTTTATATTTAATAAATGTTTCTTTTATTTCGGTATCAATTAATCCGTTATTGATTAGTTTTTGAAAGTTGATCTCAAAAAAAAGCTCTTTAATATCAGATTGCTCAATACCGGCCTGGTCACAATTAATAATTTTTAACAGACTTCTGTTGACTTTAGAGATATTTAATTTGGAATCCAGGATTAAGATCCCTTCCGATGTCTTATCAAATGTAAAATTAATAATTTCGGTTGTTTGAAGATGTAATAATTGTTTTTCAATTAAAGCAGCCCCGGCCGCAACGATACTTAGAAAATGTTTGCTGAAAAAATTCTTATGAAAAGTGATGGTTAAAGTACCGATTATTTCTCCGTTGATGTAGATCAGTGCCGTTGCACAATTAACAATATGATGATTTTCACAAAAATGTTCGGTATTATTTGTTTGGAAATTCTTTTTGTGTCTTAAAGCCAGGGTTATTGCATTTGTTCCAATTGTTTCTTCACACCAGCGAGTACCGGTACATAACCCGAACTCAGCAATGTTTTCTTGTGTTAAAATTTCTCCTTTGGTATATAGAATATGTTCAAACTGATCTGTTAAATAAATAATACAATTCATTTCCTTTAAAGAACGATAGATTGTATCAATAATCGCTGAGCCGACATTAATTAAAAGGGAATTTTTTTGTAAAATTTTTTTAAATGCTGGGGGATCAATAAAATTTGCTTGTGAATGATCAGGATTGATCTTCAACCGGCGACACCTTTTCCAGGAGTCAGCAATCTCCGATCTTACAGCTGAATCCATTTCTCCGCTATTTAAAAAAACTTCGCGGGCTTGTTTTATTTTAACTATGTTATTGGTATATTTTTCAATTTCGGCCCGGGAACGTGCGTTGAGATCTTCTATTTCATCGAGCAAATTTAGAAAATCATCATTTTTATTCATTGCTTTTTTCACCCTTCGTTGTTTTAACTTAAGAGTACCAAAAGAAGTGAAAACTTTCAAGTTTTAAAATGGAACTTTTGGAACAAATGGGACAAGATCGTTTCATTTTGGAACAACTTTGGTTAAAACTACTTAACGGCCGGCTAAAGATTAATTTGGAATGGTTCTTGCTATTATTGAGTGATAAGGGTTTAAACTCTTAAATATAATAATAAAAAAAGGGGGATAAAATGCACAAAGTTAAATTACCCAAACTGGGACTGACCATGGAAGAGGGAACAATAACAAGATGGTTTAAAAAAGTCGGAGACCAGGTAACTGAAGGCGAAAAGTTGTTTGAGGTTGAAACAGATAAACTGACCAATGAAATTGAAGCAAAAGCATCAGGAACGTTAGCCAAGATTCTGGTAGCAGAAGGCGAAACAGTGGCATGTTTGACCGAAATAGCTGAAATTGAATAGGAGTGGGAAGAATGTCAAAGACAGCACCTGCCTCAAAGATTAGAAAATTAATTGCCCAAAATATGCTAAATAGTTGGACTGTATCACCTAAATGTGATTTTTTTACTAAAGTAAAGGCCAAACAGCTGGTAAAATTCCGGCGGGCCTTTAATGAAAAACATAATATTAAGGTCTCTTATCTTAATATTGTGATGAAGGCAACAGCGCACGCTTTACTGGAATATCCTTACGTTAACTCCAGTTATGATTATGCCAAGCACCATCATCTTTTACATGATGAGATTAATGTCGGATTTGCCCTGGCGGTGGAAGACGGCTTATTAGTGGTTAATACCAAAAAGACCGATCAATTGAACTTAATTGAGTTAAATCAAGAGACCACTAGATTAATTGAGGGCTCTAAAACTAAAAAATTAACGATGGATGATATAAGCGGCGGCACAATAACGATTAATAATATGGGAATTTATCAAGACCTTGAATATCATACGGCCATTATAAATCAACCGGAAATGGCAATTTTATCGATCTACACGATCAAAGAAGAAGCGGTTGTGGAAAATGGTGAAGTCCAAATAGGCCAAATTATGAATATGGCTTTGTCGGCCGATCATCGGGTGATCGATGGTAAATTAGCCTGTGAATTCCTATTCAGGGTTAAAGAACTGCTGGAACATCCTGAAGAAATAAACAATCTCTAGGAAAAGAGTCCGAGGTTAAGAACAAATGAGGAGGGTGTATTTATGAAGTTCCTGAGTAAAGAGTGGTTGGAGGGTCATCAAGCTTTATTGCAGGCAGAATTTAGTAAAAAGAGTAGAGTCAAAACCAAATTGGTAGAAATTTATGAAGATTGTCCGGACGGAAAAACAAGATGGATCTATTATTCATTAAAAGACGGATTGTTAGAGGAGTTTAAATCGGACGAAGGTAATGATTTGCCTGAGGCAACATTTAGATGTTATGGGAAATATGAGAGTTATGTAAAAGTACTAACCGGAGAGATAAGTCCTAAAGCATCTTTAATGGACGGTACATTTACCCTGGAAGGAAATATGATGAAAGCTTTAGCTATGCTCGGGGTCTATAACAGGATAAGCAAATGTAAAGATGTTAAGGGAACAGTGTATTAATGCTTTGATCTGACAAAATGTGGATTGCATAAAAAAGAAAAGGGAGGCTGAATTATAATGAATCACCAAAAAAATAAAGAGCTCTATCAAAGGGCCTGTCAGTCGATACCCGGTGCCTTTATGTCAAACTTTAAAAAAGAAAAAGGTCAGCAACCCATATTTGTTAAAAGCACAGCGGGGTCCAGAATATACGACTTTGACGACAATGAATATATTGATTTTGGTCTATCATTAGGACCGGCAATTCTTGGACGACAGAATAAACAGGTCCAAGAGGCAATCATCGCCGAAGTAAAAAAGTATCATACGAATGAAATGTCTTTGATTCAGGTTGAAGCAGCGGAAAGGATTCAGCGATTAATACCCGGTGCTGAATTAGTTAGATTTACCACGACCGGTACTGAAGCCAATATGAATAATCTACGTGTTGCCCGAGCCTATACCGGAAAAAACATGTTTGTAAAATTTAACGGACATTACCACGGTGGAGCAGACTTTATTTTAGGGGGGATTAGCACAGATCCTGAAAACCCGGTGGCCACAGATGGTGTCAATCCTGAAGACCTTTATTCAATTATGTGCAGCACCACCGGACGGGCTAAACATGCTTTGGCCGACTGCTATTTGCTCGAGTGGAATGATTTAGAGGCATTAAAGGGATTATTTGAAAAAAAGGCCGATCATATTGCCGCCGTAATCATGGAGCCGGTCATGTCGAATGTCAATGGTTGTCGGCCGGAACCGGGTTATCTGGAAGGGGTCAGAGCCTTATGTACCAAATACAATGTGGTCCTTATTTTTGATGAAGTATTAACCGGTTTTAGAATGGGATTACAGGGGGCACAGGGGTATTTTGGAGTTACACCTGATCTGACCAGTTTTGCCAAAGCAATCGGGGGAGGAATGCCGATATCTGTTTTTTGCGGAAAAAAAGAGATCATGGACGTATTGACCAAAACAGAGGCATTAGGAGTAGGCACATATAATGGCCATCCGGTTTCAATAGCAGCCTTAATTGCTACCTTAAAAGAATTAGAAAAAGATGAGCAAGCAGTCTTCAAACATATTGAACACCTTGGAAATATGTTGAGAGACGGTATGTTGGAAATAGCGGCTCAAGTAGGGTACAAATCATTAAGAGTTCAGGGATACCCCGGAGCCTGGAACCTCCTATTTACGGAAAAAGATAAAATAATCAACCACCGGGATAGTATTAAGAATACCGATCTGTTAAAAGCCAGTGCTTTTTTGGGCATCCTGAAAGAAAAAGGGGTCATCACCACTTTCCGTTTCTGTACTTGTGCCGTTCATACCGCAGAGGATATAAAAATAGCCTTAGCAAGATTTGAAGCAGCATTGCGCGAATTTATCGACAGATATGGCAGTCAGTAACTTTGGTTAAGGATCAACAAATTTTTAGGAGGAAAGCAATAGCTGTAGATGGAGGTGAAGTGATTCTCAATAGTGGATGATCTCATTAACAGTAAAGATAATTACTAGATGAAAAAGGAGGAAAGAAAAGATGGAAAAAACAAAATTATTAGCACTGTATAAAAAAATGGTTAAGATTAGAAAATTTGAAGAACAAGCAAGTGAAGCTTTTGCGATGGGCGATCTACAGGGATTTGTGCATTTATATATCGGAGAAGAAGCGGTGGCGGCAGGGGCATGTGGGGCTATTTCCCCAGATGATTATATTACCAGTACTCATCGAGGTCACGGTCATATGCTGGCTAAAGGTGCTGATCCTAAACTAATGATGGCCGAACTATGTGGTAGAGCGCCGGGCTATTGTCGAGGAAAAGGCGGTTCGATGCATATTTCCAGTATTGATTTAGGTATGCTGGGAGCGAACGGGATGGTCGGGGCCGGATTTCCTTTAGCAGTTGGGGCAGGCATCGCTCAGAAGATTCAAAAGATCGAGCAAGTAGTGGTATGTTTTTTTGGTGACGGCTCTACCAATGAAGGATTATTTCATGAATCCTTAAATGCGGCAAGTCTTTACAAACTTCCGGTAATATTTGTGTGTGAAAATAATTTATATGGTATTTCAACCAGACAGGATCGAAGTATGGCGATTGAAGATATTGCGGACAGGGCCACTGCTTATAAGATGCCGAGTGTCATCGTAGACGGTAATGATGTCTTAGCTGTCCATCGAGCGGTAGCAGAAGCAGTAAAAAGGGCTAAAGCCGGGCAAGGTCCGACTTTAATTGAGTGTAAAACATATAAACATCATGGTCATTTTGAAGGAGACCCTGCTCTATATCGACCGGAGCAAGAAGTAGAAGAATGGCTGAGCAAAGACCCTATTCCTCGCTTTGAACAATATTTAGTGGAAGAAAAGATTGCCACGACCGAGGAACTTAATGATATATCCGAACAAATTCAGGCCGAGATGGTTGCAGCGGTTGATTATGCGATCGAGTGTCCTTTTTTAGAGGTCAGTGAAGCAGTAAAGGATGTCTATACAGATCTAGTGGAGGAGGGAAGAAACAGATGAAAAAGAAATTAACATTTGGCGGGGCAATCAATCAAGCAATAGATTTGGCAATGGGTCAAAATGATCGGGTATTTTGTATCGGCGAAGATATTGCGCTGATGGGGGGCTCCTTTGGCGTAACCAGAGGATTATTACAAAAATATGGTGAAGATAGAGTCATTGACACCCCGATCTCGGAAGCACTGATCGTAGGGGCGGCGGTGGGGGCGGCCGCAGTAGGTATGGTCCCGATTGCCGAGATCATGTTTGCCGATTTTATGACTTATTGCTTTGACCAATTGGTCAATCAGGCGGCCAAGATGCGATATATGTATGGAGGTAACATTGAACTGCCGATGGTTGTTAGATTTCCGGGGGGCGGGGGTATTCAGGCAGCAGCCCAACACTCGCAAAACTTAGAGAATCTACTGGTCCATATCCCGGGGCTGAAAGTGGTTTATCCGACGACGGTTGAAGATGCAAGGGGTCTGATGCTTTCGGCGATTAATGATAAAAATCCGGTTATGTTCTTTGAACATAAATACTTGTATGCAACCATGGAGGAGGTCACCGAAGAATTTGAACCGATTCCATTTGGAAAGGCTGCCATTAGGAAAGAAGGTAGTGATGTCACGATAGTTGCCACCGGATATTGTGTCAACAAGGCTCTCACTGCTGCGGAAAAGCTGGCCGGAGAAGGAATAAAAGCCGAAGTGATTGACCCCCGGACTTTATTCCCGTTAGATACAGCGACGATCTATCAATCAGTTGATAAAACAGGTAAACTGGTGGTTGTAACCGAAGAAAATAAAAGGAGTGCCTGGTCGGCCGAAATGGCTGCTTTAGTGGCCGAAGATAAATATGACAGCTTAAAGGCTAAAATAGTTAGAATAGGTGCCCTTAATACACCGACTCCTTTTGCTAAAAACCTGGAGGACTATGTTCTGCCCCAGGAAGAAGATATTATAAACGGGGTAAAAGAAATCTGCTAAAAAACTTAACGACAAATTAGCTATATTAGCCCGGAAAAGGCAAGAGTTTAATCAATTATTTTCTTAGCTCTTGTCTTTTCTAAAAATAGGAGGTCAAAGGATGAAGATAGCCGTAATCGGTGGAGGTCCGGGTGGATATGTAGCGGCAATAAAAGCGGCTCAACTGGGAGCAGAGACAATCTTAATTGAACAAAAAAAAGTTGGCGGTACCTGTTTAAATATTGGCTGTATACCGACCAAAGCTTTGTTAACCTCTACTGCTCTCTATCAAGCTGTTCAACAGGCCGAGCAATATGGGATTAACATTACCGGAGAAGTAAAGATAGACCTTAATACGATCAACCAAAGAAAAGAAGAGATAGTGGGTCAATTAGTCCGTGGGGTAGGGTTTTTATTAAAGAAAAATGGCGTAAAAATAATTGAGGGATTCGGTAAAATTACCGGGAGAAATACAATAGCAGTAAGTAAAGCCGAGCACGAGACCGAAATAATAACAGCAGACAAGATTATTATAGCTACCGGGTCCAAGCCGCTTGTTCCGGACTTATTTCCCTATGACGGCCAAAAAGTTATTACCAGTGACCAAGCACTGTTTTTAAACGAAGTCCCCCGTTCGCTGCTGATTGTGGGTGGCGGAGTCATTGGCTGTGAATTTGGACAATACTACCAAAAAATAGGTACAAAAGTATCGATCATCGAGATGCTTGACCAGCTTTTACCGAATGAGGACCCGGATACGGCCAGTGAACTGAGCAAACAATTCAAGGCCGACGGCATGGAGTGCTTTACCGGGACAAAAGTAGAAAAAGTTGATATTAATAATCACGTTACGGCCGTACTCAGTTCCGGTGACCAAATAACTGCTGATTTAATGTTGGTGGCTATCGGTAGAAAAGCGAATATTAGCAACATAGGGCTCGCTGAGTTGGGGATCGAGGTTGAAAATGGAAAAATAAAGGTTAATCAATATATGGAAACGAGTATAGCCGGTATCTATGCTATCGGCGATGTAGTTGACACGCCATTTCTGGCCCATCTGGCTTCTAAAGAAGGGACCGTTGCTGTTGAAAATGCCCTGGGTATTAAAACAACAGTAAACTATCAGGCTGTCCCGCGTTGTGTCTATACCGAACCGGAGGTTGCAGCGGTCGGACTGACCGAAAAAGAGGCTCAGGCAAAAGGGATTAAGAGCAAGGTTGGCAAATTTCGAATGGCCGGGATCGGGAAAGCCCTGGTGATCGGTAAAACACAAGGTTTTGTCAAAGTAATTACCGACAATAGCGGTGTTATTATTGGAGCCAGTATCGTCGGGGCTCACGCGACTGATTTGTTAGCCGAGCTATCGTTAGCCGTGCATTTCGGGCTAACGGCTAAACAGGTCGGTGAGGTTATTCATCCCCATCCTACCTTATCCGAAGCCTTGATGGAGGCATGTCATGATGTCGATCAAGCAAGTGTACACGCTTATTAAATAACCAGACAATTGATTAATCGGCTTACTAAAAGCTTCACGATCATTTTAAAATGAAAGTGAAGTTTTTTTTAATTAGCGAAAGTAATTTTTTAACTACAATAATAATTATTGCCACTTTAGCTCAAGCTAATCATTGTTTGAGGTGTTTATCATGCTAAAAAATCAGGTTTTACAATTACAAAAAGATACCCGGCTTCTCCTGGTAATCAACGGCCTTTTTACAATTGCGGTGGGGTTATCTAATACCTTTGTCAATGTATTTATCTGGAGAATCAAAAAAGACCTGGGAGCAATTGGCCTTTTCAATCTCTTTATTTATATTTTTCTTCCCCTTACTTTTATTTTGGCCGGCTATATCTCTAAAAAGAGGGATGGGGTGTTTTCGCTCAGATTAGGGATTATCTTTCACACCCTGTTCTTCCTGATCATCCTGGTAGCCAGGGAAGAATCAGTAGGTTTCTTGGTCCCGCTGGGCAGTTTGCTTGGAATAGCTGGCGGCTTTTACTGGCTCGGATTCCATCTTTTATCCTTTGACTTAACCAATGAGATGAACCGAGACACCTTTAATTCTTATAACGGCCTGCTCGGGTCATTGGGAGGAATGACCGCACCATTAATAGCCGGTTTTGTTATTGTCAGGATGATGGGATTATCAGGTTATTATCTAATTTTCGGCATAACATTGCTGCTCTTTTTACTTATAGTCCTGATCAGCAGTTTGCTTCACACCAGAAATTATCAGGGTACTTTTCAGCTCTACAAGGTGATTAAAGAATCAAGTTCAAACTGGCAGTACTTAATCATCGGGTTCTTCTTTTTCGGGATCAGGAATGGGGTCTTTATGTTTATCATTAATTTAATCACCTATATCATTTCCGAAAGTGAATTGACTGTCGGGACAATAACACTGCTCGGCGGGATAGTGGCCATGCTTTCTTATCAGTTGATCGAACGGGTAATGAAACCGGACAAAAGGATATTATTTATTCGGCTAGGGACCACCATGATGTTTATAGCTGTTCTAAGTTTACTCGGTCCAATTAATTTAATTAACATGATCGTTTTTGTCTCGCTAGTATCCTTCTTTTATCCTTTCTTTATTGTTCCTTTTAATTCGGCAGGATATAACTTAATTGATCAAAACAAGCAGACTAAACAGAGAATTGAATTAATCATCTATCGAGAGCTGGCTTTGAATCTGGGTAGAGTAATCGGAATCATCGCTTTTATTCTGACCGTCAACAACAGCAAAGAAATAGACCATTTAAAGACATTTTTGCTGATACTCGGGAGTTCTCCCTTGCTCATTCCTTTTTTACTCCGGGGGATCAATCGCAACACGGACGTTTTATCAGGAAATTTAGAATGATTATAATAATCCTTTATGCTCCAATCTTTTCAGGAACTTCTTTTCGGTCAGAATCTCATTTGTTTCAAACTTCCCATTGATGAACATACTATATGTTGTAAAGGGGCAGGGGGCCTGTTGGGCTTCCTGGGCGGTCTTTAGTTTAAACGAATAGAATTCAATCCCATTTTTTAGCGCTGCTTCTTCAATTAGCGGTACATATTTATCAACATGCGGACATTGGTTACTATAATATAAAACAACACCTGCGTGCCGAACCACCCCTTTTTTCGCCCATTCCTTAAAGTTGGGGGTTACAGCCGGATCTTTAAAGGATAAATATAATAATTCAAAGAAAGGTTCGGCCGTATCACCGACTTTAAAACCTTGATACTTTAAAAATTTAGGGTCAGACAGGAAAGGCTTTTTTTTCTTTGATGATAACACCACCAGTCCGTCTTTAGCTTTTTCCCGGGCATCGGTCCGGCATTCATTTAACAGCCGTTTACCATAACCTTGACCTTTAAATTTTCCCGATACCCAAAAACAATTAATATACATATAGTTATCGGCACTAATTGGCGCAAATGCTTTTTCCGCCGGAATATACTCGATGAACACCTTTCCCCGTGCATTCAGTTTTTTAAAGACCAATCCATCTTTAAAGCGCTCCTTTAACCAGGCTTTTTTACTGCCGACACAATTTTCTCCCTTTTTATCAGCAATAGCACAACAAATATGTTCCCGGTCAATATTATTTATATCCACTGTTATAATCTCCATCAGTTCATTCCTTTCGTGAGATATTTTTTTATTTCCCCTTATAATTAATATTGATAGTATTTCCTGTCATTGCGGTAACTTATGCGCCTTAGCGGAGTAATACCCGGTCTAAATACATTTTTTCAACAAAACCATGTTGCTGGAAAAAAGCTTTAGGGCCATTGGGGTATGGTGTCTCCTTACCGGCAATAACTTATTATAGCTATGATAACAAGAAATATATGACAACATCTTGTCATATATGATAAAAAAAGTCCCCGGACTTTTTATCCGGGGACTATGGATTAATGATATCCCTGTTTATTCGTCAAATCGGCGATATGGATAGCTGAAAAGGAACAACAGGATCAGGATCAAAAATACTATGAAGATAACGCCTCCATAGTAATAACCACCTTGCAGATCAGTTCCTGCTTGAGAATGATCTCCCATACTCATTCACCACCTTTTTGGAGGGACATTGGACAATTTGAGTTGATAATATTAGAATGTACTATATTATATGTGTAACAAGGGATATTGTTACACTATTTGCGATATTATAAGATAAAATGTAATAAGAACAAATTGGCCTGCGGCCATAATCGTAATAAGGTAAATTTCTTGATAGATAGGAGATAGTAAGTTGTCTACCGGGTATAATTACCTATATAATAAAAAACCAGCCTTTAATTAAGGCTGGCTTTTTTTGAAATTCAAAGGAGGCTATTACTCTATGTAAATCTTAAGGTCTTCCTTAAGAGGTTACTTTAATCATACACCAGGAAGATTAAAGATTTATTAGATTAGGATTAGAATCAGATTAAAAATGGAAAGAAGACCGAGAGATTGTGATTATAGGAACTTACCGGGCCAGCGTAATGCTAAAATAACGGCAATAATATCTCCCTTTCCCGGATTGCCAGGACCCGGGAAAGGGGATAAGTTGGGTTTGGTTATTCAGGGTTAATGAATGACTGATCACTACATTGAATGTTTACTCTTTTGGTAAAAATAAAGATATTACAGCAGACATCTCTAAAAAGGTGCTCAGAACGCATGATCTCATCAAATTGGTTTTCACTGCTCTTGTTTTCTTTCCGCGGCATCAGTTCTCCCCTCCTTATCAGAGTTTATAATATTATATTTTTTTTTGTAATTTTTTGTGACTAAGTAGTTTA
>JAKSCG010000078.1 GCA_022360715.1 Halanaerobiales bacterium
TGATCAGCTATAACCAGCAACTGGAGTTTGAACCGGAACTGGCCGTATCATGGGAAATACCTGATAACAAAACATACATATTTCATCTGCGCAAAGGGGTTAAATTCCATGATGGCACTGAATTTAATGCCGAAGCAGTAAAATGGAATATCGAAAGAATGATCAGTGAATATTCACAGGTCCGTTCTTATTTCAAAGAAGTTGAGCAGGTTGAAGTTATCGACAATTGGACCGTAAAAATAACTTTACAGAAAGCATTTGCCCCATTTTTAGATAGCCTGGCCGGCAATGGACAAATTGTCTCACCAGATGCAGTGGAAAAGCTGGGTAATGAGGGTTTCCAAAAACAACCGGTGGGAACTGGTCCTTTTAAGTTTGCCAGTCTGGACCCGCAAAACGGCGAGATGATCTTTGAAAGATTTACTGATTACTGGATGGAAGGAAAACCCTATTTAGATCAAATTGTGATCAAAGAAATTCCCGACGGGCAAACCAGGTTATTTTCCTTAACGGTTGGTCAGGTAGATTATATCTATCCGGTTCCGGCCGGTAATATCAAACAATTAGCCGCAGATCAAAATATAAAATTGCTTTCTCTTCTCAGTAAAAGCAATACGATTGACTATCTTACTTTTAACTGTGCGGTTGAACCTTTTGATGACCCAAGGGTTAGGCAGGCAATCGGGTATGCGATCGATCAAGAAAAAATTATCGGTTTTTTAGAAAATACGGAGATGCTTTATGGACCGTTACCCGAGCATAGCTGGGGAAGTAATCCTGATAAGCCCAGGAAAGACTTTAACCCGGACAAAGCCAAACAACTGTTGGCTGAAGCAGGCTATGCCGATGGTTTGGAAGTAACTTTAAAAATCTGGAGTAATGACCCCCAGCAGAGTGATTTAGCCCTTATTGTCGATAATATGCTGGCCAAAATCGGGATTAAGGTTAAGATTGAGGTACTGGAAACGGCAACCCTGATTCAACAATTAATCAAGGGGGACTTTCAGTTGGCCAGTCTGCACTGGGGCGGGGGAGGTTCTCTTGATCCGAACGGCAATCTGCATATCCTTTTTAGTTCCTCCGGTCAGAATAATTGGATCTGTAATTACCACAATCCCGCAGTTGAACCTTACCTCCAACAAGCCCTGGAGAGTACCGACCGGGAGCAAAGACAGCAACTGTACTGGCAGGCCGAAGAAATTATTATCAATGATCAGCCGATGATCTGGTTTGGTCAATTTGTTTCTTACCTGGCTTATTCAGCCAAAGTCCATGGAATCGATCCCCTTAAACCCAGTGGTTATGCCCCGGTATATCACAATATATGGATTGAGCAGTAAACGGAAAAGGTAGTGAGAGGCCATGAAAAGATATATAATCAAACGTTTATTACAATTGATCCCAACCCTAATCGGGGTATCAATCATTACCTTTTTTCTAATTCGCTTAGCTCCTGGGGACCCGGCTACTGCCATCCTGGGCATCAATGCAACCCCGGAAAAAGTTGAATATATTAATAAGGTTTATCGCCTGGACCAACCCCTTCCCATCCAGTATTTAAGCTGGATGGGAAAGGTATTTAAGCTGGACTTAGGTCGGTCGATCTTATTTAATCAGGATATTACTGAACTTTTATTGGTAAGGATCCCGGTTTCTTTCCAATTGGCACTTTTTGCGATGCTGATATCATTATTGATCTCGCTCCCGAGCGGGATCATCTCCGCCGTCAAAAGAAACACCTTATTTGATCATATGGCAAGATTTGTAGCCTTTTTAGGCATATCTATTCCCGGTTTTTGGCTGGGAATCTTATTATTGTATCTGTTCGGGGTTTTAGTCCCCCTTTTTCCTCTCTACGGTTTTAAAAGTATCTTTAATGATTTTTCGGCCGGAATTAATCATATCTTTTTACCTGCTCTAACCCTGGGATTAGCTCTGGCAGCAATGGTTACCAGGATGACCAGATCGAGCATGTTGGATATTTTACATGAAAACTATATTACTACCGCCCGTTCCAAGGGGTTAATCGAGCGGGCAGTTATTCTCAAACATGCCTTTAACAATGCAATTATTCCGATAATTACAGTAGTTGGCGTACAGTTAGGTTATATCCTGGGCGGATCGGTTTTAGTTGAAGTTGTATTTGCCCTGCCGGGGCTGGGAAGACTGATGGTCGATTCAATTTTTAAACGAGACTATCCGGTTGTACAGGCTATTGTCCTTCTCTATGCTTTAATTTTTATCCTGATCAATCTAATCGTCGACCTACTTTATGCTTATCTAGATCCCAGAATATCCTATGAGTAGGAGGAACATCAATGAGCGTTGATAATAATCGTTTAATCAGCCGGAGATTTATAACGATATTAAGTGTCAATAAACTAGCGATTATCGGGGCAATTATTGTCGTTCTGGTTATTGCATCGGCCTTATTTACGGTAGTCGATCAACACTTTTTTAAAGAAAAACTAATAACGGCCGTTCTTTATAATCCTTACCAGATGGATATTTTTGCCAAATTGCAACCGCCCAGTTTAGGGCATCCGTTTGGTACTGACCAACTGGGGCGAGATGTTTTAGCCAGGATCATTTACGGTGCCAAAATATCAGTCCAGGTGGGATTAATGGCCGTCGTATTATCAGGTTTAATTGGAACAATCCTCGGAATGTTAGCCGGCTATTTCGGCGGTATCTTTGATGATATCATGATGAGAGTTGTTGATATACTACTGGCTTTCCCCGGAATTATATTGGCGATTGCGGTCGCCGGGTTCCTTGAACCGAGTTTAATTAATGTCATAATTGCTTTATCAGTTAAATCCTGGGTTTCCTATGCCCGTTTAATGAGAAGTAAGGTGATGATAATCAAGGGCTCTGAATATATTAAAGCAGTCCATATATTAGGGGGTAGTAATTATCGGATCTTATTTAAACATCTATTACCCAATGCAATTACACCGATCATTGTTCAGGCCACCATGGACTTAGGGGCAATGATGATCGCCGAAGCCGGGTTAAGCTTTTTAGGGTTGGGACCTCAACCCCCGCTCCCCAGTTGGGGAAATATGCTTAGCCTGGGCCGAACGTATATGATTAATGCCTGGTGGCTGGCGGTATTTCCCGGAATAGCTATCTTCTTAACTGTAATCGGGTTTAATCTTTTAGGGGATACCCTCCGTGATGCCTATGATCCCAAACTGAGCAACTAATCAGCGAAAGGAGTAAAACATGAAGCTTAAAGAAATAATCAAGGGAGTACCTGATTATCAATTTTTTAAAAGTGTTGAAGAACTGAACGATGACTCTTCTCGCCTGGCCGAAAAATATCCGGATGTGGTTAGAACTGAAGTGATCGGACAATCCAGAGGCGGAAGCGAGATCATCATGGAGAAAATCGGCCGGGGGAAGAAAAATGTCTTATTATTTGCCTGCCCCCACCCCAATGAACCGGTCGGCTCGATGATGCTTAGTTATCTAGCCGAAAAACTGGCCACCGACGCTCAATTCCGTCAAGAATTTGATCTAACCTGGTATCTGATCAAATGTATTGACCCCGATGGAACTAGCTTAAATCAAGGATGGTTTAAAGGGCCGTTTACCCCGCTAAATTATGCTGCAAACTTTTTTCGACCGGCCACTTATGAACAGATCGAATGGACTTTTCCGGTTGAATACAAAAACTATCAATTTTCGGATCCCCTACCGGAAACAAGGGCTTTAATGCAAGTGATTAAACAAACTAAACCGGTATTCATGTATTCCTTGCATAATGCCGGTTTTGGGGGAGCCTTTTTCTACCTTTCCGGAGAACACCCGGCACTTTATAACAATCTAACCGAATTGGTAACCGAACGTGGTCTTCCGCTCCATCTGGGCGAACCGGAAGTTCCTTATGTCATAAAATATAGTGATGGAATTTTTAAAATTCCGTCACTACAGGATAGTTATGACTTTCTCGCCGCCAATAGCGGACAGGACCCGGCCCAGATCTTAAGCGGTGGTAGCTCCAGCTTTGCCTACATCAAAAAATATAATCCCGCTGCCTTCTGTCTCGTTTGTGAACTACCCTACTTTTATGATAGCAAGATCAAAGACCGGACAAAGATGGAAATAAGCAGGAAAGAGGCTGTTTTGAAGTCGCTGGAGATCAGTAAAATGATCACCGGGTTTGTTGAAATGGTAATCGCAGAAACAGCCAAAATTATTGAGCTTGACTCCCCTTTCCAAAGGGCCGTTATTCAATTTGCTGAATTAGATCGTCAAAGCAGGCCGGCCCAAAAAAGCTGGGCCGAGAACAATCCGGAATTTAGCGAAGCAGCTACAGTTGCCCAATATTTCGATAATGTCACGATCAATCGCTTTTATAAAATGTTGACCCTGGGCATGTTAATTCGGCATCTGGAATTAGCCGTTAAAAAAGGCGTAAATTCACTGGACCATCCTCGGTTAGCAAAACTAAAGGGTTTGCTCAACCAAGCCCGGGCTTATTTGGAACAGGTAAATAGTGAGCTGGAAGCAGAATTGGATTACCGGGTTGTCCCGATTAAAAAGTTAGTTGAAATCCAACTGGCCAGTGCCCTGCAAGTCCTCCTTAAGATTGAAAAAAA
The DNA here is from genome assembly GCA_022360715.1 of Halanaerobiales bacterium. Classification (GTDB taxonomy): domain Bacteria; phylum Bacillota; class Halanaerobiia; order Halanaerobiales; family DTU029; genus JAKSCG01. Next base: position 4,608 of record JAKSCG010000078.1, read on the forward strand.
CTCCCCGGTTTAGCGGGGAGTTTTTTGATGTATAGTTAGCTTATCCTGCTAGATCAGGTCCCAAATTATTTTTTTCCGGATAGAAGGTTTTGAGATCTTCGTCAGGACTATGTTGAGTCAATAGTGAAATGATCACCAGGGCCAGGAAAGATACGGCCCAGCCGATATAGGAGTTGGGGATAGCGGCCGGCTCCTTGAGAACAGGTCCCCAGATAATAGCTGAACTACCACCCAGGAGGATACTCCAGAAAGCACCGACTGCTGTAGTCCTCTTCCAGAAAAGAAGTCCCAGCATCGGGAAGAAAAGCCCGGCCGCGCCAAAGGTATAAGCATAAAGGACTACCGTCAGGACCGAAGGAACCCGATAAGCAACGTAGATCGCCAGCATCCCCAGGATCAGGGTAGCATAACGACCGATTTTTACCAGTTGAGCCGAATCAGCTTGCGGGTTAATTCGTTTTTTATAAACATCATTGACAAAAATAGCTACCGGGCCCATTAAACAGGAGTCAGCCGTAGACATAACAGCGGCAATATATGCTGCCACCACAATCCCGGAAATCCCTACCGGCAAGAGGGTAACGATCATATTAGGGGTAGCCAGTTCAGAGTCAACCAGCCCGGGCATCAGTACCCGGGCAAACATACCGACCAGGGTGGTGCCAATGGCAAATAATGGCCATTCAATCGGGATACCGGTCAGGAAAAAACTGTATTTGGCCGTCTTCTCGTCTTTGGCCGCAATGATCCGTTGGAAGCCGGCAATGGAAATAAACCAGATGGGGAAAGTGGCCAGGAATAAATTTAGTCCCTGTTTCCAGCCGATATTACCCCAACTGAGTAACTTAGCCGTCTCACTAGAAGCCTGCAGCTGTTCAACCAAGCCCGACCAGCCACCGACCCGCACCAAGCCGATCGGGACGATTAGAAAGATAATCCCGATTAAGAGAATAACCATCTGAAAGACATCGGTATAAATCACCGCTTTCAAGCCACCCATAATAGTATAAGCCAGTACTACCGCCCCAGATAAAATAATAGCGGTAGTGATATCCATTCCCATCGTACCGGCTACCAGCTTCCCACCGGCCACGATTTGACCACCGACAAAAGCAAACCAGGAGATACCTACTAAAATGGCGGCAATAAACCCGGTTTTCTCGTCAAAACGCTGGGCAAAAAGATCACCGGTAGTTAGCCCTTTAGCCGCATCAGCCCATTTCTTCACTTTGGGGACCAGCAAAAAAGCGGCCATTACGGCACTTAAAGCTGAAACGGCAATCCACCAGGAACCGGAAATACCGATCGTAAATCCCATTCCGCCCATGGCAATACTAAATCCTCCACCCAGGTCAGAAGCAGCTGTTGAAGAAGTTGTCTGAAGCAGGTTCATATTCCGGTCCGCCGCCAGAAAAGACTCTGCTTCACTCCCCTTTTTGGCCTTCATGATTCTGTATCCGATATAGAGCAGGATAATAAAGTACAGTACCATCATCAAAAGATCAATACTACCTAGAGTTTTCACCAGATCACTCCTCACTTTTTTCGTACTCGCCTACTAGCTAATCTTTTCCGTGCCGATTTCTCCACCAGCGCTACTTCAACCTAATCTCCCCCTTTCCTGGACCAAAATAAGCTTAAGGAAATCATAGATGATCCGGGCAGTCTGAACTACTGATTCCAGTTCAACATATTCATCCGGGCGATGATAATTGGCCCCGGCCGGACCGATAACATAAGTTGGCAGCTTAGCTCGGGAAGCCAGGTAATTATAATCACCGACACTGGGAAAATAAGCTATTCCTGCTTCCCGGCCGGTAGTAGTTTTAATACTATCTTTGATTACCCGGGTATAGGGGTTGTTTTTTGAAACCAGGTAGGGTTTAAAGCCAGCATTAGCGGGGTGAGGGGCGGCACGAAAATTCATTTCAACCTCGGCGGTAAGTCCGGCCCTTACGATCGCCTGCTCTACCTCTTGCCGGAGGTAATCCTGATCTTCTCCAATAATCACATGCCTGAAAACTGAAAAAGCAGCCCGGTCCGGTACTGATAAGGGTTGACCTCCACCCTCAAAATCGAGCACACTAATCGAACCGCTTCCCAGTTGAGGGTGTTCGGCCAGTTTTGTCTTTTCCAGGGCCAGTAATAATTTGGCCGCTTCACTGATAGCATTGATTCCCCTGGTCGGATTAGCCGCATGGGCCGACCGTCCTTTAACCGTTATGGTGTACTTCCAGCCACCTCTTGCCCCTAAACAAAGACAGGGAAAGGGCCGACCGGCAAAAGCACCGCTGGGCTCAGGAACAATAGCTAAATCTGCCTTAGCAAAATACCCTTCGAGCAGTAAAGCATCCGTTCCCAATCCGTAAGGACCCTCTTCCCCGCTAACCAATGTATAAAGCACCCCGCCGTGAAAATCCTCAACTGTGGCGGCAAAGGCTTCTATTGCCAGCATCATGGCCGCACAGCCCCCTTTCATATCCAGGGCACCAACACCATACAATCTATCTCCCTCAATCTCGGCACCGAGCGGATTCCTCGTCCATCCTTCACAAATATTGACTGTATCCAGATGTCCGTTCAGGACGACCAGCGGTCCTTGTTTCTGTCCCAGGAGCTGGCCCACAATATTCTTCCCCTGATAACCGGTTACTTCCCTTTCCTGATATAAATGATATTCGACCGGTATTCCTTTAGCTTTAAACCAGGTATATGTATAGTCGATTATTTGGTCTTCCTCCCAAAAAGGACTATTGATTTTGACCAGTTGACTTAATAATTCCTTAACCCTTTTTTTATTGATATATGGGAGCACTTGCTCTTCCATCAAAATCAGCTCCTCAACTAGCGGTACTAATTAATCAGACTTTATATCGACAATTATGAATATTTTAAATTTAATCATCCTGATAATTTTATGGATTAAATCTCCATTACTTATATATTCGCAATTAAATCAAAAAGTCCTTTTTTTAATCAATAAACCGGCAAAATGCCGGTTTATGTTCAAATATTAATTTACCTCCTAAAACTCCGCAAAGCAAATGCTGTTACTCTTCAACGGTAATCTCGTGAGCGGACTCCCACTGGCCGTGTAAATTACAGAGGGTATAAGCCCGCAGGGTACAGCACTCTTCCAGTTTAACTTTCATCGTTGCTTCAGCTTTACAATCAGGAGTAAAGCCGACTCTACCCAGGTGATAGTAATTAGCATAGAGATCAACATATTGGATAAAATGTCCTACTTCCATCGGATGATCCAGTTCTTCCCCCATTCTGATCGCCACATCAAAGTATTCCCCTTTTTTGACCCGAGTCGGCGCCTGAATAAAAGGTACATGTTTCTTCTCTAAGGGAGTCTTTTCCTGGGGATTGGAAAAACTCTTAATATCATAATATGCCACAAGCAATTCCTCCTTTTATTTTTTAAAAGCCCAATCCACTATGTATGAGCCAATGGATTTAAGCTATCTCCTAAACTCCTTAAACTCCTCTTGCGCCGCCCCACAGATCGGACAACGATCAGGAGTTCCGTCTTTGACCGTATGACCACATATTTTACAGACACTCACGTAATCCAACTGATAATCATCCCCTGCTTCAACCGCTTCTTTTGCTTCACTATATAATTTTGAGTGAATTTTCTCGGCCTCCAGGGCATAGTGGAAAGAAAGCGAGGCATCTTTTTCCTGCTGTTCCCGGGCCACCAGGTAATAGGTGGGATACATTTGCTCAATTTCAAAGTTTTCACCGGCTATAGCCCCGGCAAGGTTTTCGGTAGTTGAACCCAGTCCAAACCCGGCCCCTGATGCAACCAAAAAATCTCCCTCAATATTATCGTGGGCAACAAAATGATTGCCGGCATGAACCTCTTCGGCATAAGCAATCGCCCGAAACAAAAGCCCTACATTGGGAAATCCGTCTTCCTCAGCTTTATTACCCCAAACCAGATAACGTTGGTAGGCTTGACTTTCTCCGCCAAATGCCGAACGCAAATTCTGCGCAGTAATCTCGTTTTTAACCATCATAACCACCTTTCCTCATAATACAATTTTTTTGATGTTTGTCGCAAGTGATAACTATTACTAATAATAGTATAGCAGCCCTGCTGGTCTCTGTCAAGCATTTTATCAAAATCCCGGGGAGAAATGACCAATTATTAATTCAAACCCAGATAGTTGGCAATATTGGCTTGAGAGTTGATCAGCGGTTTAATAATATTATTTTTGGAAGTTATAATCGTAGTTACCCCGGGTCCGTGTCCCATCTTGATACAGTCACTATGAACTACAACCCCGACCGAACCGGCCCCCTTTTTATATTCACGCCCATATGTATTGTCACTATCCTGGAGAAAGACCAGATCACCCAATTTTAATCGCTCCAGACCCAATTTTTTTATTTCCTCTTGATCACCGGTAGTAATATCATAATCCCCGAGGGCAACAGTGGATGCGCCAAGGCCGGAACCCATTAAATGAGCCGGCACGATCCCGGCAACAGGAACCTCAATATAGCCCCTTCGCTCATAAATATTCAACTGCTCCAGGAGGAGCGGATCAAGATTAAAGACCTTGATCTCCGGATAGTCAACTAAACTCAGTCCCTGACCATAAGCCTTTATTAGAATTTCGTCACCTAGCTTCATCCTATTCAGGTCTTCCAGTGGGAAATAAACCAGGACATGATCGATTCCACCGTGGATACCGGTCACCACCCCAACAGCCCCTTCCGCCTTACCCCCCACAACCCTTGCTTCATTACCGATACAGGCTAGTAAACTCAGTCCAAAGTTTTCGGCCTTATTGGAGGGATCACTAATTTTTATGCTAACACCTGGCTCGATATGATCACCGGCCCAGCCAAAAGCGGGGTCACCGACCTTAACATTATAAGAAATACCACCGGTACCCGGCAAAATATTTCCCACCCCCTGTCGGTCCATCCGATAGGGTAAGCCGGCGGCTAAAGGATGGGATATATCACCCTGAACAGCTTGCATAACCAGACACTCTTTATTAGTATTCACTTTGATTACCTCCCTATTATTGTTCCTTTGATCACAATGTTCTATTCTGTTCCTTCATAAACGATCGTCCCAATAGTTTAAGTATTAGAAAAATTAAAGATTAATTCTTCCTTTGTAAATGAAGAAATCCCCCCCCTCTCATTGATTCTTGCTCAAAATAAAAATTGTGCAGACAGAAGCGGATTTAAGTCTGCCCATCGCCCAAACCCCCGTTAGAACCAGTAAACTCCCGCAATAACAATCTACTGGTCACATTAAAAATATCACCCCGGCTGTATAACTTCTCCTTAAGAAAAGTCTCCAATTCCTCCTGATCCTTGAGCAGTACATTCATGTAGATAGTCGTAGAGCCGGTCAGCAAGTAGATACTGGTGATTGATTCGTCTTCGGCCAACTCTTCCGCTATTTTATAAAGAGCGTCCGGTTTGACATCAATATTTAAAAAGACCGAGAGCTTTTTACCTAACTTTTCAGGATTTACTTCAATTGTAAATTTCTTAATAACTCCATCATTAACCAGACTATTGATCCGTTCCCTAATACAGACCCTGCTTAAATTATATTTTCTTCCCAGTTCAGCATAAGTTATCCGGCTATCACGGCTCAGCTCTTTAATCAATTTACAATCCAATTCATCCATTACTGACTTCCTCTCCTTTTTAGTATTTTCGGGGGTTTTTTAATAATTAAACATAAGTAAAATCAGTACTAGCTAGTACTATTTCTGTAAACTCTTCCAAATATTTGCGATCAATCTGATCAAACCTCCCTCGCAGCGGACTATCTATATCCATTACACCCAACAATTGATCCCGGAGCAGCATCGGGATAACTAATTCGGAGCGGGAAGCCTGATCACAGGCAATATGACCGGGAAATTGATCGACATCCGGTACCAGATAAGTAATTCTATCCCGGGCCGCACTTCCACAGACCCCTTTACCAATAGGTATTCTGGTACAGGCCGGCTGGCCCTGAAATGGCCCCAAAACCAGTTCTTTTTCCCTGTACAGATAAAATCCGGCCCAATTTACATCGGGGAGTTGGTTAAATAAAAGAGCCGCCGAATTAGCCAAATTAACCAGCCAATCCCTTTCAGCACCAAGCAGTGCGACTAATTGCTGATTAAGGAGTAGCAACCCATTTTCCTTATTTTCCATCGTCAGATCCCTCCATTTATTTTATTAAAAAAAGGATTTAAGTAAAATAGCTAGAAATATAAACTATCAGACTACTTGAGCAAGGGGTGAGCTAAAATTAAGATCAAGGAAATTCAAAAACATTTGGTCAATCATACGGAAAAGGTTGTCCTGGAAACAATCAACGACCTGATCAAACAAGAAGAATTTAAGGGTTTTTGTACTTGTGACCAATGTCTACTGGATGTTGCCTCTTATGCCCTGAATCGCTTGCCGGCCAAATACATTGCCAGCACGCGGGGGGAATTACAGACCAAAATAAACGAATTTGAAAACCAGGTCAGAGTTGATATGATAGCGATCGTCACTAAAGCCATTAATACTGTTCACAACACTCCCCGGCACTAAATAAGTTGAATTATCTTCCACAAAAAGGCAGGGGGTTTGAGCCGATTAATTGCAACTTAAACCTCTTAACTTATATATTCAATACTACTCTGATTTTTCCTACCTCTTATTTAATAAATTTTAACCGCGCTTCGTCTTCCCTTTTTAATTCCCCGGAAAAAAAGTCTCCGGTTATTATAGAAGAGATCATCCATACTATATTTTTGTAATAATCGGGCCCACTTTTGACGGAAAACAGACCATCCTTGCTCAATATATCTGTTGGCAACGGTTGCTTCCAGTGTATTAAAGGATTGATGATCATAATGATGGATAACCACGTCATCAGCCACATAAAGGCCATAACCGACTATTCGTGCTCTTAAAGAAAAATCAAAATCATCGGCCGACATAAAAAGGGCTTGATCAAATCCCCCGACCCTGTCTATTAATTCTTTTTTCACCAATATACAACAGCCAATTAAAAATTTAGTTTCGGCATAACTCCCTTGATATCGTGAATAAACCAATTGGTTATAATGATCAAGCCCCCCGGCGGCCGGTTGATAATAACCGATTTCTCGATAAATTTGGACATAATTCTGTGACCCGCCAATCCCCTTACCGAGAGGTCCCACCATTCCCGCCCGGGGAATTTTTCTTAAATGGTCTACCAACCTGGTTAACCAGAAATCACTAACCAATAGATCACTATTTAAAAAAGCGAGATAATCACCACTGGCTAAGGCAATCCCTTGATTACAGGCCGCACTATAACCCTGATTTTCCTGATTAAAAATTAACTGTATCCTACCGGAAGGAGGTTTTAAGCTATCTCTCTTTCTTTCCAGCCATTCGGCTGTATGATCAGCCGAATTATTATCAATTACAATCAGTTCATAAGGATGATATGTTTTTAATCCAATACTATCCAGTGTCCTGATTAAAGAATCAAGACAGTTATAACTAACTATGATCAGCGAAACCATCAGTAATCCCTCTATTCTAAAAGGCGACAATCCTTCCATTTTTGCAGGAGGAGTAATAAATTCCTTCGATCATGGCGGTGCCGGTCCGGTGACCGGGAACCATAGTGATAGACCAGACTTTTTGGTGTATAGATAACCCGGTACCCCAGTTGCCTGACCTTGAGACAGAGATCAACATCTTCATAACTATTTAAAAAGCGGGGATCAAAACCCCCGATCCGATAAAAAAGGTGATGCCAGATTAATAAACAGGCTCCGGTTACAGCCGGATATTCCGTTTCCTGTTCAATGGGAACCTGAGCCGGGTCCTGCTGATAATAGATATGGCCCGGCAGTCTATTGATAAAAATTACTCCGGCATGCTGAATCCTGCCACTATCGGGAAAGAGGAGTTTACTACCGACAATCCCGATCTGACCCGGCTTTTCAAGCACCTGAACCATCGAAGTTAACCAGTCCGGTGTAACAATTGTATCATTATTTAAGAAAAGCAGGTATTCGCCCTCGGCTACCCAGGCCCCCTGATTACAACCGCGGGCAAAGCCCTGATTAAAAGAGTTTCGAATCAGCTTGAGCTGCGGATACCTGTCTTGCTCTAATTCGAGCTGACTACCATTATCGACTACGATCAGCTCATATTTTTCTTTAGTATGAGCCTGAATACTGTCCAGACACCGGACAGTTAGGTAATTATTTTGATAAGCCAGAATTATAATCGAAACCATGCGGATCACCCTTGGCAGACAAGATTAAAGAGCTGAGCTAAGCGTTGATTAAAGGTATGGCAAGTAATCGTCTTAAAATAGGCATTATTAGCAATTTGCCGGCGCAATCGGTCGTTTTTCAGGTAATACCTTATTTTGCTGCTTAAGTCCCTGGCATCCTCAAATACAATAATATCCTCCCCGGGAGTAAAAAAAAGTTCTAAGTCTTTTCTGCTGTGATCAATCAGCTGAAACCCGCCACAACCGGAAATATCAAAACAACGATTATTAATACTGTTGGCGGTAATTTCTGCTGTATTAACATTAATTTGATCAAAAGGATCACGATGAATATTTAAATTAATCTTAGCACCGGCATAGTAACGGGCTATTTCTTCCGGGTTGGAAATTACCGGTAAAACCCATTTTTGAAGAGCAGGGTCGAGGATAGCTCCCCAATCTGACCAGTTCCCGATCAACTTTAAATCTAGATCACTAATTGATTCCACCAGGCTATTTAAAATCTCCACCCGGTTCTGAAAGCCCATCCCGACGAAGCAAAGGTCACTTCTATACTTAACACCCACCTTTTGGGGCTGATAGATCAGGGGATTAGTACACCAGGGCAGGTAATAAACATGCTCCTTCCGGTAATAATCGAGCATCGCTATTTCGTTGGTAAAAATATAGTTATAGCTGTTTAACCAATCTTCCGTATGGACATCAAGTTCATAAGGGTCTTCAACAATCCAACAAATACAGATAATCCCTTTTTCTTTAGCCCGTCTGACCAGGGCCGGCGGAGTATAGTTCCCGTGAAATACCAAGAGAATATCCGGCTGCTGTTCGATGATCAGTTCGCTTGTAAGGTGTTGAGGCCATGTCTCGACTACCTGATAGTTAAATTTGCTCCGGAGTACACTCACAATGCTTCGGGAATAACCTTGCGGGATTCCCTTTATTCCGGAATTAACAAAGAGGATTTTCCCGCTCAATCCCTGATCGATCCCTTGCCATTTTTCTTCAAACCTCTTCTTATTCCGGCCAAAGATCAGAGCCATATTTAAATTGTTCTTCTGAAAAGAGGGACTTCCGATATGATAGACAAAAGTATCTCCCGCACAAACAAGCCGGAAACCCTGTGCCAGAGCACGCCGGCAGTAGTCATTATCTTCAAACATCCCAAATTGATAACCCTCATCAAATAAACCGGTTCGGTCAATAACCTCCCGCCGGAGTAACATACAAAAACCGACGATTAATTCCACTTCAAACCATTTACCGGGATCAGTTTGATTAAACTGACGACTAAACCGCTCAATCTTTTCCAGACCGCTAAAATCCCCGGTAATCCCACCCTGGGCGCCGCCGGCATAATTGGTTCGCGGGCCGACAATCCCGATCTGTTCTTGACTGTTAATGCATTTTAATAAGTTATCCAGCCAGTGCGTTGCAACAATTGTATCATTATTTAAAAGGAGGATAAACTCGCCCCGGGCAATCTTGATCCCCTGGTTGACCCCCCGGGCAAAGCCCTTATTTTCCGGGTTCAAGATCAATTTTGCCCCTTTTATTTTTTTTAAGTAATCAACGGTTCCGTCACTGGAAGCATTATCAACCATGATCAGTTCATAAGGGTGTTTGGTATGTTTGCGAATACTGTTGAGACAAATCCTGGTTAGACTGAGCTGATTAAAAGTTAAAATAATAATACTGATCATCCTGTTTACCCTCCGGGCTTATTATTTTCCAGCCATTCTCCCATTAATTTAAACAGGTCTTTCTCCGGTTCAACAATACCGTCGATTACATGCCCCAGATCAATCGCTACTTTTTTGAGAGTCGCCAGCATCGGACAGAGGATTACTGCCGGTATTCCAGCAGCGACCAGGGCAATATCAAAAGCTGGTTCTTCCTTAATCTGCTGAAAAAGCTGATTGACAAAAAAACTATTGGGCAGATTATAGGTTGCTACTACCGTGGCAAATTGGGAAAAGTAAGGGGAGGAAAGGGCTGCCTTACGACCAATAATAATGACCTTATGACCTGCTATTATCTTCCTTAGATAACCTTGATTAAACAAATAATAATTAATTCGATTAGGACAGATCTGCTCTAAACTGATTTGGTATTTATTAATAATCTCCAACATTAAGGGTTTAAAATAATAATAATTTTCCAAAGGAAGGCCGACAATATCTGCTTGGCGAATCGAAGCAATTAACTCTTTTTTGATTGCTTGATCCGGTAATAATACGCCACTATATCTGATCCAGTCAGGAACCTCACTCATTGTGATCAAGTCATTATGGGCAATCGCCCGGGTCTCACCATCACCAATCCGGATTAATGATAATCCCTTTCCCACCCTGATCGCTTCTTTAATCATCTGAAAAACTTGCTCGGTTGAAAGCATTTTTTTTTGATAATCATAATTTTTCATCGGCTGCTGACTCCCCGGCTAAGCAAATATTAATACACATTATATTATGTCGTTGACCATTTATAATGTGACTGCCGGAAAAAAATATCTGTTATTTGTTTTGCTACTACTGCTCAAAAAAGGAGCTATCCCCACAAGTGATTGAGATCACCTGGGAACAGCCCCCACTAATTAACGCCCCGGATTAAACACGCTCCTTAATACTTTACCCTCTTTCCGGTGACAGTGTAGATCGTTTCCTCGCCAATATTGGTAGCATGATCGCCAATTCTCTCCAGCGATTTTGCTACATTAACAAAGCGGACTACCTGGCTAATATCTTTCGGTTTTCCGCTTTTATTAAGCATTTTAATCGAACTTTTATAAATCTGTTCATAAATATTATCCGCTTCTTCATCCTTACGGCAAACAGCTTCCGCTAAATCAACATTGCGGGTAATAAAGGCTTCCAGTACCGCATCCAGCATTTCCGAGACCGTATCAGCCAGTTCCGGAATCATAACCAATGGTTCAAGATACTCTTCGTTCTTCAGGTCGAGCACCGTTTCGGCAATGTTATTGGCCAGGTCGCCTATTCTTTCCAGGTCGCCGGCAATCTTGACCGCAGAAATATTATTCCAGACATCGCTTTTTAATGGCTGATTCATTGTTAATAGTTGCGATACTTTTTCCTCAATAGTAATCTGGTAGCTATCCAGGACATCATCCTGATTAATTACTTTTTTGGCCAGAGCAACATCTTTGGTATCTAGTGCCTTGATCGAATTCTGTAACATTTCTTCAGCAATCTCACTCATATCACTCAAATCAGCCAGTAATTGTTCCCATTTAACATCATACTTTTGTTCCATATTAACCTCTTCACCTCTCCCTCCTTTTTAATTTATATTCTTGCTAAAAGTGTAAATCCCTTTTTTCATTTTTTAAAAATCTTGCTACTTTATTTCATACATTTCCCGATAATAATCCTGCAACATTCTTCGGGCTGAAAATGTCTGGTAAGTAGATTCAATACTGTTTTGCATCATTTTAATCCATTTTCTTCGCTGCTCATAATATATAGGGATAATTTCTTCTAAAAGGACTTGATATAGTGAATCTAAATCATGCTGATCCTGTTTTTTCACCGGATGGCTGCCGGTAAAATCATTAATGGCCAGACCATCACCCAATTGCCAACCATTTTCACCGTGACAACAGGCTTCGGCCCACCAGCCGTCCAGGACACTGAAGTTTAATACCCCGTTCATCGCTGCTTTAATGCCGGAAGTCCCACAGGCTTCTTTCGGCCGGCGCGGATTATTTAGCCAGAGATCACATCCCCGGGTCAGATATCGACCGATCTCCATATTATAATCTTCGAGAAAGACGACGCTTTCCGGATAAAGACGGGCATATTCAGCCTGTCTGGTCACAATCCCTTTTCCGTTATCATCAAGGGGATGGGCCTTTCCGGAAAAAATTATCTGGATTTTCCCCTCAGCTAACAATTTGGCAATCACCTTTTGGTCAGAAAAAATAAAGTCACCCCTTTTATAGGGAGCAGCCCGGCGGGCAAAACCAATCAGCAGTGAGTCAAGCCGTAATTGCTGACCCGTTTTTGCTTCAACATAAGCAAGCAATTCCTTTTTTAAGCCCAGATGGGTGGCCCACAGCTTTTCAGCATCATTGTGCACGGCAATGATCTCCTTGGACACCCAGGTCTGGCGGTGAACACCGTTGGTTATCCCGATGATTTTGGAATGATCAGGGATCTCCTGCCACATCTCCCGGGCAGTTTGACTATGTAATTGACTGACCCCATTGCTAATCCGGGCCAGCCTGAGACCGGCCACCGTCATATTAAAAGGGACACCCCCAATTTGGACGAGCTGTTCCAGGGTTAAACCGTGATCAGCCCCCATATACTTTAAAAGGGAATGGGGGTGTTCTTCATTCCCTTCCTTGATCGGAGTATGAGTAGTAAATACTATTTGCTCCTTAGTGGTTTCCCATGCCTCCCGAAAAGTCATTTCATCCTTTTCCATCTTTTCACTGATTAATTCCAGTCCGGCAAAAGCAGCATGCCCTTCATTAAAGTGATAGAGATCTACCTCCAGCTCCAGAGCCCGGAGAGCCCTGACTCCCCCGATCCCCAGCACCATTTCCTGGGCAATTCTCTCTTCAGAAAACCAGCCATAGAGCTGCCCGGTTATCCATGGATCATCGTTCTCGGGAAGAGCGGTATCAAGTAAATAAAGGGGGGCATTATCAAATTTATCAACTAACCAGACCTTACAGAAAACATCTCTTTCCCTGATCCGGACCTTGACCTTAATACCGGTATCCTGCAAAAAATCATAGCTGTAAACCGGATAACAGTCCACCGGTTTCTTATTCCGCAAGACCTGTTGGGTATACCCCTGCTTCCATAATAAGCCGATTCCAATCACCGGGAGATTCAGCTCATGGGCTGCTTTTAAATAATCTCCGGCCAGAATACCCAATCCACCGGAATAAAGCTTAAAATCAGATTCCAGACCGTATTCCATACAGAAATAAGCAATTCTCGGTCGATGTTTTAACACTTGATCAACTCCCTAGTTTTATAAACTACCCAATCCACTATAAAATAATCGGCACCCTATTCTACAAGACATCTAGCGCAGACTCTTGGCCAGATATGCCCTGACCTCGTCAGTACTACTGAGCTCCATTACCCTCTCGGCAAGCACAGCAGCCTCTTTCCTGGTCCAGCGGGCCAGCAGTTCTTTGATTCTGAGGATTGAGACGGCACTCATACTGAACTCATCTAACTGACTCCCCAGCAAAAATGGTAGAAGCAGTTCATCCCCGGCTGCCTCTCCGCACATTCCAACCCAGATCCCGGCTTGATGGCCGGCATCAATCGTCTGTCTAATTAAGCGTAAAACTGAAGGGTGATAAGGGGTATATAGATCGGCAACCCTTTCATTTGTTCGATCAACAGCCAGGGTATACTGAATCAGGTCATTAGTCCCAATACTAAAAAAATCCACCTCCTTGGCCAAAAGGTCAGCAATCACTACTGCTGCAGGTATTTCAATCATAACACCGATTTCTAACCCCGGATTATAGTTAATCCCGGCTGCGCTTAATTCTTGCCGACAGTTTTCCAGTACTCTATTTGCTGCCCTCAATTCTTCCAGTGAAGAAATCATCGGATACATTACTTTGATATTACCGTAAAAGCTAGCTTTCAGAATTGCCCGCAGCTGGACTTTAAAAAGATCGGTTCGCTCCAGGCACAGCCTGATTGCCCGGTATCCCAGAAAGGGGTTTTCTTCGGCCGGCAGATTTAAAAAAGACAGTTCTTTATCCCCGCCGATATCCAGTGTCCTGATGATTAAAGGCTTACCCTTTAACTTCTCAGCAGTCAGTTTATATACGCTAAACTGTTCCTCTTCGGAAGGGGGCTGCTCCCTGTTTAGGTATAAAAATTCGGTGCGGAATAAACCGATTCCTTCCCCACCCCGGGCCAGGATATGTTCCAGTTCAGTCAGGTTTCCGATATTCCCGACTACTTTGATCTCCTCTCCATCTCTGGTTACGGCTTTCTTATCTTGATAGCTGTTTACCCTTTGCTGCTCCTCAGCCAGGCTTTTTATCTTACTATGGTATTGCGCTTTTCTTTCCTCAGATGGTTCAATTAAAACCAGCCCGTCTATTCCATCAACAATTACCTCGCTCCCATTGCTAACCTCAGCTAATAGTTCCCGGCCCACTCCTACTACGGCTGGAATCCCCAGTGACCTGGCTATAATAACGGCATGGGATGTTCGCGATCCCTCGGCAGTAACCAAAGCCAAAACCTGCTCAGGATTAAGTCGGGCAGTATCAGAAGGAGTTAGCTCTTTTGCAACTATTACCATTTTATCATTAAAATCTAGACTTTTCCACCCTACTCCGGAAATAATTCTAATAATACGTTGGCCCACATCCCTGATATCGGCCTGGCGGGCCAGCAAATATTCATCTTCTACTGTTGCCAACAACTGGATAAACCGGTCAGCAACCCTTGCTACAGCGGCCTCAGCCCGCAACTTATTTTTTTTTATTTCACTTTTAATACTGGCAATAAACTCCGGATCCTCCAGAAACATCAGGTGGGCTGCGAAGATTTCCGCTTGTTCCGGTCCCAGCCTTTTTCCGGTCTGCTCTTTTAAAGATTTAATCTCCTGCTTCGTTTTCTCAATAGCCCCCTGCAAAATATCCAGCTCGGCGATTACCCTTTCTTCAGCAATCTTATCCTGAGATATCTCCAGCTTCTCTTCATTGATTATAAATATTTTACCGATTGCAATCCCTGGTGAAGCTGCTATTCCTCGCACGATATCACTCCTTAGCTAAATTATCCTGATCGATAGCGGATAATTCATCTTCAATAAATTGTACCATTTCCGCTACTGCCTCTTTTTCATCTTTGCCATCTGCCACCAATATTATCTTTTTACCCTTAACAGCACCAATACTCAACACTCCCATGATGCTTTTGGCATTAACCTCTCGGTCATCACAGATAATCTTGAGCTCTGACTGGTACTTCTTGGTCAACTGGACAAACCGTGCTGCCGGCCGGGCATGAAGCCCGGTTTTATTCTTTATAATTGCTTCCTTTCTTACCATCATCAGTTCTCCTTAATCTTTTAATTTATCAAAATTATCCCTCGGTAGGTCGATAGTAACCGCCAGTAAATCATCACCGCTTTGCACGCTCCCATCTGTCAGCAACTTTATTCCCCCTACCATCTCCATATTTGTAATCACAATCGGGGAGATGGTCGAAGCTATTTCCCCGTCGATTAAATCCCAGTCTATTTTAACCAACCTCTCCCCCGGTTTGACCCGCTGTCCTTCTTTAATCAAAGCTTCAAAACCCTTACCCTTCAGTTCAACCGAGTCTATCCCCAGGTGTAGTAATATTTCCAGGCCTTCGCCGGTCTTAATACCTAAAGCATGATTGCTGGGAAAGACCTTAATTATTTCACCTTTAACAGGAGATACCAGGTAGGGATTAGTCGGTTTAATCGCTATTCCGTCACCAATCATCTTCTGCGAAAAGGCTTGATCAGGTACGTCCCGCAGTCTGATCACCTCTCCGGTCAGGGGGGCTTTTAAAATAATTACTCTATTCCGTTGAAAGATATTAAGCATTAAATCATCTCCCTTGTTAAATTAAAATAAATAAAAATGGATAATATCAAAAAAAAAATAAAAGAATGGCGAATTAATAATTGACTTGGTGTAGTATTCAGGAATCTCATCGGCCCAAAATCTCCCCTCTTATTTATCCTATAATTTTGGGGAGGGGGAGGGCAAACCCCTCCCCTCCCTCCCCCCGGATCAAGGATTAAATTCTTTATGTCCTTCTTTTCAACTCCTTTTTAATTGCGTCAGCCAGCAATTCAGCCTGGGTTCCTACTACCACCTGGGCATTATTTTTATTGGCTTTAAGAACACCGACTACCCCCAGAGTCTTCAGTTTAGCTTGATCAATCTTATCACTGTCTTCTACTTCCAGTCGTAAGCGGGTAATACAGGCTTCGATCAAGCGTATATTCTCTGCTCCACCCATATGCTCAATAAGTTGCTTGACCTTTTCATTTGCTGCTAGCTCATCGCTGCTATCCGGTCTTTCTTTCCCAAAAGACTCCCTTTGCGATTCCGGTAAGATATCGAGGGAAACGCCCATAGCATCAGCATCCAGCCGGCCGGGGGTAGGAATATTAAAGGCTTTAATGGCATATTTAAATAAGAAATAGTAGATGATAAAGGTAATTATCCCGATCGGTATCAACAGAAGCGGTTTACTGGCTAGTCCATAATGGAGGAAATAATCAATTGCCCCGGCTGAAAAACCAAAACCGTGTTTGATTCCCAAAAGATAGGTAAACATCAGCGAAACACCTGTTAATAAGGCATGGATCAGATAAAGGACCGGAGCCAAAAACATAAAACTAAACTCAATCGGCTCGGTAATACCGGTCAGAAATGAAGTTAAAGCAACACTGATAAAAATACCGGAAACCATTGGTTTATATTGTCTTTTGGCAGCATGATACATCGCCAGAGCCGCTGCCGGTAAACCAAACATCATGATCGGGTAGAAACCAACCATAAATATTCCGGCTGAGGGATCTCCGGCAAAAAATCGGTGCAGGTCACCGGTGATAACTTCACTGGCCGCATTAGTGAACTCCCCGAAGACAAACCAAATCAATGTATTAACTACATGGTGCAGTCCAACCGGAATTAAGAGACGGTTTAAGAAGCCGTAAACACCAACACCTAGTGCTCCCGCATCAATCGCCCATTGACCGGCTGCATTAATAACATTCTGAATCGGAGGCCAGATGTAGCCGAAGATAAAGGCCAAGATAACACAGGCACCGCCGGTAATGATCGGGACAAATCTCCTCCCTCCGAAAAAGGCCAGATAGTCCGGTAATTTAATGGCATGATACCGGTTATAAAGGAAACCGGCTACCAGCCCGGCAATAATCCCAGCTAATACCCCCATGTTAATCTCACTGTTGATTGCAGCAGCACCCCTGGTCAAAATGTAATAAGCAACAGCCCCGGCTAAACCAGCCGCACCTGAATTATCAAAGGCAATACCAACCGCTACGCCGATCCCAAATAACAGGGCCAGATTACTAAAGATTGCATCACCGGCTGCCATAATAAAAGGTATATTAAAGACATCATCAGCACCCAGTCTTAGTAAAAGGGCAGCCGCCGGCAGGACAGCAATCGGTAACATTAACGACTTGCCGATTCGCTGCAATTGAGAAAAGAATCTCTTCATATCAAATCCTCCTTAGTTAAAAGTTTTAAAAGCTAGTTAGACCACACAACCAAAACTCAAAAATCCCTAAATTCCTTTACTTAGTCCTTGATCACCTCCGATCAAGTTATCCTGCTCTTTACTATCAGGAACAAATTTGCTTTTCGATAACTTAAAAAAGGCATCAACCAACCAGTTTAAAAATCCGGCCTGAGCGGTTGATGCCTGAGCAAATCAGTAACACACCTCAATAATTAAAGTATATTCTCTTTTAAACGTTGCAGATGGAGGGTGATATAACCCAGTTCGTCTTCATTAACTGAAATATTTAGTCTGGCCTCGATCTGTTTAGCCAGTTTTTGGGCCAACAGATATGAATCCCGAAACTCGTTGCGGATTGCATCAAACAAGGGGTTTTTAACTTTTTTATTCTTTTCCATCCGATTGAAAAGAAACCGCAGATGATAGATTAAACGGGTATAACTTACATCCTGAGGATCAATCTTTCGCTTGAGCTCCCTTTCAACAATCCCGACCAATTGTTTGAGCAGAAAGGTCGATTTAACGGTTTCACTAATTTTTTTATTCTGGCGCGCGGAATGGATATGCAGGGCAATGAATCCTAATTCTGTTTCGGGCAGTTCGACCCTGAGCCTTGCTCGGATTAGTTCAGCCGCCTTGATCGCCAGTCTAAATTCATCAGCATAAAGGATTTTTATTTCATCAAGAAAGGGGTTAGTAAACTCCAATCCCTCCCGTAACCGATCCAGGGCAAATCCGATATGATCGGTCAAGGCAATATGGATATGCGGGTTCAAAGCACCCAGCTCTATTTCTGCCATCGCGATGATTTCTTCCCCGATCCCCAGGACTTCGCCATTTAGTTCTTTAATTACCTGTAGGTATTTATTCTTCAGTTCTTGATCATAGGTAACAAAACTTTTATCAATCTTATTCAAGTCAATTTCCACCAGCTCATCTGCTTTACATCCAAAACCAACTCCCTTCCCGACCAGAACCATCTCCTGTTGAATTGCTGCATCATAAGCAAGGATTACATTGTTATTTAATACCTTCAATATTTTATAGGTTTTAGTAGCGTCAGACATTAAGGTATCCCCCTTAAAAATAAAAAACCAGGAAGAACATATCTCCCCGGTTAATGCCTGATAAATCAGTAACACACCATAAAGTACATCTGTTATTTATTAAATTATCTGATATTAATTATAATGAAAATATTAGCTAATGTCAATATCATTTTTGGAGAAAATCAGCTTTAGGCAATTGGACCCGGAAACAGCGGTCATTTATCTTATTTAATTGTTGTATTAACCAATTGAAAAAAATATTGACAATCATCTGAATCCATGTTAAGATTAATCTAATTTTATAGATTTGAGTTGAGTTTTGATTAAGTAGAGATGAGGATAGCTAAGAAGAGCCGAGGAATCCATATACTTATTTGGGGAATAACCGGGCTTGGGCCTGGTTTTTTATTACCAAAAAAAAGTGCTGTATTGGAGAGAACCCGCTTTTTGGCTATACCTAAAAAGGGGGTTTTTTTGGTGCCGACAATGCTGGTACCGGTGGTTAAGGAGTATCGGGCTGATACCCTGACCCCGATTTCAATTTTTAAAGTCCTTCGCGCTAAAGGAGCCTGTTTTCTCCTGGAGAGTGTGGAAAAGGGAGAACGCTGGGGAAGGTATTCCTTTATTGGATTAAAGCCAATTGGTGAAGTAATCGTTGAGCAGGGCCAAGTCCGGGCCAGGGGAAAGATCCGGGGGTATGGAAGAGCGCAAAAACCCTTACAGGCCCTGCGGGAGATTATGCAATCCTACCTGATCCGCGACAACGAGGCCCTGCCCCGCTTCGCCGGGGGAATGGTCGGCTTCCTTTCTTATGACCTTTTACGTTATTATGAAAAACTACCCAATCAACCCGAGGATGACACCGGGTTCCCCGATGCCCACCTCTTTATGATCACCCAGATGATTGTCTATGACCATTTGCGGCAAAAGATCCAACTGATCCAATTCATCCCGGAAAAGGAAGCTAATCCGGACCGTCAAAAACAGATCCGACAAGAAATGGATCAATTGATCATGGAGGTAGAAAAAACAAGCAGCCCGGTTGAATTGGAGCAAGAAGGTCTTTCCTATCAAATTAGTCGTAATTTTTCCCGAAAAGAATTTATAGCTGCTGTCCAGAAAGTACAGGAATACATCCGGGATGGCGATGTCTTTCAGACGGTTTTATCACAGCGGATCACCTATAGACCTGCTCCTGACCCCTTCCAGGTTTACCGCCACTTGCGCAGTCTTAATCCCTCACCCTATCTTTACTTCCTCGACTTTGCGGATTACCAAATTGTCGGTTCTTCACCAGAATGTCTGGTCCGGATGGAGGGTAATCAAATTGAAACCTGCCCGATTGCCGGAACCAGACCAAGGGGAAGAACAGCCCAAGAGGATGCCCGGTTGGCGAAAGAACTCCTCCAGGATGAGAAAGAGCGGGCCGAACATGCCATGTTAGTCGACCTGGGGAGAAATGATCTGGGAAAGGTGGCCGAACTTGGTACGGTCCGGATGGAAGACTACATGCATCTGGAGAAGTACTCCCATGTAATGCACCTGGTCACTCAGCTTAAGGGGAGATTAGCATCCCGTTATGATGCCTTTGATACCCTGGTTGCCTGCTTACCGGCCGGAACGGTATCAGGAGCCCCGAAACTCCGGGCTATGGAGATTATTGACCAATTGGAACCTACCCGGCGCGGTCCGTATGCCGGGGCAGTGGGATATTTTGACTTGCGGGGAAATATGGATACCTGTATTACGATCCGGTCTCTCTTTTTTAAGGATGACTCGGTTTATCTCCAGGCCGGAGCCGGAATCGTGGCCGATTCGGTTCCAGAAAAGGAATACCAGGAAATCCTGAACAAACTAAAAGCCCTGACCAAGTCGCTGGAACTGGAAGCTAAGGGGGAGAAAGTGCGATGATTTGTTTGGTCGATAACTATGATTCATTTACTTACAACCTGTATCAATATCTCGGAGCAATCTGTCCGGATATTGTGGTAGTCCGTAATGACCAACTAAACGGGAAAGACGTAAAAACAATGCGACCCAGCCAGCTTGTATTGTCACCGGGACCCGGGCGCCCGGAAACGGCCGGTATTTGCGTGGAACTGGTCCGGGAATGGACGGGAAAGATCCCTATTCTGGGCATTTGTCTGGGCCACCAGGCGATTGGCGTCGCGATGGGGGCCAAAATAGATTATGCCCCAGTAATTGTCCATGGTAAGCAGTCGATGATCTACCATCAAAACAAGGGAATTCTCCGGGATCTGCCTTCAGGGTTTCTGGGCGGTCGATATCATTCTTTAGTGGTAAAAGAGGAAGGGCTGCCCGATTGTCTGGAAATCCAGGCTTACACAGCTGATCGAACGATTATGGCGCTAACCCACCGCGAGCATCCTACCTTTGGATTACAGTTTCACCCGGAATCAATCCTGACCGAATATGGAAAGAGGTTGCTCCGGAATTTTCTCAATATTAAAATGATAATTTAAGGAAAAATATATCTATTAAAAACAAGCAGTCCTTGGAAAGGAGCATCTCCGGTGCAGGAAATTTTAAGTAAGTTGATCAAAGGTAAAAATCTGACTGCAAAGCAAGCAAGGCTGGTGATGGATGAGCTAATGGAAGGTCATCTCACCGCAGCTCAGATCGGTGCTTTGCTAACTGCCTTGCGGATTAAGGGAGAGACAGTGGAAGAAATCAGCGGGTTTGCCCATGTTATGCAAAAAAAAGCCCGCAAGGTCAAAGTGGGGGAGTTGGATTGCATCGATACCTGCGGAACCGGTGGGGATGGTAGCAATACCTACAATGTCTCAACCGCGGTGGCTTTTGTCCTGGCCGCAGCAGGAGTACCGGTTGCCAAACACGGCAATCGTTCGGTCTCCAGCCGCTGTGGTAGTGCTGATGTGCTGGAAGCCCTTGGCGCCAGGGTCGATCTGCCGCCGGACGGGGTCGAAACATCCCTCCGCCAACTTGGCATTGGCTTTATCTTTGCCCCAATCTTTCATCAGGCCATGCAGCATGCCATTGCCCCCAGGAGGGAGCTGGGGATTCGCACTGTTTTTAATCTGCTCGGCCCCCTGACCAACCCGGCCGGTGCTAAACGACAAGTGCTGGGAGTCTTTGCGGCCAGGCTGACCCAGCCCCTGGCCAGGGTGCTTCGAGAACTGGGAAGCAAAAGAGCCATGGTCTTTCACGGAGATGACGGACTCGATGAATTAACAGTTACCACCACTTCTCAAGTCAGTGAACTCCAGGAAAATGGCCAAATAATTGATTATGTCCTTGATCCCCGGGAGTTAGGAATCCCCGCTTCCGGTCCGGAGGATTTACAGGGGGGAGATATTCAAACTAATGCTGAGCTTATCGAGTCTCTCTTGGCCGGAGAAAAGGGGGCCAAAAGGGATCTGCTTTTACTGAACAGTGCCGCCGCCTTTTATGTAGCCGGTAAGGCCTCTTCGCTCCGGGAAGGGATCAACCTGGCGGCGGAAACGATCGACCGGGGGCTGGCCCGGGAAAAGCTCAAGCAATTCTGCCGGCTGACTAAGGGGTATCAACAATGATTTTACAAAAAATTATCCAAAACAAACGGCTGCAACTGACAACAGATCAACAGGAACTGTCGATCGAAAAGATGGAAGAGCGGCTGGACAAGCTGGCTCCTCTTCCCCTCCGCAGTTTCAGGGAAGCCCTGCTGACCAGTAAAGATATCGCCATTATCGGTGAAATCAAAAAGGCCTCTCCTTCCCGCGGGGTGTTCCGCGCGGACTTCGATCCCCTTGAATTAGCCCGGTTGTATCAGTGTTCCGGGGTCCAGGCCCTCTCGGTTTTAACCGAAAGGAAATTCTTTCAGGGCAAAGATCAATATCTCACGGTAGTCCGTCAAAACAGTTCTTTATCCATTCTACGTAAGGACTTTATCATCGATCCATGGCAGATTTATCAATCCAGACTGCTGGGGGCTGATGCCCTGCTGTTGATTGTTTCTATTTTAAGTTTGCCCGAACTAATTGACTATTATCGGCTCGCCAAAAATTTGGGCCTGGATTGCCTGGTCGAGGTCCATAACCAGCAGGAATTAGCGATGGCACTGGAGGCCGATGTGGAGATTATCGGGATTAACAACCGCGATCTCAAGAATTTCAGTATTTCGCTCCAAACCACCGAAAAGTTAATTCAACACATTCCAGCCGGGAAAATAGTGATTAGTGCGAGTGGGATCAACAGTAGTAAAGATCTACAATATCTCCGCAACCTGGGGGTTAACGGTCTCCTGATCGGTGAAGCACTGATGCGGGCCGGTGATCTCAAGAAAATGGTGCGGAGTTTAAGGGGGGAAGGGTAAATGACCAGGATCAAGATCTGCGGACTTACCCGGCCGGAAGACCGGCAGTGGGCTAACAAACTACACCCTGACTATATCGGTTTTGTTTTTGCACCGAGCCGGCGGCGGGTAACACCCCACTTAGCCGGAGAGATTGCCGCAGGACTGGATCGACAAATTAAACGGGTGGGAGTCTTTGTCAATCCCACTCGCCGGGAGATCACAGAAGTGCTTCAGCATTGCCCCCTCGATATTCTTCAACTACACGGTGAAGAAAGGCCGGAATTTTGTACTCGTTTACCCCTGCCGGTATGGAAGGCCTTTCGTATCAAAACGCAGCACTCCTTGCCAATGCTCGGCGATTATCAAGTGCAAGGCTGGCTGCTGGATGGATACCATCACCGGCAACATGGAGGGATGAACCAAACCTTCCCCTGGGAATGGTTGAAGACGCTCGAGCGGGGAAAAACGCCGGTAATTTTAGCCGGTGGTCTCAATCCGGACAATGTTCTTGCGGGGATTTCAATAGTTAAACCCGATGCGGTCGATGTCAGTAGTGGGGTAGAAACCGCTGGAGTAAAAGATGCCACAAAAATAGAGGATTTAATTCGAAAGGTGAGGAGTTTGGATGACTGAGGACAGAACAGGAAGATTTGGTGAATTCGGTGGTCAATATGTTCCCGAGCTTTTCATGAATAGCCTGGCCCAGCTGGAAAAGGCTTATCGGGAGGCCAAAACGGATCCGGAGTTCAGCGCTCAATATCAAAGGATTTTGAGGGAATACTCGGGCCGGCCTACCCCCCTATACTTTGCTGAAAAGCTGACCAGGCGGCTGGGCGGAGGCAGGATTTACTTGAAACGGGAGGACCTCAATCATACCGGGGCTCATAAAATCAACAACGTCATCGGCCAGGGCCTCCTAGCCAGGCGAATGGGTAAAAAACGGGTTATCGCCGAAACCGGAGCGGGCCAACACGGAGTGGCAACTGCTACTGCGGCAGCCCTGATGGACCTGGAGTGTGAAGTTTTTATGGGAGAAGAAGATATGGCCAGACAAGCCCTCAATGTATTCCGCATGAAAATACTGGGAGCCCAGGTCACTCCGGTTAGTTCCGGCACCGGCACCCTGAAGGATGCCACCAACCAAGCCTTGCGCAGTTGGGCCCAAAGGGTTGAAGATACTTATTACCTGATCGGTTCGGTGGTAGGTCCGCACCCTTACCCGGTCATGGTTCGCGATTTTCAACGGATCATCGGGGATGAGCTGAGGAATCAACTGCTGGAGAAAGAGGGTCGGTTGCCCGATTATCTGCTAGCCTGTGTCGGTGGTGGCAGTAATGCCCTCGGTCTCTTTTATCCCTTTATCCGGGACGAAAGAGTAGAACTGCTCGGGGTGGAGGCCGCCGGAGAGGGAATTGAAACCGACAAACATGCCGCCACATTGACTAAAGGGAGTAGCGGGGTTTTGCATGGGATGAAGACAAAGTTGCTCCAGGATGACTACGGGCAGATCCACCCGGTCTATTCCATTTCCGCCGGGCTGGATTATCCCGGAGTAGGGCCTGAGCATGCTGCTCTGTCCGCCCGAGGCAGGGCCAAGTATGTAGCGGTTACTGATTCGGAAGCCCTGGAGGCCTTTACGATTTTAACTCGCCTGGAAGGAATTATTCCGGCCCTGGAGAGTGCTCATGCCGTCGCCTATGCCCTGAAGTTTGTTCCCGGCACCCGGCCGGATCAGCTAATAGTGATCAATCTCTCCGGGCGGGGAGACAAAGATGTCAGCACAGTTAACAAGGTTTTGGAAGGAGGAAAAGAGAGATGAAGAGTAGGATTACCCGTAGCTTTGAACTCCTTAAAGCGAGTGGCCAAACGGGATTGATCCCATTTATTATACCGGGGATATCCCGGGCCAACAATCCCTTGTCCCCAATTGACCATTCGTCCGTTTTTGAGCCGGACAATACAGTTGAGTTGATATTGGGTCTTGAAGCCGCCGGCAGCGATATTATTGAAATCGGTATCCCCTTTTCCGATCCGGTTGCCGACGGACCGGTGATCCAACAAGCAGCCCACTTGGCTCTGCAACAAGGAATCAATACCGATCGTGTCTTTGAACTGGTGGAAAAAGTTAGGCAAAAATCTTCCATCCCCCTGGTTTTACTGGTCTATTACAATTGTGTCTACCGTTATGGGCGAGAATCCTTTATCCGGCAATGCCGACAACGGGGAATAGACGGATTAATCATTCCCGACCTTCCCCTGGAAGAAAGGGGGGAGATCAGTGCGTTGCTGAAAGGTCTTCCCCCGGATCTGATTACACTGGTCTCCCCTACCTCAGGCCAAAGACTAAAACGGATACTAAACGTCGCCCCGGGATTTGTCTACTGTATTTCCCGCACCGGAGTAACGGGGGAAAGGCCGGAGTTATCGGACCAACTAACTAAACTTTTGGCAGATATCAAGGGATTGAGCAATACTCCCCGGGCAGTCGGGTTTGGTATTTGCAATCAACAGCAAGTACGAGAACTCAAGAACCACTGTGAAGGCGTCATTGTAGGTAGTGCTCTGGTCAGAAGACTGCTCGGCAACGGTCTCAGCGCAGGGCTAACCTTTATTCGGGAACTGCGCATCGCCCTGGATCAAAAATAAAGAAAGGGCTTTAGAATTTCATTTCCAAGCCCAAGGCCAGTTCCCGTTTCCAGGGAAGGTTAGCAATTTTGGCCTCACCGACTCCTCGATAGGCGCTAATTAAAGACAGCGAGGGGGTCAACTGTTCGTTCAATTGATAGCCGATTTTAAGCAAATTAATCCGATTCCCGTTATTTAAATTAATTAATTCCCTTAATCCCCATTGCCAGGAACCGGCTATACTGGTGTTTTCCAGAAAGAACAGTAAGAAAAGATCACCCGCTTTATCCCGATAGCTTTCCAGAACCACCACCGTATCTTCCAGACTATACTCACCACCCATTAAATATCCATTTTTAAGCGTATCGCTTAAAAAAAAACTAACCTCGCCATAGGTTTTGAGCCGGTCGCTTAAATTACCGGTATACCTGCACCACAGACCCCGATCCAGGTAACTAATTCGATAAGCCCCGCTGTCCATAAACCTTTCTATCAGTACTCTTTCTAAATCTATTCCTAAATCATTTCGACTAAAGATCTGATCAATAACATAACGGTAATTTTCCCTTCTATGTTCATAATTAAACAAAACAAACCCGCTGTCTTCTTCGATATTATTAAAAAATGATTCAATTAACAACTTATTATTGAAGGCAGTCACCCCCGACCTCCTTCCCCGTATTTCCTGGGAAATATAGGATGATCAATTATTACTTATCTCCTTATAATATATGAAATACTGGCCAAACGGTTCGGGCTTTAGCGGCAAAGGTCCGGAGCCCGGGTTATTACTTTAAAGCTGATAGGCAGTATACTCACCGGCACAGGGAGGACCGGCACAGATATGGATCGTATGCTGGGCAAAGTCAATAATTAAGCTGGCGACGGTCAGTCCCCGCCTGGCCAGGGGCAAACTGACATCGGAAGGATGGCGGCAGATCGCATCAGGATAGTTGGCATGGTCAGCCATACATTTTTTGATATATTCGATCGTGATCGAGCCATGCTCGGCCATAAGCAGATGATGCAGTCTTTGCGCACGGGGTGTACTGTCAAGGGAATTAAGGGAAGGATTTATAACAAAATGATTGGCATGGGTGATAATTCCGTCGACCGGTTCGATTAGATCCGCTCCCGCGGGATTAGCTTCAATATTAACTGCTCGCCCTTCTTTAGTGGCAAGCAACATATTATTGGATACACTTCGTTGGCTGGTCAGCAAAAGCTTTTTGGCTTGGTCAAAGCTTCGACAGGTCAGTACCTTTCGCCGGAGAAAAGTAACCGGAATTCCGATTCCCTTCCGGTCATAAATCGACTGGAGGGCATTATTACACAGCCCCACCCCGTGGGAATTAAAACCTTCACGGATCAGCTGTCCGGCTTCGGTCAGGCCGATCATTCGAGTGCCATCAGGTTCTTCAATCTGCACGATGACAATATGATCAAGAATACCGGCCCGATAATCCCAATTTTTAACCAGCAAGGTCTTACCTTGCTTAGCTGCCGTTGGAAGGACGGCACATGTTGTACACTCATTCTCCCGGATAAATTTGGTGATCTCGTATCGACAATTAAGGACTATTAGCCCGCCCAGATCTACTCCGGCACCCACCGCGGTCCCTCTTGCTTCTTCCAAAATTTCCGGCATGACTTCCTCAATTAGCGGAAGATAGGAAAGGGCATCTTCCTTGATCTCTTCCCAACTCCAGCTACTGGTTTGGGCAAACAGCTTTTGATAGTCAGCCACCCCTTGCTTTATTTTCTCTTTGGCCTGTTCGCCATACTGTACACCCCTTTCAAACGGAGTTGCCGCATTGACCTTGACTAACTGAAAAGTCCTCATAATTTTTTCTCCTTTCTGGCCATAAAACAGCCTCTGCCAGCTTTTTTCTTTTATAATCGATAGGTAATGAACTCGCCCTCACAAGGAGGCCCGGCACAAACATAGGCGGTACTCTCTGCCAAATCATAAATTACACCGGCAACCGTAATGCCCCGTCTCCCCCAACGGATACCGACATCGGACGGATGGCGGCAGATGGCCTGGGGATAGTTTTGATGATCACTCAGGCACTCACTGAGCATGGCAACATTGATTGTACCATGCTTTTCCCTTAAAAGCTGGTCAAGCCTGTCCCCTCTCGGGCTGACTTCCAAGGCGTGGATCTCCGGCTGAACCACAAAATGATTGGCATGGGCAATGATCCCGTGGACCGGTTCGATTAGATCAACACCACCGGGATAGGTCTCCAAATTCACCGCTTGACCTTCGCTCGCGGCCAGCATAAAATTACACGATACCGCCCGCTCAGCATTGATGATCAGCTTGCTGGCTTCCGCAAAGCTGCGGCAGGATAAAACCTTACGCCGGAGAAAAGTAACCGGAATGCCGACCCCTCTGCTATCATAAATTGATTGCAGGTTATTGGCACATAAACCTATTCCGTGGTTGTTAAAGCCGTTGCGGATCAACTGGCCTGCTTCGGCCAGACCCAAAATACGCGTTCCATCCGACTCTTCAAGCCGGACCAGCACCACATTGTCGATAATTCCAGCCCGATAATCCCAATTTTGCCCGAGATAGGTTTTTTGGCCAGCACTGGCCTCGGGAAGTACGGCAAAAGACGTGCATTCATTGGGACGCGGAAATTTTGTGATTTCATAACGGCAATTGAGCACCATAATCTCATCAATCCCTACCTTAGCACCAAGCGCGATCCCCTGTGCTTCTTCCATCATATCCGGAAAGATCCGCTTAATCATTGACAAATAAGTAAGGGCATATTTTTTAATCGTTTCCCAACTCATACTGCTGGTCTCGGCAAACAGTCTGCGGTAGTCTTCTATTCCCGCCCGAATCTTGCCACGGGCCTGCTCTCCGTATTGCCTACCCCTTTCCAACGGTGTGTCCGCTTTAACTTCAATCAATTGAAAAGCCCTCATCGCTCTTGCTCCTGATACAGAGTACAGGCAACAAAATGATCGGGTTCGATTTCCTGTAAACTAAGCCCGGGCAGTAAGCAGTCTGAGCTCACCTGCGGACAACGGGGAGCAAAGCGGCAACCCGGTTTGGGATTGATCGGACTGGTTACCTCACCCTGAATAACATTTATTTCTTTACGGTGTTTGAGACTGGGGATTGGAATAGCATCAAGCAAGGCTCTAGTATAGGGATGAGAAGGGTTTTCAAAGAGTTGATCAGTTGCTGCCATTTCAACACACTGACCGAGATACATCACGGCAATATGAGCACTGATATGCTTAACAACACTGAGGTCATGGCTAATAAACATATAGGTCAGGCCTAAACTGTCCTGGAGATCCATCATCAGATTGAGGATCTGGGCTTGAATAGAGACATCAAGGGCTGAAACCGGCTCATCACAGACAATGAACTGGGGATTTAAGGCCAGGGCACGGGCCACACCAATTCGCTGCCTGCGCCCGCCGTCCAGTTCATGGGGATAGGTATTGACGAAACGCTCAGCCAGACCCACGGTCTTCATCAACTCAAAAACACGCTCTAAAATATCCTTTTTTTTGGTCAGTACTTTGCAGACCTTAATCGGCTCAGCGATAATTTCACTGAGGGTCATCCGGGGATTAAGTGAAGCAAAGGGATCCTGGAAAATAATCTGCATCTGCTTGCGCATATCTTTCATCTTTTTTCGATTATAGCTGAGAATGCTTTCTCCGGCAAAAAGGACCTCACCGTCAGTCGGCTCTAAAAGCCTGAGAACCACTCTTCCTAAGGTCGATTTTCCACAACCCGACTCACCGACCACTCCCAAGGTCTCTCCTTCGTTAATACTAATATTGACACCATCGACCGCGTGGAGTGAGCCCGTTTTGTTGTTAAAATACTTCTTGAGATTCTTTGTCTGAATTAGAGGGACATCCATCTGTTCTTCCTCCTATATCCTAGTTTTCTGGTCCTGATCTCTTAGCCCTTCTGCCCCGGTAAAAAGATGGCACTTAATCTGGTGAGATTGCTTGCTCACCACCCGGGGAGAGGTTGTCCGGCAAATTTCCAGGCAATGGGGACAGCGTTCGGCAAAGCGACAACCGGGGGGTAGGGAAGCGGGATCGGGCATAAGTCCGGCAATCGGATTGAGCCGGTCGGTCTTTTGGGTCATATCGGGGATTGAACCAAACAGAGCAACCGTATAAGGATGGTGTTGTTGATTATTAAAAATGTCTTCCACAGTCCCCATTTCAATGATTTCACCGGCATACATAATAGCCACCGCATCACAGATCTGGGCCACAACCCCCAGATCATGAGTAATCAGGATCATGGAAGTTTTGAGCTTTTCTTTCAGTTTGTTCATCATCTTTAATACCTGGGCCTGGATGGTAACATCAAGTGCTGTTGTCGGTTCGTCGGCCAATAAGAGTTTAGGATTACAGGCCAGTGCCATGGCGATCACAATCCTTTGTTTCATCCCGCCGGAAAACTGGTGGGGGTATTCACCCTTACGGTCGGCCGGGATACCAACCATCTCCATCAATTCATCAACCTTGGCTTCGATCATCCCCTTCTTAAGTTCAGGATTGTGCAATTCCAAGACCTCGGCAATCTGCTTGCCAACAGTATGAATCGGGTTCAGGCTAGTCATCGGATCCTGAAAAATCATTGAAATTTCGTTTCCGCGCAGCAGGCGCATCTCTCCCTCGGAGAGCTTCAAAAGATTCTGACCAGCTAAATATATTTCTCCACGCTGGATAAAACCAACCCTGTCCGGCAGCAGGCGCATAATACTTAAAGCTGTGGTGGTTTTTCCTGCCCCGGTTTCACCGACCAACCCCAGGGTTTTACCCAATTCAACCTTCAGATTGACTCCATTTAAGGCATATATTTGGTCATCATCAGTCCTGTACATTACATGTAAGTCTTTTATTTCCAATAAGTTTTGCCTCATATTTTTCCCTCCTGCTAACTACCAAAAATTAATTCTTCAAACGCGGATCCAAAGCATCCCGCAGACCGTCACCGACCAGGGTAAGTGACATCACCGTCATAACAATGGCAACACCGGGCGAAATAGCAAGGTAGGGATAATACCTGAGCTGGCTTTTCGCTTCAGATAACATTGAACCCCATTCGGGAGTCGGCTCCGAAACACCAAGCCCGATAAAACTGAGTGAAGAGATAGTAATAACCGATCTTGCCACCGTCTGGGTTACCTGTACGAGAATCGGACCCATTGCATTGGGGAGAATATGTCGAAAAATAATCCTTTGATCACTGGTACCGCAAGCGCGAGCTGCCTCGATATACTCCTGTCCCTTGACACTCAGCACCGAGGAACGGACGATCCTGGACATTCGTGGTGTCTGAGAAATTCCCATTGCCAAAATCAGGTTAAAAATGCTGGAACCTAGTGCTGCAACAATCGTGATTGCCATCAGGGTACTGGGAATAGCCAGAAAGATATCCATGATCCGCATCAGCGTATTATCAACCTTACCGCCATAATAGGCTGCAGTGGCCCCGATCAGTGAACCGGCCGTTAAGGATACGCAAACAGTTGCCATCCCGACAAACATCGAGATGCGGCCCCCGTAAATAATCCTGGCCAGAACATCTCGACCAAACTGATCAGTTCCAAAAAAATGCTTAAGCGACGGAGATTGAAACCGAACAGAGAGGTTATGGGAGATCGCCTGTCCCTCATAATCGAGGTATAGATCAGCGCCTAAAACGGCTGTGATCATCAGCAAAAAGAGCACCAGGCCGAACATCCCCAAACGGTTTCTTTGAAAACGGATCCAGACTGCTTTGAACTGACTCTTTTTTCTAAATTGATCGACTTTGGCCAGGGCACTAGGTTTAGTTACCAAGGCTTCCTCATTCAGTTCTGTCATGATGCCACCTTCTTTACCTTTGTTATTTCATATTGCGACTTTAGCCTGGGGTCAATATAGGAATAAACGATATCGACAATTAGATTAATCACACTGGCAATTATTGCGGCAAACAAAACTGAGGCAATCACCATTGGGACATCCTTGGAACGGATCGAGTTGATCATAAGCTGGCCCAGACCCGGTATGGCAAAAACTTGTTCAATCACAATCGTTCCGCCCAGGGCAAAGCCGAAGTTAACCCCGATGATGGTAACGACTGGCAGTAAAGCATTGCGGAGAGCATGCCCAAAAATCACCTTTCGTTCGCGCGCACCCTTGGCCCTTGCTGTTCTGATGTAATCCTGGCGGATGACCTCAAGCATGGTTGAGCGCGTCATTCGAAGCAGTGAGGCCATGGTACTTGATGAAGCTGCTAACGCGGGAAGAATAAAGTGCCGCCAGGAAGCGATCCCGAGTGAAGGTAACAAGCCCCACCTTAACGAAAATAAGAGGATTAACATCATGGCAAACCAGAACCCCGGCATTGATGTTAGCATCAGTGAAAAGCCCAACGCCACATTATCGGCAGCGGTGTATTGCTTTACCGCCGATAGAACACCCAGCGGCAACCCCAGAATAACGGCGATCAACATGCTGGTCAGGGCCAGCCGGAGGGTAGTGGGAAGCCGGGTTGCAATCTCCTGAAAAACCGGAATCTTTGTCCGGTAAGAACTGCCGAAATCCCCCTTAATTGCGTTAGAAATATATCGAAAATAACGGACAAAAAATGGATCATTAAGGCCCATTTCCTCGCGCAGGGCTGCATATTCTTCCGGGCGGGCACCTTCACCGAGGATCATCATAGCCGGGTCACCCGGTGTCAAATCCATAATCAAGAAAATAATAAAGGAGACTCCCAAAATAACCGGAATTATTAACAAAAGCCTTTTGCCAATATACTTAAGCATTTTTGCTCCTTTCTGAAAGAGGTTGCAGAGGGGGATTAAACCCCACTACAACCTGCTTAATACTACATTCTTGTCTATAATTATTCGCTAGTTATTCGGCAAAATACATCGCACTGACCGCATATCTGTATACCGGATGGGCATAAACGTTTTTCAGCTCAGCATTAAAGAACATGGTGACACTACCGGAAAATAGCGGGAGAAGTGGCACATCCTCCTTGAGAATATGATAAACCTGCCGGTAAAGCCCAAGCCTTTCCTTTTGATCAGAGGAGGTTCTGGCCTGTTCGATCAACGAATCAACCTCAGGATTGGAATAACCGGAGTAGTTATTGCCGCCCCCTAGCATATTGCTGTGAAACCTTCTGGTAAGCACACTGTCGGCATCACGGACAGTGGCATTAATCATCCGCAGGCTGGCAACAAAGTTCCTGTTACCGCCAACATCCTCCAGAAAAGCTGCCCGCTCCATCTTATCAAAGGTAACAATAATCCCTATTTTCCTGAGCTGATCCTGGACAACCTCGGCCGGTTTCATATAAGTATCGGAACCCTGCATGCTGAAAACAACCTCAAAACCGTCAGGATAACCTGCTTCGGCCAGCAGGGCTTTGGCCTGCTCAAGGTCCTGTTCATACCATTCAAAATCATCAACATACCCAAAAACCGATGTTGGAGCCAGGCAGTTGGCAACTTCCCCTAAACCTTCAGCCCCCCCAATAATGATATCACTTCGGTTAAGGGCATAAGCTACCGCCTGCCGCAACCTT
This sequence comes from Halanaerobiales bacterium, assembly GCA_022360715.1. Lineage (GTDB taxonomy): Bacteria > Bacillota > Halanaerobiia > Halanaerobiales > DTU029 > JAKSCG01. Next base: position 37,726 of record JAKSCG010000078.1, read on the forward strand.
TTGTCAGTAAAGATACCGTCAGTAACATTAAAAGTAATATGATGCAGACCAACCCCGGCGCACTCCACATAGTCGATCTGCTCAAGGCCTTTCATATAGGCATTATCACTGTCGGAGATTATATAGTAAACATCAAGGGTACCATCCTCGAGGGCGATAGCACCGGATGCGGCATCAGGCACCAGCTTATAAGTAAGGTTTTTAATATAGGCCGGACGATCATAGTAATCATCAAACCTTTCCAGAACCAGGGCATCACCGCTCCTCCACTCTACCATTTTATAAGCGCCGGTACCACAGGGATTTCGCGCAAAATCAATCCCGGCTGCCGCTGCTTCCTCGACAGCTCTTTTGCTAACAATTCCGTAAGTCATATTGGTCATAACATCGAGAATGGGACCATAGGGGTATTTGAGGACACATTTGACCGTCATCTCATCAACCTTTTCAAAACGGTCAATAGCCTGGCTGATCGCACTTGAATAACTGGATTCCAGTGATCTGGTCAGCGAAAAATAAACATCATCAGCTGTCATAATATCGCCATTGTGAAATTTAACGCCTTCTCTCAGGTAAAAGGTGACCTCAGTATTATCTTCGTTAAACTCCCATTTTGTCGCTAGCCCTGGAACCAAAGTATTAAAGTCCCCTGGGGCTTCCTTAACCAGGGCATCATAAAGCTGAAACATCATCATATGGGTTACAGAATCCTTGCTGGTAGAGGGGTCAAGGGAAGCTGCTTCAGCGTTAACACCCCACAGTAGCGAATCCTTGCTGCTCTTAATTTCACCTGGCGTGCTCGACACAACATCTTTTTGCTCGGATGGTCCGGTGGCTTGGTTGGCACAACCGGCCAGTACTAATATCACTAAGACCAGTACAGTTAAAACAAAACCAATTTTTCGTTGCATATTTTTCCTCCTTGTTTTTATTTTGATCAGCTGAAAACCCTGACTTTGATCCTACTTCTTTCAACTACTAAGACTTTATCCGCTCATCACCTCGCTTGTCCCAATTTTTTAAAGTAATAGTACTGTACACCGGATCCAATTAACTTTAAAAATGTTTTATTCGACCTGGGCCGTATAATCCTCAAGAAATGCCCGTTTAGAAGCCTCAATATGTTGACTGATCAATTCTTCGGCTTTATTAATATCTCTTTGATCGATTGCCCGGAATATTTCCTGGTGCTCCTTAATTGCGTTCCCCCTCCGCTCCGGTTTTTCCAGAGTAACTCGTTTAAACCTCTCCAGATAATCCTGTAATGTATTGATCATGCTTGTCAGCCGCGGCATTGAGCTGGTGTGTAAAATAGTATCATGAAATTGCTGGCAGATAGTTACCAGTTGCTCAATATTATCTTCTTGATCGGCCTTTTCCATCTCCTGGACAATAGCCCTGATCTTATCAATCTCCTGCCCGCTTATCTTGGCAACTACATGTCTGATCGCAAGACATTCCAGCGACTTCCGGATTTCATAGATTTCAATGATATCGCTCAGGCTAAAACCTTTTACGATGACGCCTTTGCGGGGAAGATACTCGACAAATCCCTCCATCTCCAACTTCCTAAGGGCTTCCCTGATCGGGGTACGACTGGTGTGAAACATCTCGGCATAATCATTCTCAACGATTCGTTCACCCGGTTTTATCTTTCCGTCCAGTATTGCTTTTCGCAACAGCTCGTAAACTATGTCCCGAATTGGTTTGACTTTTTTCAAAACTGAAGACTCAATAATTCGTTCCATCGTCTCACTCCTATCATCTTGATTTACCGTTTAGTGCCTTGGACTCAGCAAAATACTGCTCGGCCATTCCTTGAATATGAGCGGTTAACTCTGTGATCGGATGTCGATTGTTTCTCCGACAGACCTGAACATCACCATCACATAAAATACACCTGCGAGCATGAAACCCAATTGTCGAGCGCTTTAGTGCTTTTCCGTTACGTTCGATCACATCAAGGTCAAATAATCTGCCCAGTTGATGCTTTTCCTCGATCTTAATAGTTAAGGTTTTCAACCTTTTGCTGCTTGCCTGGAGGCAATGATATGACTCCGGGCCAGTATCCTGCTGACAAAAACACTGATATCGGATCAGCAGATTTTCTTTTTGCAAGGATTCTTGCAGGACTCTTCTGCCCACGGCATGGATCTTCCGGTATAGGGGGGTGTCTTTCCGTGGCCCCGGTATGTTCAGTGTAAAACAGATCAGCTTACAATTGTATTCAGCAATCAAACGGCTCTGCAACTGAAACCTCTGCTCCCGTGCAGCGAGAATCTTCAATAACCTCTTTTGCTCAATCCCCGGCCAACAATCCATCTATTTCACCTGTCTAATGATGTCAATTATAGTTCCGTCTCTGTATTCAACTAATCCGACAACCCTGTCCCCATACTCAATTGGTCGGGGTTTACCGGTTATTTGTTCAGCCTTTTCCTTCAGTTCTTCGATCGTACATAGAGGAAACCGGGCATCAATCACCCGCTCAATCAGCTCCCGACGCAGAGGGTTTACTGCTGTTCCCCGGTCGGTAATAATTACGTCGATAGTCTGCCCCGGTGTCACAATTGTATTCACCCGTTCGATAATGGTAGGAATCCGCCCCCGGAGCAGCGGGGCTACCACAATCGATAAATTCGCCCCGGCAGCGGTATCACAGTGACCACCTGATGCCCCCATTATCACCCCGTCGGAACCGGTTATCACATTAACATTAAAATCGAGATCAACCTCAAGAGCACTCAAGATTACAAAGTCAAGTCGATCAACCAGGCAACCTTTATTAAAAGGGTTAGCATAAAACGAGGCATCTATTTCATAATGGTGAGGGTTCCGACAAAGTGACTGGGCAGTTCTCAAGTCAAAACTCTGGGTATCGAACAGATTATCGACAAGCCCTTCCTGATGTAAGTCTACCAGTTGCTGGGTTATACCTCCCAGCGCAAAGCTAGCTGTAATCTTCTTTTTTTTCATTAATTCCCGCAAAAAGCTTGTTACGGCCAGTGACGCACCACCGGAGCCGGTCTGCATGGCAAAACCATCGGTCAGATAGCCGGCCAGATCAATAAATCTAGCTGCCTGCCTAGCAATCAATAGCTCTCGCGGATTATTGGTCAGTCTGGTCGCCCCCGACATAATTCCTTGCGGATCTCCCACTTCCGCAACCTGGACTACCAGATCAACCTTGGTCTGGGAAATACTAATCGGTAAGTTGGGGTAATCGACCACGTTATCGGTTATTAGTACAACCCTTTTGGCGTAGTCAGCATCAACCATCGCATAGCCCAGGGAACCACAAACCGATTTTCCGGAAAAACCATTGGCATTACCATAGCGATCACAGGAGGAAACCCCTAAAAAAGCGACATCAATTACTAATTGACCACTCTCAATTGCTCTGGCCCTCCCCCCATGCGAACGGATGATTACAGGAAGTTCCAACAAACCATTGGAAATTGCTTCAGCAAGCTCACCCCTGATCCCACTGGTTTCAATCCGGGTTACTACCCCTTGACGGATCTGTTCGATTAAAGGCGCATGGACCGATGACAATGAACTTGAAGCAAGCGTGATATCCTTGATACCAAGCCTGGCAATAGCTGCCATCACCATATTGACTATATAGTCTCCGTTCCGAAAATGATGATGAAAGGAAACTGTCATTCCATCTTTAAGCCCGGTTGCCACGATCGCCTGTTCAAGATCGTGCCCTAATTTACTTTTTCCGGAGAAGGAATTACTGACTATCCCCCTTTGCTCCTCTATATTTGACCCTTGATAAGGCCTTAACTTTCCGATCCCCTTGATCGCTAATGGGATTTCTCTTTTAAGTATATTTCTATTCATCACCGGCCACCATCCTCCTTATTCATCCCAGTAGCTTCGGCCAGAGCAAGTACCCTTTGCGCACGCTCAACTATTGGTTTATCGATCATTTGCTGGTCAAGGGAGATCACTCCCGCTCCCTTCTGTTCAGCTTCTTGCATTGCAGTAATGATTCTGCGGGCCTGCTCTATTTCCGTGCGGGTGGGCGTATATATCCGGTGCACAGTTTCAACCTGCCGCGGGTGTAGCACTGATTTGCCATCAAATCCGAGTTGTTTTATATATTCAACCTCTCGGGCAAAAGCAGCTTGATCCTTTAAGTCAGAAAATACTGTATCAAGAGCAAAGAGCCTGGCAGCCCTGGCCGCAATTAATACTTGACTCCTGGCAAAGAGGAGTTCACACCCCTCACTTGACCGACTGGTCTTGATATCAGCAACAAAATCTTCTGCTCCCAACGCAAGCGCAACCAGCCTTGGACTTGCCGTGGCAATATCATAAGCATTAACAATACCCCGGGCGCTCTCAAGTGCTGCCATCAGCTTGATTGTTCCCAACTCAATCCCGGCCTTCCCTTCAATCTCTCCTATCAGCAAATCCGCTTCTTTGACCTCCTCCGCCTCTTCTGTCTTAGGTAATCTAATAGTATCAGGTTTTGCTCTGACTATGGCCTCAAAGTCGTCTCTACCGTAAGGGGTTTCCAGACTATTAACCCGGACGACTGTTTCTGTTCCCTCATAATCAATACTGAGCAGGGCATTGAATACCAGAAAACGTGCCGTATCCTTTTCCTGGAGGGAAACCGAGTCTTCCAGGTCAAACATCAGAGCATCTGCGCCATAAATATGAGCATCCTTGAGCAAACCGGGATTATTCCCCGGTACATACATCATTGTTCTTCTCAACTGTCTCAACTTTCGACCACCCGCCAAAAGCATTCTTTTGACCCGGTCGCCCGAGATACTGCTGCCTGAACCCGGGCTTTGATGACACAATCCAGGGCTCCCTTATCGTTGGCTCTTACTATCACCTGGTTAATGCCCAACTCCCTGAGGGTATTACTGATTATTTTCCTGATTTGATCCCCAAACTGCTTGATCACAACACTTTCCAGCAGTATGTCGATCCCTTCGCTGTTCTTTGGTTCAATTACTACTAGAATATCGCTTGATTCAAGTGTGCCGGCCATTCCGGTTTTTTTTAGCTCCAATCAGCCCACCTCCAGCTTCATTCCCAATCTTTTCCAATATAGAATCAGCATCCTTTGATCTTAAAAAATTATAGGTTATCTCCGGAACAAGCTCCTTAACAAGGTGCAACTCTTTTTGTCTTAAATGCTTTCTGACCTGAGAAGCACTGACCACAACCCCTTTAATACTGAGTCGGGGAAGCTCAATCACCTCTATCCCATAACCGGGAAGCACCGTCTTCATCGTCTGATTGTATCTTCCGGTTACCGGGCAATCAGGCTCTGTACCAACATACCTCCTTTTTATTCCCAGGGCCGGAGCAATAAACTTAGCAAATATCTTAATATCCAGTAAAGACTGGGTTTTTACCGCCTCATCCGGACTCTTGATAAAATATGTCGGAAAGGTAACATTAGAGATAATATAGTCCTTGCCCTTATGCACTTCCACGTTGGGAAGATGCTTGATCCCGTCTTTGACCAATTGATATCTGACTTCCGGGGGAAAAACCGATCGATCTTCCCATACAACAAAAAGGTGTAATAGCTCACAAGCCCGGGCCGCCTTTTCAATCAGATATTGATGTCCTTTCGTAAACGGGTTACAGTTTACAACAATGCTTGCCACCATATTTGCTGATCTTTTATATTTTTTTAATTGCTTTAAATAAGCGGTAATTCCATCGGGTCTATTCTCCATCAGGACTACCCCGGCTGGAACCTCGATTATTTTGTAAAAACCTAATTGACTGAACTTGCCTGCATTTTCCGGTTTTGTATAGATAAAGAGGTGAAGTAGCCCCCTGCTGTAGGCTTCGGCCACCAGTCTTGATACAACCCGCCCGGCTATACCCCTCCCTTCATACTCAGGATCGACTGCGATACATTTAAGTACATTTCCGGCCAGGGAGCCGGTTGCAACAACCATCCCTTGCCGGTAAATAGCAATCGAATAGTCGACATCTGCTTCCAGACGGAGTGAATGATTAGCCAGGAAATGCTCAACCCTGGCTCTTTCCTCTCTATTATCTAATTGAATTGTTTGTTCGACAAAATGATAAAACTCCAAAATAACCACCTTTATAATACTGTATCCTGTATCCAATTTATTTTAGCTATATATTCTACAAAAAAGATAAAACTCCTTCAAAATAATTAATATTATTTGAAAAAGTTTTATTATTGTGATTTGCTCTATATGATCCCACCAGTTTCCAATAAGTACAGCATAATTGTAACCGCCAACAGGTCAGCTGACCCGCCAGGACTAATCCCTCTCATAATAAAATCCCGGTCCATTTGCTCAATATACTTCCGACCCTCTTCTGTTAATATTCCCCCCAAGTACAGGGCCTTTTTTGCCTGCGCCTGCATCTCATCCAACATCGCAAGGCCTAAACGACCAATGACATTACTATCCTCGGTTACGGTCATCAGGTGTAATAATACTTGAATAAATGCATTATTCAGGGCGATGGAATGCTCTCGGCGCATTTCTTTAAGCACCGGCAGTGCTACTGCAATGACAGTACTATAGCCGGATTCAACCTGACCACGGACCCCCTTCACCCCGTATTGAAGATATATCTTTTCTCCTTTTGTCCTTGCTCTCGACCGGTCGATATTTTTCAATTCCCTGGCTGTAATTCCCGCGCCAATCTCCTTCACCCGGTTGCTGATTTGTTCAGCGGTAAAAACCTGATTCCCTGTATCCCGGTAAATACTTCCGGCCGCCGCACAGATTATTCCGAGGGAAAATACTAGCCCCTTATGGGTGTTAACACCTCCTGTTGCTTGAAACATCCTTTTCTCTGCTGCTAAACCGATCGGGCGTATCCAGGACAATAACCCCGGGAAATCGGCTGAGGGGTAATCAAGTCCCTTCCGACTGCATTCGGCAAAAACACTGGATAAAGCTGCACTACTGGCCATAAAAGTAAAAAAATCCATATCAGAATGGGCTCCCTGATTATCTCGATCAACCAGTCCCGGTTTTGGGGTGGCCGCAACTTCAAATAATATTGATTTCAAAGCAATTTCCTGCATATATTCAATAAATCCGCTATTACGATTATCGTTTTTCAAAAAAATTACCCCTCCTGCTTAGAACTATTGCTATTGTTACGTGATAAAAACATCCTGGATAAAACTTAAATAGATGACAAAGCTTTCGATTATTACCCAGCAAACCAGGATTCGGTTGAGCCCTTCAGTCCGACCTCCACCTTTACCGTTTTTGGAGATATACCAATATACTCCTGCCAGGAGTAAAATAACCAGCCCAAATGCTAGGTTTAAGCGAAAAATCCTGTTTATACCCGGATGATCTAACGGGATAAATAAGGTTTCGGTCAAAAGTTTCAACGGAAAGATCGTTAATACAGCCCCTACCCAGTACAAATAAAGCCCTTTTTTATATTTACCCAATAAATTATAGATAAAAAGGCCGAGCAGAGGGAGCATTGATAAAATTACGACAATAATCAAGCCGGTCATCAGACTGTAAATATAATCCTGACTTTGATGATAGATCAGCTTTAAAAACTGGCCTATCTTCCCTTCCGCCAGTATCTTCCTTAATTCCGGATCAGTAGTAAAATAATAAAGCTCTTCCCCTTCTTTTTTCGACCGGGTCCAGGATAGCAAACGATTATTCCCGGCTAAATAGGATAATTGGGGATTTCTTTCATAATAACTGCTCCTGACCAAGGTCTGCATCGGTGCTATTGGCTGTAAGTCTTCCGCCCGGTATTTTACATAATGGATATCGGTATTGCGCTGCGGTTGGAAGGTTTTATGACCGTGGTATTTAGTAAAGACAAACTCAATATTCCCGCCCGGATCGAGCATCAAATCAAAGCCCTGGGTATATCCTTTGGCCTCAACAAAACCATGGCGCTGAACGATTTGATTACCACCGACATCAATAATCAAATAATTGAATGAATGGGTGGGGGCAAACAAACCCGCTTTTTCGACCCAGACCAGATGGAATTGTTGACCTGCCCGGAGCACTTGAAAGGGTTCAGGAATAGCATAATCAACTTTGGCTCGACCGATTTCCTTAGCCGGAATTAATACCTCACCCGTAGAACTGGCCACCATATACTTGACTATGGAGAGCCCTTCTTTCTTTTCCAGCCAGAACAAATAGCGGAACGAGCCGTCATTAATTAATTGACTTATTTCGATCTGTTCAAGGGTAGTATCCCCGATGGGAATCACCGTTTCCGGCCGGAGAGCCTGCTGTTCCATGCGATAAATCACCCATTCCGGCGAATTCGTCCTGTCGATTCCGGTCAACAGATAGCTAACACCGGCGGGCTGATCGAGCAAGCTGTCATAGATTCTCCCTTCGATATTGCTTTTTTTCAGCCCGGTCAGTTCATAATGACCGTTTTCCGTCCGGGAAAGTCTGCCATGATAGAGTTGAGCATGATCACCGTGAGCGGTGAGCTGATTCCATCCCAGCATTAGCTTTAAATCCGGCCCCTCGCTTGCACTTAAGGTGAGCATTGGATGAGAATACCTGATATCAGAACGATTAGTCTCAATAAAATTTTTAGGGGCAAAGACCTGCTTTCCGGTAATATCAAAACCTACCAGGGTAATACCGGGTTGGGGCTTTCCCCGGATAAAACCTTCGGTGTGGAATAAGTAAAGATTCTGCTTAGCCTGATCGATGGCCAAAGCGTATTCACTCCGGGCCGGTATTAGCGATAGTTTGACCTCCCGGCTCCAGAGATCACTGGAATAAATGCTGTTCTCCTGATCCCAATCTACTTCCGGAGCAGCGTTAATTACCACCGCTTCCAGCGGAGCCGATACCTTATATTCCCAGCTCAGAGTAGTAGCTTCCAACGGCCATAATTCCTTTTCAACCCGGCCGTCACTGAAAACCGTTACTACTTCAGCCTGCTCATCCGGTATTGGTTTATTACTGCTGACTTCGATCACCCAGCTATTCTGTTCTTCCCGCCAGGATACATTACTTACTTTTAGATCAGGCCGCAGCTCAGAAAAATACTTAAAATATACCGCTATATTGAGTAACAGCAATAGGAAAAGACAGCTGAGTAGAAGCCTGTTTTCTTTTATCCATCCCATTTTTAACTCCCCTTTACTTAATTTTAATCCCAGCGCCAGAATTTTATCGTAATTATTAGAGTCACTATTAACCAACCGCTTAGAACAATAATATTTGTTAGCATTGACCGACCAGAATATACCCCAATCATTACCTGCCGTAATGCATCTCCCAGATAGGTCAGGGGAATAGCCCGGACAATTGCTTGAATATACGAGGGCATAAAATCGGGCGGGAAAAAGATCCCTGACAAAAACATCATAGGGAATTGAACTATCTGAATTATCCCCTGGCCAGCTTCATTAGATTTAACAAAAGAGATCAGCATATAGCCAAGACTAATAAAAGTTAAACTTCCAATAATTACTACCGCAAATACGACAAAGATGTTGCTAATAATAGTCACTCCAAAGACAATTCTGGCAATAGTAATAATAAGAAAGGTCTGAACCAATGCCATTAATAGCCTGAGGGTTATTTCACTAATTAAAAGTGTACTCCTGGCAAGAGGGGTAACCCCTAAACTACGGACTATTTTCTGCTCCCTCAAACTCAAAAATTGCAAAGAACCAAATAATCCAAGCTGCATTAGTGCCATTGCCAGAATACCCGGTAATATGTAATCAAAATCTGTCAGTTTGTCAGCCTGGATCGCTTCCTGTTTAATTTTAAATATTTCAGGAATACCGGTAATGTTATGCTCAGCTTCACCGAACATCTTTTCCACAACAGACATCAATACCTGACTGGTCTGTTGTTTACTGGCATCATAATAGACGAGGATTTCAACACCCTGGCCACTGGCCATCTTCTGATAATCAATTGCTGGAATTTTAATTACAATATGCCTTTCTCCCTTTTGCAGGGCTTTCATTTCTTCGCTGCCTTCCCCCCTGGCAACGGAAACTTTAAAACTATCGATCGCTCTCATCGCTTCTACTATTTTATCAGTCATTTCTGACGGTTCTTCAATTATTATACCCAGGTTAAAAACCAGTTCGGAACTTCCCGAAAAAACTATCCCAAATAGAAAGACAAAGAATATAGGAAAAGCAAGAAACCAAAATAAAGCAGTTTTATCCCTGATCAGTTCCTTAAGATTAGCCAAAAAAACGTTTATAAAGATCCTCATTCCCTGATCCCCCTACCAGTCAATTTTAAAAACACATCCTCCAGGCTGGCCCGTCTAACCACAATATCATCAATAGCCAGCTTATGGTCTGAACCAAAATCCAGTAATTTTTTCATTGTGAAAGGTACATTATGAGTATAGAGAATTATCCTTTTTTCTTTAACCTCATAGCTTACCCGGGCTGCCAGCTGCCGATCTTCCAGTGCTTTTCTTGACAGATCGGTTAAACCCGGATCGGAAAACTCAATTGCTGTTTCTTGGGAAAATTCTTTAATTAGTTCCCGAGGAGAACCCTGGACTATTACTTTACCCAGGTCAATTATCATCAGGTCATCACATAATTTTTCAGCTTCTTCCATATAATGGGTAGTTAGAAATACCGTAACACCATTATTTTTTAAGCCCTTAATCACATCCCATAACTGTCTCCTGGCTTTGGGGTCAAGCCCGGTTGTGGGTTCATCTAGAAACATTATTTTGCCGTTACTGACCATAGCCAGGCCGACCGCCAAACGATGGCGCTGACCTCCTGATAAAAATCTAATCTGTGTATTTTCTTTGCTATCTAAACCTACCTGGTTAATTACCTCCACTGGGTCCATGGGCTGAGGATAAAAACTGCTGAAGAGATTAACCATTTCTTTCACTGTCAATCGGGGAAAAAGTGATGGCGACTGGAGTTGAACCCCAATTAATTTTTTGATTTTGTCAAGATCATCTTCTGGATCATAACCCAATACACTGATCCTGCCACCATCTCTCCGGTATAACCCTACTAGCGTTTCAATAGTAGTTGTCTTCCCGGCCCCATTGGGTCCCAGCATACCATATATACTTCCCGACTTAACCTTAAAGCTTATTCCATCTACTGCCTTTGCCCCAACAAAATATTTTTTTAAACCCGTTACCTCGATACTAAGCTCATCCATTCTTTTATTCCCCTCTTTCTTCCTTATATTTTTAGTTATTATTCATGATAATATAGTAAATTCCTTTCTAAAGTCCCTTGAATATAGGAAAAAGGGGTGTTAAAATAAAATATAATCTGCCAAAGGAATGAAATTTATGAAAATAAATCAGCTAAACTATCACTACCTGCTTAAGCTGATCGAAAATCATTTGAGCGGGGAGCAATCAAAAAAGAGCCATCCCGAGCCGCGCTCAGGCAAAATTCCGGAAATATCTGCTGAACTATTAAAAATTTTAAGCCAATTAACCCCGGAGCAGCGGAAAGAAATTATGCAAAACTGGGCCGGACTCAACCTGCCCCTGAAAAAAGAATACCTGGGACAATTAGTCGAACTGTTAAAGAACTCCGGTCCAAGCGAGCCCGTCCAACAGAATTCACTGATCCAGACCTACAGCATTTTTCTGAAAAACAAATTGCCTTTATTTCCGTCGCTAATCATCGGATTAGCCAACAATTATTCTCCGGAAAATCCGCTTACTGAAAAACTAAATCAGCTCCAGTCTGTTCCGGCCGGGCTGATTAAGCGCCTGACGATCAATCCTGAACTACCGGCGGAGCAGATCTCACGGCAACTGGTCGATTATTCCGGCCAGCTCAATCGAATAATTCAACTATTCCAACAAAATAGCAGTGGACCCACCTGGCAGCTTTTAAACCACCTCCTGGGCCAGCAGCTTTTAAATAAACAGGAGCCCAATTTACTCCTGGCCCTGGAAATACCCCTTTTTATCCCTGACTACCAGAAGCTTATTCCGGCTTATCTACAGATCCGTCGCTTCACCGATCATAACAAAAGGCAACAGAAAAAGGGCGAAAAAGATACCCTGAAAATTAGTTTTATCATCACATTGGAAAAACGGGGAACGATTAAAGCTGATATGCTATACAGTTCCGGTCAACTTAAAGGTACTTTTCAAAGTGACAGGGCAGAAACCTGTCGTTTACTCGAATCTCAGTTGCCACTACTAACCGAAGAATTGAGTAAACTGGGACTGGAAGTACAAACCCCAGCGGTCGAACTCCTCGACGAAAAAGAAATAGACGACTATTTTTCCAGTCTAGTACCAACCGGGGACGAAAATATCCCTTTCCCGGGGGTTAACCATATTGATTTTCGAATCTAAGAAATTTATAATCTAAAATAAGGGGGATTGAGATGAAAAACAGCTCCAAAAAGGATTTAAATCGAATCACTGCGCTGAAAAAAGCCGTGGCCCTGCAATACGACATTAACAAGGACGAGGCCCCCAGAATTATTGCCAGTGGTCAGGGTGAGATGGCTAAAAGGATCATTAAAGAAGCCGAGAAACATAATATCCCCATTGAGGAGAACAAAGATATTGTCGAAGTACTGGCCCAATTAAATATTGGCGAGCAAATCCCTCCTGAATTATACCGAGCAGTAGCGGAAATCCTCACTTTTATTTACCAAATGGAAGATTTATAACTTAGCAAGTTGCCAATTCTTATCATCAGTAAGTTGGTAAATTGCTTGTCCTAATTGTTTCCGGAAGTCTCCGGTTTCAGTGGTTTTATCGTCCGAATCGGTCTAATTGGTTCCCGGCCAGCATGATCTACTGATTTGGTTTTGCCAACTTCATAGCGGATCATCTTTGGTGGAGAAGGCTGTAATTTTTTGTCTTTACTCATCTTCATTCTCCTATCTTAAAAGTAGGTTATTATACCGAAATACTGCAAAAATAAAAGCAACAAAGCAAAAAATAAGGCCAGTAAAACAAAAGCATTTGTTTTCTGTAAATAGGTCTCCTTTAACATATTTAAATCGGTATTAATCTCAATCGCATTGGCATACATACTGATCATGTAATTTAAGATAATATCCTGGGCTTCTTCTTCTCCGTATTCTTCCTCTAACTCCTCATAGTATAATTCAATTTCACCGGGTAAGGGCAGTATATGATAGATATAACCAATAAAATTATCGGAAAATTTCATTGACCAAAATACCTTGTGCTTAGAGTGCTTCCGATTAAAAATTGCTGTCATTCTTAATTTAATATTATGGAATAAATAGGGGTACATATACATTTTAATTAAGTAGATTGTCGATAGAACCAGGCTAACACACATCAGGATTAAGACAATCAACAACAAGACGATCTTATTTGATTTGATATTATTAATCAGCAAAGGAAGAAAATAAGTCGGGATCGCACCAAATAACAGGGTAATTAAACTGATCGACAAAGTAATTCGCGAATCTAACACATATCTGTCATTTATTTCATTATAATATCTTTCTTTATAGATATCAAGTCGATATTTATTATCCACAATTTTTACCCTCCCCTTTATTTACTTATTTTTTCTTTTTGTAAACTGAAATAACATCTTTACGGACAGCTTCTTTGACCGATTTTGTTTTCCCTACCTCATAACAGATCATTTTCGGTTTATGGAATTTGTCTTTTTTTTCATACATAGCATATTACCCCCCTACTAGCCTTATAGTATGGGAGTAATATAATATTTTTATACCTGTCGAAAAAGTATGTAACTCTCTCTATATTGATAATATTTCTTCAAATATTAAAAAATTCCTTTTTTTCAACAGAATTATTTAACATTTACAAATTACTTTAGCTAACAATGTGAAATAAATTTCATGCTGAAGCGGAAATTAATTTCACTATTTACCCAAAAGAATTTGCGTTCCCCTTTGAAGGGCTAGTTAATTCACACATCCGGTAGACGTTACCTGTAAACAAAATTTGGCATAGGACTTGCAGAAATATTTTACAGGCAAATTAAGTCCGATAAAACTTTTGGTTAACTACAAAAAAAAGGAGAAATAATCATGAAAAAAATAGGTTTATTACCCAAACTGGTTATTGCCATTATTGTAGGTATCTTATTAGGAAATTTAGAGATTAAGCCTGTAATCAAATTGCTGGCCACTTTTAATAGCCTTTTCGGCAACTTTTTGGGCTTTGCTATTCCCCTGATCATTATTGGGTTTGTAGCATCTGGTATTGGTGATTTAGGCAAAGGAGCCGGGAAGTTACTGACCATTACCGCTGGGTTAGCTTATGGCTCAACTATTTTTGCCGGTTTAGCCGCCTATTTTACCAGTTCCCTGGTTTTGCCTTTGTTTTTAGATGTTGGTAGTCTTTCCCAACAATTTGCCGGAACAAAGGATTCGGTGATCCAGGCATTCTTTAAAATTGAGATGCCTCCAATTATGGGTGTAATGACCGCTCTTTTAATTGCTTTTACTTTAGGATTGGGGATAACTATGATTAAGGGTGATACCCTTAAAAATGCGATCACTGATTTCCAGGCAATTGTTGAAAAGCTCATTACCAGAATTATAATCCCATTATTACCGCTGCACATCCTAGGAATTTTTGCCAGCATGACCTATGAAGGACAGGTTGTTACAATCATTTCAGTCTTTGCCCGGGTTTTTATCATGATTATTAGTTTACACTTTATTGTAATCGGTCTACAATACCTTATAGCCGGCATTATTGCCGGAGTAAATCCCTTTAAATTAATAAAAAATATGATTCCGGCATACTTTACCGCGATTGGGACTCAGTCTTCAGCAGCAACAATCCCGGTTACGGTTCAACAGACCAAGTTAAATGGGGTAGATGATGGGATCACAGAATTTGTTATCCCGCTATGTGCCACAATTCACCTATCAGGAAGTACGATTACCCTGGTCAGCTGTGCCATGGCCGTTATGCTGCTAAATGGAATGTCAATCTCAATTGCGGTCATTTTCCCTTTTATCATGATGTTAGGTGTAACGATGGTAGCAGCTCCCGGTGTGCCGGGCGGAGCAATTATGGCTGCCTTAGGACTATTAGAAACAATGCTGGGATTTTCACCTCCTTTCATCTCACTAATGATGGCTCTGTACCTGGCTCAAGATAGCTTTGGAACTGCTTGTAATGTCACCGGAGATGGGGCGATCGCAATAATAGTTAATAAGATTTCTGGCAAACAATTAGATAATAGTCTTAACTCCGGAAATATTTATGGTTAAATAAAAAAGGACAAAATTTAAGTAAAAATAGCTATAAAGATGGAATCTTTGCGACTAAGGATTCCATCTTTTTATGCTATAATAGATATTAGAAATTGCCTTTAATTAGAGTTCAAGTTAAATGATGATTATTCGATCCCGGATCAACCTCTTTATAAAAGGAAAGTTGTTTTGCTGTACCTAAATCAGAGAAAATCCTGCTCAATATCATTAATAAGGGGGTATATAGTCTTGGAACAAAGGAACTCAGCCTTACTGTCCGACCAAACAAGCTCTCCGCTTATGTTAAAAACCTCAAGTAAAAAATTTAAAAAAGCCCTGGAGATTGCCCGAAAAGCATCAGCCAGCAATGCTAATATTTTTATTTTAGGGGAATCGGGAGTTGGGAAAGAAGTATTATCAAGGTATATTCATCACCATAGTGAGCGGTGTGACAAGCCATTCATCGCGGTTAACTGTCATGCTTTTTCCGAAACCTTACTTGAGTCGGAATTATTCGGCCATGAAAAAGGGTCTTTTACCGGTGCCCTCGAACGCAGAATTGGCCGATTTGAGGCTGCCCACAACGGAACTCTTTTCCTTGATGAAATCGGGGATACATCACTTGATACCCAGATAAAATTACTGCGAACTATTGAAAATAAAAAAATTGAACGAATCGGCAATAATCAAGCTATTGCTATAAATTTCCGGCTAATTTGTGCTACTAACCGGGATATCTATAAAATGGTGGCTGAGCAAATCTTTCGAAAAGATTTATTTTATCGAATCAGCACAATTACAGTCGAGATTCCACCCCTAAGGGAGCGGAAAGGAGATTTACCGGAACTAATTAATTTCTTTCTCCAAAAAGTCCAAAATGACTTAAAAAAGGAGATAAAAGTAATTGAGCCAAAAGTAATGCGGTTTCTTTTAAACTACCACTACCCCGGTAATGTCCGAGAACTAAAAAACATCGTGGAGAGATTAGTAGTATTATCTGATAATGGGGTTGTTCGAGCAGAAGAGATCGCTGATATCAAATCTACGGGGAGCTTAACCCAATATGGTAAAAATATTAAAACCCTCAAACAATTTAGAAGTGAGACCGAAGCTACTTATATTCAAGAGGTTCTGAATCTTTGTAATTATAATAGGACTGAAACCGCCAAAAAACTGGATATTAGCAGACGTCAATTGTTCAATAAGCTAATCGAATATGGTTTAAAGTGACCTTTACAAGCATTGATAAGATCGTAAGAACAGCGACGTTTATGGCATCAGGTGGAAGATATTTTTATTCAGTCTTTATGTGCCATTTATCCATTGAAAAAGCGCTAAAGGGTCATACCAGGAGAAGATTGATAAAATTCCACTAAGCCATCCTTCTGTTATAAATTTTGATTTTATTGATCTTTATATTTTTCTGCTAAGAGAGCATAGAAAGAAACCCATTTGTTTGGCTGCCCCACTTTCCCGAAATTGCACGGCTGCTTGGTTAGTGTACCATCCAAAATTAATTTTCCGTTTTCGTCTGTTTTTTCATTTAGAAACTCCCATGCTTTTTTTAATGCCGGATGATTACCTGCCCCTAAAATTGATAAAGCGGCCACGGTTAAAGGCAATCCAATGCGCATGGGTTCTACCGGAAAAAAATTATCAATAAATCGCCAACCCGGTCTCCCTTCAATAATAAATTTTGATTTATCGGATGTATAAAACACGTCCCGTTTCGTAAAATATTGAATTAATTGATCCGCATTGTCTATTATAACACCTTTTCTCTTGCATTCTGCATACAACAGAAGAGCTGTTATAGCTGCTTTGTAACAACTTTTACGTTCTGGTTTTTTATCAAGCAGCCTTTGGCAATTAAACCCTCCGTCATATAGTTGCGTTGCTGTAAATTTATCAATTAGTTCTTTTACGTCATCGCGATCATAATAACCTAACATTACCAATGCTCTTAATACAAGCGGGGTATAGCAACCTGAGGGATCGTTATTCATTTCATTTGAAAGTGTCTCTATTGAATAATTTACAAAGGCCTCAATCCTTTTATCTTTTTGCAATCCAAATTCAGCAAAAGCGGTTAGGTAACGCAACGGTGTAAATGAACCATATTCCTTTTCATTCCATAGTCCGTTCTCATCCTGTTTTTTTAGCATCCCTTGAATTGATTTGTGTTCCCATATTGACCCAAGCAGGTTATCAATTTCATCTCCTTTAGAAGATCCGCAAATTTCAGTCAACGTGCGATACTTTACGGCCATATCATCAGATTCCAGCAACCAATTTAAAGTTTTGTTTTGCACCTTATTGTCAAATGTAGTGTTTTTTTCCATTTCTAAACACTCCTTTTCGTTTTAATCTTTTTTGGCTTAATTCCTCGCAGCCTTAGCCACGTGGAGTGGTTCATTGGGATTTAACAAGCCTTACACCTAGATGATGATTACATGAATTTGGCGAACGTGATACCCTCCTTGATAAATTAATTGTCGTAATTCCATTAACCCAGCAATTCCCCCTTACAATTCTTATATGTCCACTAATTGCACCTTTTGGATTATCTGCATATATATTATCATATTTAGCAAACCAATCCCAACAACATTCAAACACCATATCGTATATGCCAAGTTCATTATCTACGGGGAGCTTAACCCAATTTGGATAAATCTGTAAAATATATTACCATTAGAAGGATATATTATGGATTCCAGAGCTAAAGAAATGGCTAAAGCAATCTGATTATGATTTAGAAACAACGAAGTTTGTGGCATCAGGTGGAAGATATTTTTATTCAGTTTTTATGTGCCATTTATCCATTGAAAAAGCGTTAAAGGGTCTATACCAGGAGAAGATTGATAAATTTCCACCTAAAAAACATAATCTTATTTTACAATGAACAAAATGAATATAAAGCCTAACAAAAAATTAGGTATATTTTTGGTAAAATTACATGAAGCGAGCGATATTGATTTAGTTGTTGTATCTCAAAGTTTTAGAGGAAAAAGTTTTTAGGAGAGAGTAGATATATTATCTGAAGTAAGAATTATTTTCCGAAGAATGGGCAGAAAAGAAGTCCTTTGTTGTTGATTATGCAAGCACTGGAGAGATCATTTATAAAGCTTTGTAGAATAAAGGGCACTCCTTCTATTTTCATCACTTGAAACTAATGAGCTTGCGGTCAGGAATGCCCTCCTTTATTTAAGGTTCTATTCGATAATTACTTCTTCCAAAATCTGGTCAATCAAAATGCGACTTCCGATTGGTCCTTGGGCATAATGCAAAAAATCATTGGCATCATATAAATAACCGTTTTTGACCGCCTTTAGATTTTTCCAGGTATTGCTTTTTTCTAGTTCGCTTAATAGCCTCGCCGCCTCTGTTCCGTTATCTGTACTTAGGAAAATTCGATCAGGATTATAGAAAAACAAGCCTTCCAAAGATAACTGTTGTAATTTCTTCCATTTATCAGCCGGATAGTCTTTCATGATTTGGAAACCAAGGTCTTGGTAAAGCAGTCGGCCGACTTGTCCAAAATTATTATAAACCCGATAAAACTTGTTGGTAATTCTGAGGAACATAACTTCTTCGTTCTCCTCAACAACAGCTTTTAGTTTGTTTCGTGCTGCCCTGGCCAGTTGGTCATACTCCTCAATCACTTCTTCGGCTTTCTCTTCTTGCGCAAAAATCACACCTAGTTCGCGCAGTCCAGCCCGGATATCTCCCCATTCAAAGCTAAGGACCACTGTTGGGGCGATCTTAGATAGATCATCATACATATCTCCCATATTTTTATACAATAGAATCAGATCAGGCTCCAAAGAGATCAGTAACTCCACGGATGGGTTATATATATCTTCAATCGGAGTGATCGCTCCTTGATGTCTTTCCAGTACATATGGAGCAAAATGAAAACCGGCCCAACTCATTTCTGACTGAGCAGCAGTAACTTCCAAGTCAAGGGCGATCAAACTATCCAACACACCAACCAAATCTACTACCCGTTTTGGTTCAGCAGGTATTTCAGTCTGCCCCAACTCATGTTTTACAATCCGGGTTGAAGCCTCAATCGGCGCTGCGATAACTCCCGAAAATAGAACAAACGCGATAACTAAAATTACCATTAATTTATTCATTGCTAATCCCCTTTATTTGTATAATATTTTTATTTTGATAATCAACCAAACTGTAAATAAAATTCATTGCTGTAACTCCTCCTCCCTCAACCTCAAATAGTCGTCTAAAGTCTTAGCCAACAACCGATTCTTTTAATAGCTGAAGATGATCTTTCGAAGAATCTCCGATTGTACCATAAGGTATCACCAGTGGAGTATCTGTCTTCGAATCAATAATAACATCAGCACAGATGCCAAAGACCTCCTTTAAAATATCCGGGGTTGTTACATCTATTGCTTTTCCTTCCTTCATTACCCTTCCGTCTTTGATTGCAATCATATGATCTGCAAAACGTGTAGCATGATTCAAATCATGTACTACCATAACAATAGTTTGTCTCTGCTCACTATTTAATTTTTTAAGTAAATTTAAAACCTCAAATTGATGAGCCATATCTAAAAATGTGGTAGGTTCATCTAACAGGATAGTGTCTGTGCCTTGAGCTAAGGCCATAGCAATCCAGGCCTTTTGGCGTTGACCTCCGGATAAGGAATTCAGTGTTCTGGAGGCAAATTCGCTCATGCCGGTTACATTAATTGCCCATTCAATCATTTGATAGTCTCTGGCAGCAAGAGTTCCAAAACGTTTTTGATGGGGAAATCTTCCATAGGATACCAGTTCGGCCACAGTTAATCCTTCTGGAGCCGTAGGACTTTGGGGAAGAATTGCCAGCTTCTTTGCCACTGCCTTAGTAGATTGTTGAAGGATTGACTCACCATTTAAGTAAACTGCACCATGCTGTGGTTTTAAAATTCTGGCTAACGCCTTCAATATAGTTGATTTTCCTGAACCGTTCCCTCCGATCAGAGCGGTAATTTTACCTTTTAGAATCTCTATGTTTAATCCTTTTACAATTGTTTTTTCGTTGTAGCCAATATCCAAATCCTTTGTTTTGATTATACTCATATTGATGCTTCCTTCCCATGGCAAGCATTTTTAGCCGGTTGATTTTGCCAACAAATATAAAAAATAAGGCGCGCCAATAACTGCCACTACAATACCAATCGGAATCTCATTGGGTGATAATAACTGTCGGGCAAACAGATCTGCTATTAATAGCAGCATTGCTCCTAATACAGCAGCTACCGGGAGCAAATATTCATGTCGCGGTCCCACCAGGAGTCTGGCTAAATGGGGAGATATCAAGCCGACAAAAGCAATTCCTCCACTAATCGAAACACAGGCCGAGGCCAATGCGACCGCCATGCCCGATAATAAAAATTTTTCTCTTTCTATCTCCACCCCTAGTCCGGTAGCATTTTGCTCTCCCAGGTTAATAATATTTAATATACTAGCTTTAGAGAAAGCATAAGGTAATAATATTAAAATCCACGGCAATAGAACTAGTACAAACTGCCAATTACTACCCCAAATACTTCCTGCTAACCAAATGGCTGCATTGACATATTGGTGGTATTCCATCTTCATTTCAAGGAGTAAAATAAGCGCCTTAAATAGCATGCCAATACCAATTCCTACCAAAATCATCCGAACCGTTGATACTGCTCCACTCTTTCTGGCAAGGGTATAAATCAAAATGGCAGCTATCAATCCGCCTAACAATGCCACAAGCGGCAAGAGAAAGATCGATTGAGTAGCAGTATCTTTAAAAAACAAAATAAAAGTAACTACTGCCAATCCAGCTCCAGCATTAATCCCTAATATACCGGGGTCTGCTAACGGATTACGTGAAACACCTTGTATGATCGCACCAGAAACGGAAAGCCCCGCACCAATGAGTATAGCTATCAAAATTCTTGGTAGCCGAAAAGCATAAAGGATCAATTCCTGTTTATGGTTGCCAAAGCCTAAAAAGGTTTTGGTAACCTCCCAAGGAGAGAGACGAATAAAACCTGAGTTCATACTAAGAACAAAAACAACGATTAAAAGAATAAGCAACAAACATATTAATCTTAAGACTTGATTTTTCTTGTTAACGAGCATTTGTTGATAAGAAAATAGTTTGACATTCTCCATTAAAGATCCCTCGCATCACGTCTTGCCAGATAGAGAAAAAACGGAACTCCCACCAAAGCCGTGACTACACCGACCGGAATTTCAGCCGGATGATTAATCATCCGTGCAAGAATATCTGCACTAACCAAAAATAAACTTCCTAAGACAGCAGAACAAGGAATAAGCCAACGATAATCTGTTCCGACTAAGAATCTGGTGATATGGGGAATTAATAAGCCGACAAAAGCGATCGGTCCTACTGCGGAAACCCCTGCTCCTGCCAGGATAACAACAATAATAGTACCAATTGTTTTAACCAGTACAATATTCTGACCTAAGCCAATGGCAGTTTCTTCCCCTAAACTTAATACAGTAATCGAAGGTGATAAGAGCAGACCTACCACCAGCCCTATAAATACCCAAAATAACAAGCCGTAAACATGGAGCCACTTAGCTCCGGCTACCCCTCCGGCAAACCAAAAGGCTACATCCTGAGCAGTTTTATGATAAATAGAAATCCCCGAGGCAACAGAACTGAACAAAGTGGCCACAGCGGTGCCCGCTAAGGCCAAACGAACGGGGGTTAATCCTCCTTGGGCCATTGAACCGACTGTATAGGTAATAAATGCACCTAAAGCAGAACCTGCAAACGAAAAAAGCAATAAATATCTGTAGGGCAGGCCCGGAAAAAAAGCAAAAGCAATCGAAACAGCCAAACCAGCCCCGGCATTTATTCCCATAATGTTCGGGCTGGCCAACGGATTTCTTGTCATGCCCTGCATTATCGAACCTGCTACGGCAAAACCTGCTCCCACCAAAGCACCTACTAATGCTCTTGGAATACGAAGCTCGTAGATAATTTGATGAGGAGCTAGTTCCGGATTAAAACGGAATACAGCAGCCCAAACTGTTGCTAAGTTAATATTTGCTGCCCCTTGGGAGATGGATAGGGCTAACACCAAGGCCAGTGCAATAAGTCCTCCCCCCAGCATCATAACCGTATGTACATGTCTATGAGTAAATTTACTATCATTTTTAGCTAAAACTGCCATCTACCTTCCTCCAACTAATAATTGTGATTTAAATTGAGTCAACCAATGATATTGAATGTCATTATCGTTTATTATATCCAGATATACTCCTGCTGTCAATCCGTTTACAATAACTAAATATTTTATTTAGTAAAAGCATCACAGTTTTTTCCTGCTTAATTGAACTACCATACTCCTCAGTTGAGAGTTTCCCCATTTAAACAGCCGTGGCTTTACCTCTTTTATTTTGCACCCTTCTCCCCTTTCCGTGTGGGATACAGAGAGGTGTTCCAAATAAGCTGTCAACAACAATCTCACATTCCAGGTTGAAAACATTACGGACCATTTCTCTGGTGACAATATCTTCCGGTCTACCTTGTGCATAGATCTTTTTGTCCTGAATGGCTACAATATTATGGGCATACCGACAAGCAAGATTTAAGTCATGCAAAACCATAACAACTGTTCTGTCTTCTACTTCATTCAGTTCAAATAACAGATCTAAAATCTCAATTTGATGAGCTAGATCTAAAAAAGTAGTCGGCTCATCCAATAAAATAATACCGGTTTGCTGGGCCAAACTCATGGCAAGCCAGGCCCTTTGCCTTTGTCCACCGGATAAGGAATTAACATTTCGATCGACCAAATCTTCCATTTTGGTAGCTGCAAGTACTTGCTTGACCACCTTTTCATCCTCACGGGACCATTGCTTCAGCCAGCTTTGATGCGGGTATCTCCCCTGTTTAACCAGTTGTAAAACCGTTAATCCATCCGGGGCAATTGGTCCTTGAGGTAAGATGGCCAGTCTCTTGGCCACTTCCTTGGTTGACAAAGCATCAATCCCCTCACCGCTTAGTAGAACCTGACCGGATTTGGGCTTTAGAAGACGAGCAAGCGAACGCAGTAAAGTGGACTTTCCACAACCATTGGCCCCGACAATAACAGTGATTTGACCGGTAGGAATCTTCAAGTCCAGTTCATTGATGATAATCGTATCACCATATCCTAATGTAAGGTCATTTGTTTGCAACGTACTCATCGTCTTAACTCCTTTTTAAGTCTTTGTTTATACATTACGATTTTGATAGAGCAGAAAAATAAAAAATGGTGCTCCTATCCCGGATACAAATACTCCAGCCGGTAAATCAAGGGGTAAAAATACCGTTCTGGCAACTACATCAGCCGACATCACTATTAGTCCACCTATTATAGCTGCTACTGATACCAAGCTGGCAAAGGAGCGACCCACTAGTTTCCTGGCAATATGCGGGGCAATCAAACCGATAAAACCGATTCCGCCGGCAAAAGCCACTGCCGAACCTGCTAAAGCCACACTGATCGAAACCAAAATAAATCGATCTAATTCTACTCTTGAACCCAATCCCGTTGCTAAGTCATCACCAAGTTCCTGTAGATTAATCCTTCTGGATAATAAGATAGCAATTGGTATAAAAATTAGTAACCATGGCAACATTGAGAAAACATCAAACCAATTAGCCCCATAAACACTACCGGCTAACCAAATATATGCCTCACTAGTGGAATAATAGGGACCTAAAACGAGCATCATAATCACCAAAGCACCCATACCAGCATCAATGCCGATCCCAATAAGAACAAATCTAATCGGATTTACCCCTTTTTTCCAGGCTAAAAGATAAATAACAAATGAAGCTATTCCTGCTCCGAGAATAGCTACAACAGGTACCCACTTGATGTCGACTGCTGAAAAATATGTAATAAATAACACGGCTGCTACTTTGGCCCCGCCGGTTATTCCTATTATATCAGGAGAAGCTAGTGGATTTCGGACAATTCCTTGTAAAATTAGCCCGGACACAGCCAGAGCAGCCCCTACCAAGAAAGCAAGCAGCATTCTTGGTAGTCTAAGGGTTTCAATGATGAATGTATAATCACTATCACCAGATCCCAGGATTTGCTCGATAATCGTCCAGGGATGGATCATCGTGCTCCCGACAGATAGCCCCAGAATTAGCAAAATAAAAGATACCAGGAGTAGAGTTGGCAGGATAATTATGCTCTTCTTTTCGAGCGAAAAAGAAACCTGATCAGAGCTGCTTCGTAAAATCGTATGTTTATTCATGTCGTACGCCCCGCCCTCCTTGCAATGGAGATGAAGAAAGGAACTCCAATAAGCGCGGTCATCACTCCGATCGGCATTTCTTCCGGGATAATAACCAGCCTTGCAATAACATCAGATAATAATAGGAGGATTCCGCCACAAACAGCACAATAGGGAATGATCCAACGATAGTCAATACCTACCAATAAACGAACCAAATGGGGGACAATTAAACCGATAAAACCGATCGATCCACCTACTGCAACTGAACTCCCAGCTAAAAGGATGATAACAATACTCATTAAAATTTTTACTAATAAGACCCGTTGACCTAAGCCTTTAGCAATATCTTCTCCGGAAGTAAAAATATTGATCGAGTTTCCTAAAAACAAGGCGACAATACCGGCTCCGACGATGAAAGGTAGTATTGTTTGCAACATCTCCAAATTTCGTCCTGCTACTGATCCACCCAGCCAAAATAACACCCCTTCTAAGCCTTGTTGATCAATGACAAGTAACCCTTGGGTAAAAGAACTAAAAAAAGCGGTAATTGCCGCACCAGCCAGTACGATCTTAATCGGTGATAAACTGTCCTTACCGAGAGAGGCAAGGAAGAACACCATGATTGTAGCAATGGTACCACCTAAAAATGCAATCCACATCAGCTGGAGCAGCGAATTAGTTGAAAGGAATACAGTAGCAAAAACAACAAAAAACAGTGCTCCGGAGTTTATGCCGAAAATGCTCGGCGAAGCCAGTGGATTTCTTGTTAAAGCCTGCATCAAAGCACCCGCTACTGCTAAGCTGGCCCCAATTACCATTGCGATCGAAGACCTGGAAATCCGGGTGGTAGTAATAATAATGTGTTCAGTTGAAGCCGGGTTATAATTGGTAAAGGCTTCTATTACGGTTCTTATTGTTGTTTGTACTTGCCCTAGCGCCATACTTAAAACGAATGTCAGCCCTAAAATACACAGACCTATTACAAGGCCGGCTATCTTCAATCTATGCTGTATTAGCAATGGGTTCATAAAATCACACTTTCAAGTATTTATTATGAAGCTTTTATCCTCTATAAAGTAAAATGGGGTAGAACTATCAAGTTTTACCCCCACTCAATATAAAGGGTTACTTACTATTTGTCCAAACCAAAGTGTTCATAAATCTGATCCAGCATTTTATTGGCAGCAATTGAACCGCCTCCCGCATTCCAAATGACGTCATTGACCATATAAGCACGGTCATTTTTAGCAGCATCCAAATTATTCCACAAAGGATGATTAGTCCAGGCATGATAAGTTCTTTGAGTAGCCTCATCTGCATTTTCCCCACCTGGAAGGAAAATGAAAAATACATCTGCATTCATCGATGGAATACTTTCCTTAGTCGTCAGTTTAAGTACTACATTTCCCTCTTCCGCTGCTTTTCGCTGGGATTCAGGCCTGATAAAGCCAAGCTCACTTAATATATCTCCGGCAAAACCGGTTACAAAAATACGGGCATGATCAGCTCTAAAGTTTAGAACAGCGACTTCAATTGGCCATTCATCACCTAGTCTGGTCGAAATTTTTTCTTTAAAATCAGCAACCCTATTATCCCAATCCGTCAGCAGTTTCCTGGCATCTTCTTCTTTATTAGTAGCCTGTCCAACTAATTCAACTGTTTCTTTAAATTTAAAAACCGTTTGATGAGTTACGGTTGGAGCAATTTGAGAAAGCTGCTCATAGACTTTCTCATGACGTAATTTAGATGCAATAATTAAATCCGGCTTAAGCTTGGCGATTTCTTCTAAATTAGGTTGAGTTTCCAGGCCCAAAATTGGGGTATTTCCCAGATCATCTCTCAGATATTGATAGATCGGCTTCTCAACCCAGGACTCAACAACCCCTACCGGTTTAATTCCTAAAGCAATTGCAACATCCGTCGCCCCTTGATATAGGGTAACAATCCTTTCCGGTGTCCCCTTTACTTCGGTTTTACCCATAGCATGTTCAATAACTCTAATCTCTTTTTTTCCGATTTTTTCCTCTTGACTAGATTCCGTAGAAGCACTTATAGTTTCATTGACTCCAAAACCTACAACAGATATAAGCATTACAATAGCTAAAAATTGTAATCGAGTTTTTCTTAAGCTTAACATTCTTTTCCTCCTTGCTAATCCAAAATATCTTTTTTTAAGCTTGTTCAAAATGATAATCATTATCAAAATATATTTTAACCTATCTTATTTCTGCTGTCAAGGCTTTTTTGCAAGTTTAGTTAACTTGTGATAAGGTATAGGGAAAATATCTGGATAAAATGTCATTAGAAGAGGAAAAAAAATTATCTTTTGTCACAAAAACAACTGAATAGGTTTCATCTTCTTTCTATGGCCATTACTAATAACTTATTGGCAGGTGATGTCAAAGCATTATACTGGTAGAATGTGGGTAACGATCATTTTACGGCAAAATACTTAATCCGCTACTCCGGCAGAACCACTTCAATTCCCCGGTTGTTAGCATTAACCCTGATCCCGATCCCATAAGCAGCAGATAAAACCTCCGTGGTTAGCACTTCAGCCGGATTCCCCCCGGCAATAATCTTGCCCTCTTTCAGTACAGCTATCCGGTCGGCAAAGCATTGGGCCAGGTTGGGATCATGGAGGGCTACGATTACCCCTTTCCCGGCCCGGGCCAGTTTTTTTAGCTCCTTCATCAGTAAATACCGGTTCTTAAAATCGAGATGGGCGGTCGGCTCATCCATCACCAAAAATGTTGTCTCCTGCATTAAGGCCCGGGCGATCAAAACCAGCTGACGCTCTCCCCCACTTAAGCAATTATAGTAACGCCGGGCCAGGTGTAAGATCCCCATTTTCCCTAAAATCCTTTCCGCCCTCTCCTCACTGGCCCGATCCGGTAGCTGCCCCAAGGATAAATAGGGGGTGATCCCCATTAGCACAATCTCAAATACCCGGTAAGCAAAAATAACTGCATGTTCCTGGGGAACCATACTGATATAACGGGCAATCTCCCCCTGTTTCATTTCTCCGATCGCCCGCTGACCCAGGTAGATCTTGCCCTGCTTGCTTCGATAAATCCCGTTCAAGCATTTGAGCAGGGTCGTCTTCCCGGAAGCATTAGGTCCGAGCAGACAGGTAAACTCCCCCGGTTTGAGTGCAAGATTAATCCCGGACAAAACGAGATTTTTTCGATAAGCAAAAGAAAGTTGCTCAATCTTCAAGATCAATTCCACCCACTCTCCCTCCGGTATAACAAAAGATAAATAAAAAACGGCGCCCCCAGAAAAGCGGAAATAATACTGATTGGGATCTCAGCCCCGCTCAAATTCCGGGCCAGGTCATCCATAATCAACAGCAAGGAGGAACCCAGCAGGGCTGCTGTCGGAATCATATAACGGTGATCTGCCCCGGCTAAATAGCGGGCCATATGTGGGATGAGCAAGCCAAACCAGGTTATTTGACCGGTCGTTGCCACTGCTGCCGATACCATCAGCGTACTGACCCCGATCATTACACCCCGGAGCAATCGTACATTTAACCCCAGGGCGAGGGCCTCCTCTTCCCCCATTGACATAATATTCAACACCCAGCGCAGCAAATAGATCAAACCGACCCCCAGTATGAGCAAAGGGAGGGTAAAGACTACTTCCGACCAGCCAACCCGGCTGAATCCCCCCATTAAGTAGAAAATGATCCCGGGTAACTGATCATAGGGATCAGCCAGGTATTTTAACAGGGAAATAGCGGCATTAAAAAGGGCACTGACCGCAATCCCGCCCAGAACCATGATCATCATCCCGCTCCCGGCCAGTTTGGCGATCAAAAAGGTTAATCCCACCGCCAGAATCCCGCATATAAAGGCCAGCAGATAGACCAGGATATCTCCGGTAAGAAGCATCCCCAGTGCTACCCCAAACCCGGCTCCGGCCGATACCCCCAGAATATCTGGGGAAACCAGCGGATTACGAAAAACACTCTGGTAAGCTGCCCCGGTTACGGCAAGGGCAGCCCCCACTCCCGCCACCAGAATTACCCGGGGGAGGCGGAGATAATAGAAAACAGACCAGGCTTGACCCCCTTTATGGGGAGTATGCTCTCCTGACAAAAACCCTAATAAAACCCGCCAGATTTGCCCGGGCGGGAGTGGGAAACGCCCGATAAATAGGGAGAAGATAAAGATGAACACAAACAGCAAAGCCATACTCAATACCACCAGCGAATTTCGATTCATGGTGATAGCTGACCACCCAAAGCGGTAAAGCCTTTTCCGTATACTTCCCGATAAAACTCCTCGACCAGTGCCGGCAGATTAATATCACGGTAGAGCTCAGGATAGAGCTTATCGGCCAGCCACAAGATCATCAAATAAGAGGCCGGGCCGGGGAAATCCCAGGCTTCCAGGTTAGCAGGAGTACGGTGGATCGCTTTGTTTTGGAAGGCCTTAATTCCTTGATAAGCAGGTGATTTAATTAGCTCGGTCAGTTCACCCCGAAACCGCTGTGAAGTAACGATCAGCTCAGGATTCCATTGATAGAGTTCTTCGGCCGAGATCTGAATAAAGCCCTGCTTGCTTCCCTTAGCCGGATTAATCCCCCCGGCCAGTTCAATTAAACTGCTCTGTAGCATCCCGTCCCCAACACTATCCAGCAGTTGGCTGTTGGCAAAATAAACGGTCGGACGGTCGGACGGGGAGATCGCTCTTGTCCGGGCGGCTAGTTCGAGAATTTTCTGGTACTGCTGATCTACCTGCTGGGCTTTTTCTTCCAGATTGAAGACCTGTCCCAATAGCAAATTGGTCTGACGAATTTGCCGGTAGCTTTCCGGCTGAATAATAACCGCGGCAATCCCCTGTTCAGCCAATTTTTCGGCGGCGGTCAGACCGTCATGATAGGGATAGAGGAGCACCAGCTCTGGCTCGGCGGCAATAATCTCTTCCAGGTTTAAACCCTTTCTTTTGGAACCAACCGTCGGTATTTCTTCAATCCCCGGTAAGAGCATCGCAAAGAGGCGGATCCGGGAAAAATCGGTTTCAGCGGCCACAATCCGTTTCTGGGCCCCCAGGGCAAAAACAAACTTGGAGGCAGTGTGATAGGTGGTCACAACCCGCTCGATCTCTGCCGGCAACTCAACCCTCCTCCCGGCCATATCGGTAATAACCCGCTCTCCGGCTCCCGACACCGACAGCTTACAACAGCTGAACAGCAAAATAATTATAATAATACTGGCAAGCTTGCGCACTGATTTCATCCTTTCTCCATTTTCCGTTATATTTATGTAAGTATAACGGAAAACTAATCAATTTACTCGTACAAACTATCTCTAAATTGCTGACTAAACCATTTATTTTCCAGCCTCTCCAACTCCACTACCGCTTCCTGACGGAAGGAACGATAGGTCTTGATTAAATACCGACCCTGCCTGGTTAGAGTTGAGCCGCCCCCGGCGATCCCGCCACTCTTACTCTCAATCAGTTTAAAACCCCATCTGGCTTCCAGGCTTTTAATCAATTTCCAGGCCTGACTGTAGGACATCTTAAGCTCCTCTGCCGCTTGGCGTAAAGAACCCAGCCGTTGCACTAACTGTAGAATCGCACAGGGGCCATCCCCAAATAGCTTTTCCTCATCGGCCAGCCATAGCTTGTATTTTAGCTTGATTATGGTCACTCCCCTTCTATTAAGCCGTTCACAGCGGAGACACCCGGGCATAAATCGGCAGGGCTCCGCTAAGAGCCCTGCCTGACTGTCTCTATCAATTTACCCCGTTGTCTGCCAGACAAAATAGGCAATAAATAGAATACCCAGTAGGTAGACCAGCCAGTGTACTTTTTTACCTTGGCCGGTAAAGAGTTTTACCAGCGGATAAATAATGAATCCAAGGGCAATCCCATTAGAGATCGAATAGGTTAAGGGCATGGCAATCATGGCAACAAAGGCCGGTAACACCTCGGTAAAATCCTTCCAGTCTAATTTAGTTATATTAGCCATCATCATTGTTCCCACTATGACCAAAGCGGGTGCTGTGGCCGCAGCAGGAACGATCCCGACCAATGGTTTGAAAAACAGGGCCAGCAAGAAAAGAATTGAGACCACGACTCCGGTTAAACCGGTCCGTCCGCCTTCAGCAACCCCAGCGGCTGATTCAACATAAGTAGTGACCGTACTGGTGCCAAATACGGCCCCACCGGTAGTACCGATTGCATCAGCCAGGAGAGCCCGATTGGCCCGGGGTAACTTGCCCTTTTCGTCAAGATACCCGGCCTGGTGGCTAACCCCGACCAGGGTTCCGGCCGTATCAAAGAGATCGACAAAGAGAAAAGCGAGCAATACCCCCAGTAACCCGATATTGAAAACAGCCGTAAAATCGAGCTGCCCGAGGACACCGGACCATTCAGCCATCGTGGGGAGAGCAACTACTCCGTCCAGTGGTGGAGTAACCCCGTTAACCCAGCCAAAGAGTGTCGCCAGAATAATCCCCCAGAGGAGAGCTCCCTTAATCTTGAGGGAATATAAAATACCGGTGACAATCAAACCGACCACGGCAACCAGGGCTGTTCCGGAAAAAATATCCCCCATTTTAACCAGTGTTGCCGGGTCAGCCACCACAATTCCGGCGTTGGTTAACCCGATAAAGGCGATAAAAAGCCCAATCCCGGCCGCAATCCCTGTCTTTAAAGCCAGCGGAATTGAATTTACGATCATCTCCCGCACCGGGGTTACACTTAAGATAATAAAGATAATCCCCTCGGCAAAAATAAGCCCTAAAGCAACCTGCCAGCTAACCCCCATCCCGATCACAACGGTGTAGGCAAAAAAAGCATTTAAACCCATCCCCGGGGCCAGGGCAAAAGGATAATTAGTCAAAAAAGCCATACAAAGTGTACCGAGAAGGATTCCGGCAATTGTAGCAATAAAGACCCCGCCAAATGGCATTCCGGCATCACTCAAAATCGTTGGGTTAACAAAAATTATGTAAGCCATCGTCATAAAAGTAGTAAACCCGGCCAATATTTCTGTCCTGACATTAGTCTTATTTTCCCTCAGTTTAAAGACCCGTTCCAGAAAGCCTGGATTAGCGCCAGTAGTAACTATTTCAGACATTAACTTACCCCCTTAGTATAATATACCGTCCTTTCCTGTCCGACTCAACCGTCCATTTGCTGCCTGCTTAAATCTACGCGGCCATGATCACCCCCTTTTCCTTTGACAGACTGCCCTCCCACTTTTTCAATCAATGGTCAGAGTAACGAACCTCTTTTCCGTCAGATCATATAACCCCTGCTCCGTTAACTTTAACTCTGGAATTACCGGCAGGGCCATAAACGAGAGCATCATAAAGGCCCCCTTGACTTTGACCCCCATCTCTTCGACCAACTGTTGCATCTCCTGCAATCGCCCGGCCACCTGCGGGAGCGGCTGTTCTGACAAAAGGCCGGCGATCGGTAGCGCCAGGCTTTGGGCGACCCGGCCTTTACGAATAATCACAATCCCGCCCTGCATCCTTTCAACCGCTTTAACGGCGGTCAACATCTCTTCAGCTGCTAAACCGGCCACGATAATGTTATGGGAGTCATGGCTGATCGAGGAAGCAATCGCCCCCTCGGTCAGACCGAAACCCTTTAATAAAGCCAGTCCGACCTTGCCGGTCCGGTGATGTCGTTCCACCACAGCCAGCTTGACCAGGTCTCTCTTTTTTAAGTCCTCACTGTTATAATTCGTCGGCAACCAAATAAATCCTTTTTTTGTGACAACTTTCTCGGGAATTATTTCCATTACCCGGAATTGACGACCGGTCGGCAGTTTAAAAGCACTGACAGCCATTGGGCCTATGCGGACAGATTGAAAAATCAATGCTGGTCGATCTTCGACAACAGGATCGACGGCAAACAAGGCCTGACCGTCGGCAGCAACCAATTTCCCTTGCTGATAGACCTGTTTAATCTTCAACTGCTCCCAATCCTCGATGACCAACAGATCAGCCTGGTAACCGGGGGCCAGGGCCCCAATTCCGCGAAATCCGAGGGCCAGAGCGGCATTGATCGTAGCCAGCCGTAGCGCCCGCAGGGGAGGCAGACCTTCCGCAATCGATTTTCTCACCAAAAAATCAAGATGGCCCTCCTGCATTAAATCACCCGGATGACGGTCATCCGTGGCGAAAAAAAAGCGGCTACAGTTACGGCTATTAACCACCGGGAGCAGATTACTCAAATCCCGGGTAATCGAACCCTCTCTGATCATCACATACATCCCCTTACTGACCTTTTCCCGGGCCTCGGTCGGGGTAGTACACTCATGGTCGGCCATGATGCCCGCTAACAGATAGGCATTGAGGTCATACCCGCTAACTCCGGGGGCATGGCCATCTTTAAAACGGTCACCGACCAGTAAAATCTTCTCCCAGATTTCTTCCGCTCCCCGGATCACACTATTAAAATCCATGACCTCACCCAGCCCCCAGATCCCTTTCTCCTTGAGCAGGGGAGCCAGTTCCCGGGCCCCCAGCTTAAAGCCGGAACTTTCCAGCGGGGTAGCCGGCACACAGGAAGGGAGCATCATCTTAAAATTCCAGGGAAGCGACCGCCCGGTCCGTAGCAGGTATTTAATCCCGACTATCCCGGCTACATTGGCTATTTCATGGGGATCAGCCACGACAGTAGTCGTTCCGCGGGGAATTACCATCGCGGCCAACTCTTCCACCGGGACCATTGCACTCTCCAGATGGAGGTGGCCGTCAATCAGGCCGGGGGCGAGCAATTGACCCTTCAGATCAATTTCTTCTTCTCCCCGGTAAGAACCGGTACCGACGATGATCCCGTCAGCTACCGCCAGGTCGGCCTGAGATAGTTCTTCCTGAAAAACATCGACTAAGCGGGCATTTTTGAAGACCAGATCAGCCTTCTGTTCGCCCCGGGCTTTAGCCAATAATTCCTGGTATAACATCAGCTTACCACCCCCTTAATTCTCCGGAAAGGGACAGGGCCTGGAATTTACACCGGCTAACACATAAGCCACAACCGGCACACTGATCTTGTTTAATCAGCACCGGTCCCCCCACCGCTTGTAGCTCAATTGCCTGGTAAACACAGCTACTCAGACAGATGCCACAGCCGTTACAATTCTCATCCTTGACCAGTGGGACAACCGTCCGGAAATTAGCACTCCGGTTCGCCTGTTTTTGGGCCAGTCCCCTGATCTCTTCTAATCCCCGGTAACCGTGGTCAGTAAGGAATTGCTCGATCTCCCGGACAATCCGACCATAAATCATCGGACCATGCAAGATCGCCGCCGTACAAACCTGAACAGCCTGGGCCCCGGCCATGATCATCTTGACGGCTTCCAACCCGCTGCTAATTCCCCCTACTCCCAGCACCGGGATTTGAACACTCCGGACCGCCTCAAAAACGGAGCGCAGCGCCAGGGGAAAGATCGCTTCCCCGGAGAGCCAACCATAACCATTGGCACTGCCCAGCAAGGGCGACCCTGTCTCCGGATCGATCTCCAGGGTCGGTCCCAGCGAGTTGATTAAAACGAGCCCGTCAGCCCCCGCCTCTTCCGCCGCCCGGCTCAAAGAAGGGATATCTCCCTGGGGACTGAGCTTAACCAGCACCGGAAGATCAACCAGGGCTTTGGCTGCTTTGATACTTTCCAGCAGCGGGGTGGGGTCATTACCGAGGTAATGGGTTGACAGCTCCAGGGCATCGGCAAATCGTTCCACCTGTGGGGCCAATTCCGTAATTTCCCGGGCTGTATAGCCCAGTCCGATCACTACGGGCAGACCGGTCTCCCGCACCCGGGGGTATTCCTCTTTGATCCAGCTGGCCGGGGATAGTTCAGACCATAGTTCCGCATTCAAAAAGCCGGCCTTGACCCGGACCATATTCGGTCGGGGGACACGGGCCGCTTTAGTCGAGATCGTCTTGGTAACAAGTGCTCCGGCCCCACCCTGTTTAGCAGCATGGGCGGCCGCCCCATCTTTAACCGGCGGACCGGCAGCCGGCATCACCGGGTTTTTCAGTTCCAACTGAAATAACTTAACACTTAGATCTGCGATCACAATCACTCCTTTGCCGCTAATAGTAATAACTCAATTACCTGACGATAAGCCCAATTTTGATTAGTCTGGTCAACCCAGATCACCTCAACCCGCTGATCATCCCAGATCCTTTTAACAAAGCGGTTCCGTTCATATTTAAGCACTCCCAACACCGGACGGGGACTGGCCAGGACCTTGATTACCTG
The DNA here is from genome assembly GCA_022360715.1 of Halanaerobiales bacterium. Taxonomy (GTDB): domain Bacteria; phylum Bacillota; class Halanaerobiia; order Halanaerobiales; family DTU029; genus JAKSCG01. Next base: position 72,417 of record JAKSCG010000078.1, read on the forward strand.
CTGTTGGAACCGGTTCGCCCCCAGTTCGAAGCGGCCCAGTTCATCCATAATCAGTAGTTCACTCTCCCTTAACCCCTGTTCGAGCAGTTCTACCCCATACATATTAAAAGTCAAGTTCTTGACCTGCCAGACTTGATACCGGTTTCGACGGAAGGCAAAGACCTGTCCGCCGCTACCCGGAATCCGTTCCTGATAACTGCCCTGTTTATTAAAACAACTGCCGGCCGCCAGCAGTCGGAATGAGACCCAACCACCTGCCCTGCTTTGCCGGCTGGTCATAAATCCCCCCGGTTTAAGTTGCAGTTCCTGGACAGCCTTTTTAATAAGCATTGTCTTGCTGGCCCCGGAAAAGCCGGTTAAAAAGATGTTATTAACCATTAGTACCCTGCTCCTGCCGAAGGGCTTTGATAATCTTATCCGGGGTAATCGGCAGCTCGAAAAATCTAATCCCGATCGCAGCATAGATCGCATTAGCCAGCGCCGGGGTAGCCCCGATAGTGACCGGTTCCCCGATCCCTTTAGCCCCAAAAGGACCGGCCGCATCCTTATTCTCGACCAGGCGGGAATAAAACGGGGGACAATCGAGCGCAGTCGGAATCAGATATCCGGTCAGATCGGGATTTAGGGTAATCCCGGCTTTAATTACCTGCTCTTCCATTAAGGCCATCCCCATTCCCATCACCGTTCCTCCCTCGATCTGCCCTTCCACTGCCTGAGGATTGAGCGCCTTACCCAGGTCCAGAGCGGTATCAAACCTTAACACCTCAACCAGACCGGTCGCAGTATCCACTTCCACCTCGGCGATCTGGGTCATAAAAGTATAAGCAACATAAACCCGTTCTCCCTGGCCTGTCTCCGGGTCCGGGGCATCGGTTCTCGGAAAGAAGGAGGCCTCCGCCTGGAGCAATTCCCCTTTCTCGTGGGCGAGCCGGGCCAGTTCCTGATAACTCATAAAGTGGTCGGGCCGGTCATACCGATAGACGCGCCCGTCCTTTACCACCAGTTCCGGATGATTGCAGTGCAAGGCCAGGCTGCCATAGTGATAGAGCAAGGCCAGTACTCCCTCGGCGGCCTTTTGGACGGCACTACCGGTAAAATAAGTCTGCCGGGTTGCTGAAGTGGAACCGGCATTTTTGGTCAAAGCAGTATCCCCCGCACTGAGCACAATCCGGTCCGGAGCTACCCGTAAAACCTCGGCAGCGATTTGGGTAAGCACCGTTAGAACACCCTGTCCGACATCAGCCGCCGCTGTCTTGACCAATATTGGGCCCTGCTCTTTGATCTCAATGGCGGCAATTGAATGGTCGGGAAAGCCTTCCCCATAACCAAAACCAAACATGATGGTGGCAATCCCTCTCCCCCGCTTTTTCATAACTCCACTCCTCCCGGCCAGTTCGACATCTGAACTGCCTCCTTAATCGTCTCCCGGACATTAACACTATCGGTTAAGACCTGACCATTAGGGGTGGAAGAACCCGGTCGATAGGCATTCTGGTAACGGAAGCGGGCCGGATCTATCCTTAAGCGGTGGGCCAGAATATCGATCTGGGACTCATAGGCAAAAGCCAGTTGGGTCGCCCCAAAGCCCCTCATTGCCCCGGAGTAAGTATTATTGGTATAAACCGTATAGGCAATCCCGCGGACATTTTCCACATTATAGGGGCCGGTACAGTGATATAAACCTTTATGGACCACAGCCGGTCCGCTGGAGGCATAAGCACCGGTATCACCAATTATCTCGACCTGCCAGGCGGTGAGATAGCCATCCCTGGTTGCCCCGCTTTTAGCCCTGATGATCATCGGATGGCGTTTGGACTGGGTAATCATTGATTCTTCCCTGGTATAGGTCAGTTTGACCGGTCGCCTGGTCGCCAAAGCAGCCAGGGCCAGGTGAATATGAACAGAAATATCCTCCCTTTTACCAAAAGCCCCTCCGATCACCGGCTGGATAATCCGGACCCGCTCCGGGGGAATACCGAGTGCTTGGGCAATATCAGCCTGGGTATCATGTAACCACTGGGTAGCTACCCACAGTTTGAGCACCCCGGTCTCCTGATCATAAACACAAACCCCGGCCTCCGGTTGCAGCGGCAACTGTTCGACCCGGTTGGTTTTATATTCCTGTTCAATAATAAGGTCCGCCGCGGCCAATCCCCGTTCCAGCTCACCTTTATTTAACTGATGACGACACAGAATATTACCATCCGGATGAAGCAGGGGAGCCTGTTCCTCCATGGCCCGCCGGGGATCATCAATTACCTCCAGTTCTTCTACCTCAACCCTGATCTGAGCCAGCGCTTGCCCGGCCGCCTCCTTACTCTCCGCCACCACAATTGCCAGGGCATCACCCAAATAGCGCATCTTTTCGCCAATTCCGACCAGTACCGGCTGGTCTTTGATGATTAAACCGAAATTATTCAGCTCGGGATAATCAGCCGCAGTGATAATTTTAACTACTCCCGGCAGTTGTTGGGCTCTGCTGATCTCCAGTTTACGTAAAATCGCATGGGGATGGACCGCCCGTTTAACCTTAACATATAACATCTCGGCAAAGTAAAGGTCATCCGGGTAGAGCGCTCTTCCCGTCACCTTAGCCCGGGCATCAACCTTGACCAAATTTTTCCCGATAATGCGCTCATTCATCTTTTCCTTCCCCCTTATCAGCCATTTTTTGGGCTGAGAGTCGAACCGCAGCAATGATCTTGTGATAACCGGTACAACGGCACAGATTACCGGAAAGTCCCCGCCTGATCTCCTCCACCGTTGGCCGGGGGTTTTCCTCCAGCAGCTTTTTGCTGGCCAGGATCATCCCGGGGGTACAGAAACCACACTGTACCGCTCCGGCCTCCAGATATGACTCCTGAATCGGGTCTAACCCCTCCGCACTCCCGATCCCTTCAATCGTAATAATTTCTGCACGGTCGGCCTGCGGGGCCAGCAGCAAACAGGAGGCGACTAACTGGCCATTGAGCAATACAGTACAGGCCCCACACTCTCCTTTGCCACAACCCTCTTTAGTTCCGGTCAACTTAAGGTCGGTGCGGAGCAAGTCGAGCAAACGGGTTGTCGCCGTTGTCTCGACTACCCTTTCTTCCCCGTTAACAGTCAGCCTGATCTGCAATTATTTCACCCCCGGTGCTCTGTACTTTTTCCAGCGCCTGAATGAGCAGCTCCCGGGCCACATTACGCCGGTATGCTGCCGTACCACGGAGATCATCAATCGGGGCGATCCCGGCTGCTGCTAACTCTCCGACCTGGCTAAAATCGAGTTGCTCCAGTCGCTTGCCGCCGGCCAGTCTCCGTACTGCTTTAATCTCCAGGGGGGTAGGGGCCACCGCTCCAAAACAGGCCCGGATATCTGCAATAACTCCCCCTTTAGCCAGGCGCACCACCAGGGCCAGGCTGATACTGGCAATGACCAGGGCCTTGCGCTTACCGATCTTGATCCAGCAACCGATTGTCCCGGAGCTAGGCCGGGGAATGAGTACCCTGGACAGGAGCTGTCCCCTTTTCATTATCGTTTGCTTGGGACCACAGAAAAAATCCCCGGCCGGGACCCGGCTTACTCCGTCTTTCCCCACAAGTTCCAAGACGGCATTATAAGCGATTAACGGGGCCAACAGATCACCGGCCGGTGAAGCCGTAACAACATTCCCGCCAATGGTCCCCCGGTTCCTGATCTGGGGTGAACCGATCTCAGCCGCAGCCGCGGCCAGCACCGGTAATGTTTTTTTGATATTTTCTGACTTTTCCAGTTGGGCATGGGTCACCATTGCTCCAATCTCAATCTGCTCGGCCCTGACCTTGATCTCCCGTAATTCAGGAATTAAGCCCAGGTCCAGCCAACCCTCCACCTCGATTAAACGTTCATAAAGATCGACCAGCAGATCTGTCCCCCCGGCCAGCACTTTAAGTCCTTCCCCTGCTTGTCCTAAGAGGTTGACCGCCTCAGCCAGGCTCTCCGGCAAAAAATAACCGTTAGAATCTCTGCCAGAAATCAGCGGCCTGTTCCCTTGTTTTCCGGCTAATTTCCTCTTCATCTAAAACCTTCACCTCCCGGCCTTCCATTAAGACCTTTCCCCCGACAATCGTTGTATCAACCTGATCCCCGCTCAGCCCAAAGAGCAGATGGCTAAGGGCATTAGCCGTCGTGAATGGGGTCGGTGGGGAGTAATCAAGCAGCAGCAGGTCGGCAGCGGCTCCCGGGCGCAGGCTCCCCAGCTCACACTGGAAACAACGGCTGGCAATTTGCCGATTATGGAGCAAAGCCATCGTCCGGACCTCATTTCCCCCCACCCGGGGATCACCCTGCCGGTGTTTCTGGAGGAGATTAGCTGCTTTGATACTGGCAAAGAGATCAGCCGTATAACCGTCAGTACCCAGCCCAACGGTTACCCCTTCCCGCAGTGCTTCGGCAACCGGAGCTGCTCCGACAGCGTTTCCCATATTTGATTCCGGATTATGGATCAGGTATGAACCTGTTTCGGCCAGGACCTGCAGTTCTTCCCGTTGTAAATGGACCCCGTGAATAGCCAGGGTGCCGGGCCGCCAGATCCGGTATTGATTCAATCGATCGATTACCCCCTGGTAGCCCCGCTCCCGGCTGTCGACCTGGTCAATCCTTCCTTCGGCAGTATGAAGATGAAAAGGCACTCCCAGTTGATCAGCCAGGGCTGTTGCTTGTTCCAGGGTTTGGTCCTCCAGGGTAAAAGCGGCATGCAATCCGATCCTTCCCCCCAGGTAATCCTGCTCTGCTCCGGCCTGAATCATTTTAATAAACCGTTCGTTCTCGCGCAGGGCGGCCTGACCCTTTACCCTTCCCTGCCGGTCCGATACCTCATAAGACAGATTAGCCCTGACCCCGGCTTGCTGAACCGCCTCGGCAATCAGGTCGAGACTGCCGTCAATCACGGCAAAACTGGCATGGTGGTCAAAGATTGTGGTCGTACCCTTTTTAATCCCGGCCAGGAGGGCGGCCAGGGCACTATAATAGATATCGGCTTGGTTCAATCGGTTGTCCAGTCGCCACCATAACTGTTGTAAAATCTCCAGAAAATTACGCGGGGCCGCATTGGTCTTGAGATCCATTCCCCGGGCAAAGGTACTGTAAAGGTGCATATGGGTGTTGATCATCCCGGGCATGACCACCTTTCCGCCCGCATCCTTATAGCTGGCCCCCGGGTATTGTTCTTTCAGTTGATCGGTCTTCCCTACCGCTACTATTTTTTCCCGCTCAATTAACACTCCCCCGTCGCTGATCACGCCTAATTCCTCCGTACAGGTAAAAACCAGCCCATTTCCGATCAGCAGCATCAGGCACCACCAACCATTTCCCGGGAAATCCGGTTGGCTGCTGCAATGATTAATTCCTCAGCTACATTAACCAACCTCCCCTCCCGTACAACAACTTTACCATTAACGATCGTCAGGTCAACCAACTGGCTATTGCCGGTATTAATCAGGGCAGAGACGGGATCGCTCAGACCGCCGGCCCAATCGAGGCGTTGACAGTTGACTAAAAACAGATCGGCCGCCTGGCCTTCGGCAATACTACCAATCTCCGGTTGATTTAAAATCCGGCTCCCCCCGTTGGTCGCTATTGCCAGCACATCCTCAGCACTAATACTGGAAATACCGGCCAGCAGGCGGTGCATTAAAAAGGCCGCCCGCATCTCCAGAATCAGATTAGAGGAATCATTACTGGCACTACCGTCAACAGCCAATCCCACCGGCAGATTATGGCTGAGCATGGTCGGTACCGGAGCGGCACCGGAAGCCAATTTCTGGTTAGAAACCGGACAATGGGCCACCCCGGTTCCACTGGCCGCCATGCGCTTAATCTCGGCCGTAGTCAGGTGAACCCCGTGGGCAAACCAGACATCAGCCCCCAACCAACCCAACTCTTCCATATAATCCAACGGTCTGACTCCAAACCTTTCCCGACAAAACCTTTCTTCATCTTTGGTCTCGGCCAGATGGGTATGGCTTCTGACCTGATAACTCCGGGCCAGTTTAATTGATTCCCGCAATAAATCCCTGCTCACCGAAAACGGTGAACAGGGGGCAAGCACTACCCGCTGCATGGCAAACGGTTTACGGTCATGATACTTTTCAATCACCCGGACCGAATCAGCCAGGATCTCCTCCGCACTCTGGACCACTTCGTCCGGGGGTAGCCCCCCCTCCTTCTGCCCCAGGGACATGCTCCCCCTGCTCCCGTGGAAACGGATCCCGATCTCGGCGGCTGCCCGGAATTCCTGATCAAGCAGTTCGGCGCTTTGGTGGCCGGGAAAGACGTAAAAATGGTCACAGGCAGTAGTACACCCGGTTTTCAGCAACTCACCGGCCGCAACCAGGGTGCTGTAATAAACCGCTTCCGGGGTTAAGCGGGCCCAGATCGGATAAAGATACTGCAACCAGCCAAAGAGTTCCAGACCCTGGACTTCCGGTAGATTCCTGGTCAAGACCTGGTAAAAATGGTGGTGGGTATTAATCAAGCCCGGATAAAGAAAATAATTCCGCCCATCAATCACTTCATCTAGTGCTAAGGGCTGCTCTTCGATCTCCCGGGCCAGCCGTTCAATCCGATTACCCCTGATCAAAAGGCTATACCCCTTTAGCCTTCGCCGCTCTTGGTCCATTGTAATGATCTCTCTAATATTCTTAATTAAAATACCTGCCATTAGCTCACTCCCGCTCCGGACCAGTTAGACTCTCGATCGCCTCAATAATCTGTTGATAACCGGTACAACGGCATAGATTACCCTCCAGGGCCGTTTTGATCTGCTCCCGTCCGGGGTGAGGGTCTTTCATCAGCAAGGCTTTCGCCGACATCAGCATCCCGGGGGTACAGAAGCCACATTGGACGGCATGATGATCAATAAAGGCCTGTTGCAGCGGCTCAAGCCGCCCGTCCTGCGCCAAACCTTCCACCGTCACTACCTCACTCTGGTCAAGTTGTCCGGTCAGGACCAGACATGAATTGACTGCTTCCCCGTTCAGGATAACCGTACAGGCCCCGCATTCCCCGATACTACAACCCTCTTTCACTCCGGTCAGTCTTAACTGTTCCCTTAGTGTATCAAGCAGTCGCTCTTTAGCTCCCACCTCTAAACAAAAGCTGTTTCCGTTTACGGTAAGTCTTACTTTAACCTTTTCCATCGGCGGCCACCTCCTCCATTATCGCCAGTAATGCCTTTTTGACCAGACTGGCCAGGGCCGGTTTTTTATAAGGGGTAGACCAGCGTTCCCCACTGAGCGCCACCATCTCCTCCCCGGCCAGCCGACCCATTTCTTCCAGGTCCAGCATCGCCACCGCTTGATTATTGAGGGCTGCTTCCACCCGAGCCAGGGGCTGCGGGTAGGGGGTCGCCGACCCGGGGACCAGCCGGCTATCCTGGAAAAGACCGTTAGTTACCCGCACAACCAGGGCCAGGCTCAAGCGGGCAATCGTTACGGCCTTGCGCCGCCCGATCCGCTGGAAACTCCCGTAATAATCCGGGGACGGGAGCGGCAGACGGAGAGTGGTCAACAACTCATCGGGCCGGAGACAGGTTTGATAAGGACCGGTAACAAACTGACTAAGCGGTAATACCCTGCTCCCTCCCTGGGCGGTCAGTTCAACTTCGCTCCGCAGGGCCAAGAGGGGCGGTAAGAGATCAGCAGCCGGTGAGGCATGATTGATATTGCCCCCCACCGTCCCCCGGTTCCTGATCTGGGTAGAACCGATCACCCGGGCTGCCTGGACCAACATGGGAAAATAGCGCCGAGTCAGCGGATTTTCGCTCAAGTCGGTATGGGTAACCAGGCTCCCGATCTCCAGCCGGTTATCCCGTACCCGGATCAACTTTAACTCCTTAATCTGGCTAATATCCAGCAGATAATCAATTCCGGCCAAACGGTGACTCTTTTGAGCAAGATCGACCAGTAAATCGGTCCCCCCGGCCAGTAATTTCACCTTAGACCCGCTGGCCAGGTATTGTAGGGCCGCACTCAATTCCCGGGTCGTCAACAACTGAAAATCCTTCACTTGCTCCTACCCCCTTTCCGTAAAGAACTACCAATTAGCACCCTTTCCAGATTAAGGGGCAGCGACCTAATCCGCTTACCGGTAGCCTGACAAACAGCATTGGCAATGGCGGCCCCGGCCAGTTCCAGGGTTGGTTCCCCAATCGACTTGGCCCCGAACGGGCCGTTAGGATCAGGGTTTTCGACAATAATCGGAATAATTTCCGGCAGGTCTTTAATCGTCGGGATCAAATAATCATCAAAATTGGTATTGCTGATATAGCCGTCTTCAGTCTCAACCTCTTCCATCAGCCCATAGCCCAATCCCATCATCACCCCGCCATAGATCTGGCCCCGGACACCGGCCGGATTAATCGCCCTTCCGACATCATGGGCAGCCGTTATCCGCAACACACTAATCTCACCTGTTCCGATATCGACCTCAACTTCAGCGATCTGACAACCATAAACATAAGTAAAATAAGGGTTTCCGCTCCCTGTCTCTTCATCCCAGGAGATATCCGGGCTAAGATACCAGCCGGTTGCATTGAGCAGGACTCCCTGATAAAAAGCTGCTGCCGCTGCTTCACTAAAAGAGGTTACCGCTTTCCCCGGCCCGTTATAAATCTGTTCATCCCGAAAGACCAGCTCAGCTCCGGTTGTTTCGTACTCCCGGGCGACAAAATCAGCAAAGGTCTTTTTCAGCTTTTCGGCCGCATTCTTAACCGCATTCCCCCCGACCATAGTACTACGCGAAGCCACTGTGGCCCCACTATCCGGCACCGCGGAGGTGTCGACCGGCAGGTAGTTAATTCTCTCCGGGTCCACCCCCAGAATTTCGGCCGCGATCTGGCTGAAGATCGTCTTTAAGCCCTGGCCATTTTCGGCCAGGCCGCAGGAAAGCGTGATACTGCCGTCATTCAGGATCGCGATATTGGCTGCCGCCGCATCTATTGCCTCCGCCCCCAGGCTACAGCCCCGGTAACTTATGGCCAGACCGATCCCCCGTTTCTTCTCACCGGGCTGGCGCTGGCTGTACTCCCGGTATTTAGCCTTATATTCACTGGCGGTCAAGGCCCGCTCGAGCACCTCTTTCAGGCTGACCTGGTGATTATCGAGTCTTTGACCACTGGCGGTAATTGAATTATTATGGTAGATATTCTGCAGGCGCAATTCGACCGGATCGATCTTCAGCTCCCGGGCCAGTTCATCAAGTAGTGACTCCTGGGCAAAAATAACCTGGGGTGAACCATAGCCGCGCATCGCACCGGTATAGACATTATTAGTATAAAACCCATAGGTATCGGTCTTAACATGGGGTATCTCATAGGGACCGGTCGCCTGAACCACCGAGCGCCAGGTAACAAAAGGGGTCTGACAGGCATAAGCCCCACTATCGGCCTCAGCCTTGATCTCCATCGCCAGAATTTTCCCCTCTTTGCTCGCCCCCACCTTGTATTTCATCTGATAGGGGTGTCTTTTATAACTCTCCAGCATCGACTCAACACGATCATTAACCATCTTGACTGCTTTACCTGTTTTTAAAGCAAGCAGGGCTGCCCGGGCCGCCATGGCCGATACATTCTCATCTTTTCCCCCAAAAGAACCGCCCAGGTGATCCTGGATGACCTTAATCTGTGCTAAGGGGACCTGTAACACCCCGGCCACCGCCCGCCGGGTCGCATAGGGGTTCTGGACCGAGCCGTAAATAGTAAGCAGTGTACTATGCTGAGCGGGAACAGCAATCACCGCTTCCGGTTCCAGATAAGCGTGTTCAATCAACTGGGTGCTGTATTCCCGTTCGAGAATAATCTCCGCTTCAGCAAAGCCAAGCTTAACATCCCCTTTGCGCAGGGTGTGGTGTGCGACCTGGTTATCGGCCATCTCCGGGTGGACCGGCTTAACCGGTTCATCCCTGGCCTCTTCCAGCCGATAAATCCCGGGCAATTCCTCATATTCAACTTCGATCAATTCCCGGGCCTGCTCGGCTGCCTCTCTGGTCCGGGCTGCAACCACTGCTATTCCGTCACCAATATAGTAAGTCTCTCGCTCGGCCAGCACCTGCTGATTATGGATAATCACCCCAAAGAGGTTATTCGGGATATCTTTAGCAGTCAAAACAGCCTCTACTCCCGGGTATTCCAGGGCTTTCTCCGGATTAATCCCTTTGATCCGGGCATGGGGATATTTGCTCCTCAAGACCTTGCCATACAACATATCAGGAAAGGTTAAATCAGCTCCAAATTTGGCCTGACCGGTTACCTTGGCATAGGCATCAACCCGGGTAAGCGATTTATTTACCTGACAATAACTCAATCCAGTCACCTCCAGATTTTCCTTTTCCCGGTCTTACAATTGGCTATTCACTAAATTTTCAAAAGTTTAGTGTAATTGCCGCCGGTTTTATACTATTTTATCCTTTTCTAAACCTGTACCAAGGCTACAATTTAAACAGCCGCCGGGCATTCCCTCCCCGAATCAGCTCTTGTTCGGCCCCGCTAAGACCTGTTTTCTCCAGTTCTTCCAGATAGACCGCCGGGGAAAGTAGTGGGTAATCACTCCCCAGTAATATCTTATCGGTTAGCCCCATTTCTTTAATTAATCGGTATATTTTTCGATCATAAAGAAAGGGGGAAGCCGCTGTATCATAATAAACGTTTTGCAGGTCTGCTCTTAACTCCGGCATTAACTCATAAAAAATTAATCCCCCTCCCCAGTGGGCATAAATAAACTTCACCTCCGGGAAATTTTTGGCCAGAACTTCTCCCTGTTTAATTGAATCTCTGCTCTTTCCAGGGTAATAATGGCCAACCGGTTCATTAAGATGAACCAATAAAGGCCAGTCCTGTTCCCGGCAAAAAGTACAGAGAGGCTTCAGCTGTTCCTGGTCGGTCAGATCTACCTCCTGACCTGTCGCCATTAGTTCACCAACCCCCCGCAAACCGGCGGCCCGGCATCTGGCCAGCTCTTCAGTCAAGTTGTCGGCAAGGGGATTTACGGTGGCCAGACCGAGTAACCGCTCCGGAAAACGTTGCACTGACTCAATTGTATAATCATTGACTTTCTGACATAATTCCATGCTCTGAAAACTAAAACCAAAAACAACCGCTTTCTCCAGTCCGATGCGATCCATCTGCCGGACCAGTTCATCAGCTGTTATATAGCTATTTTTCGGACTACTGCTCAACAGGTCAAAATAGGGTTCATCTTTCCGGTATTTTTTAGCCTGGGCAATAATTTCCGGTGGTGTAATATGGATATGACAGTCAATTGTTAGCTTCTCCATTAAATTAACATCCTTTCTGCAGCCAAATCTTTACCCCTGATCAAAACTTGATTCCTGGGCCGGAAGGAATTGACCACTCCCCCTTTTTCCATAAAAATTACCGTCTTTGATTATAACCTTACCCCGGACAATCGTGATCAGCGGATACCCCTGAAGCTCAATCCCGGTATAAGGGGTGTATCCTGCTGCCGAATGTTGCTGGGCATCAGCCAGTCTTACCTCTTTTTTCGGATCAAAGACCACCAGATCGGCATCTGTTCCTACTTGCAAACTCCCCTTTTCCGGGTAAAGGCCGAATACTTTAGCCGGACGAGTAGATAGTAAATCGACCATCCGCCGGACATCAAAATAACCGGCCCGGACCCCTTTACTGAAGATTAACGGGAGCAAAGTCTCTGATCCCGGAATACCCGGTAAGATCTCCCGGCAATGATTGGAGCGTAATTTCTGTTCAACAGTAAAGGAACAATGATCGGTAGCAATCAGATCAATGCCTTTCTCCTGCAAGCCCTGCCAGAGGGCCTGCCGATCGGCTTCTTCCCTTAACGGGGGAGTCATTATGTATTTCTGGGCCTGTCTTTCTTGCAGCAAGTCCTTGTTCAGCAGTAAATAATGGGGAACTGTTTCGACAATCAAGCGGCCACCACTCGCCCGGATCTCTTTAACGGCCTGATAACCTTCCCGTGAGGAGAGATGAACAATATAAATCGGCATCTTCAGCTGACCGGCCAGCCGGCCTAATTTAATAATAGCACGATACTCGGTCTGGGGCGGTCGTAAAATCGGATGGAAATGAGGCGGAACCTCGGTACGGGATTGGTGACCAGCCCAGATCTCTTCAATCAACTGATTATCTTCGGCATGAACGGTAATTAGTAGTTTTAATTCCCGGGCCAGCCTAAATAGTTCCTCCCAGCTCTCTTCGGCCAGCATATACCCTTCTTTTCGGTAAGTGGTAAAGATCTTCAGATTATTGATTGAGCTTTGTTTTAGCTCCGCTAATTCGTCTTTGATCCCGGGATGTAATGAATAGACACACTGGTGAAGCGAAAAATCTAAGACCGTCTCCCCCTCGGCTTGCTCACGTCTCCTTTGGTTGGCCTCAGCTAAAGTAAGTCCGGTAAACTGGCCGGCATAATCGATAAAACTGGTTACTCCGCCAAAAGCGGCCGAAACCGAACCGGTATAAAAATCATCGGCGGTGGTACTATTGCGCGATTGTAGAAAATAATGGGTATGGGCATCAATTATTCCCGGAAAAACATATTTACCCTCAGCTTCAATTACCGTACATCCGGCCGGGATCTCTTCCGCAGTAAAGCTATCTTTGATCTCCTTTATTTTCTCGCCAACAACTAAAAGATCCTTTTGCTGTACCTGCTCAACTGTCACCAATCTCCCGTTTTTAATTAGCAAACTGCCCATTGACTCAGCTCCTTCATCTTTTAATAATCCCGCCCTAGAAATTAGGCGGTGTTATCGCGGAAATAAAGACTAACTCTCCCTCACCGATATTGGTAATTCGATGGGGAATACTGGCTTGATAATAAATGCTGTCCCCGCGCTCCAGGGTATAAAATTGCTCCCCCACCTGAATCTCCATCTCTCCCTCCAGGACGAGGGAACACTCTTCGCCAGAGTGACTCTGGGGGGTTGGGCCGGTACTGGCCCCCGGTTTTAAATGGAATTCAATCAACTCCATCTGGTGGTTAATATCCGGAGAAATAAGCTCAAAAGAGATCTTTGCATCCGGGAAATTCAAGACCCGGCGCTGCTCTTTGCGCACTAAAGCACTCTGTTGCCGGTCATCAACGAGGAAATAAAAGAGCGGGACCTCCAGAGCACGACAGATCTCCCTTAAAGCCGTGATTGAGGGTTCGGCCAATCCCCGCTCGACCTGGCTGAGGTAACTGGGCGTCTTCTTAATCATAGCTGCCAGACCGGCCAGCTTTAATCCCTTGTTTTGCCGCATTTTCCTGATCTTCTGGCCCAGTTTTTCATTTTCATTGCTCAAATTAAATTACCCTCCTTAACAATTCTCTCTAAAATCTGGAAATCAGGTTCAACCCTGAAAGGTTTTCCGGTCGCCAGTTGTGCATTCTTGCTATCTTTGAGACCATTACCGGTTATTACTGCTACTACTTGCTCCCCTGCTTTAATCAGCCCCCGAGCTGTCATTTTTCTCAATCCGGCTAATCCGGCCACCCCGGCCGGCTCACCAAATACACCGGTCTTTTCGGCCAGTAGTTGAATCATCTCCAGTATTTCCTGATCAGTGACATTAACCATATCACCGCCGGATGCCCGAATAGCCCGGAGTGCCTTGACATGGTTACGGGGGTTTCCGACCGCAATACTGTCGGCCAGGGTATCTTCCTCGCTCACCTCTAAAGCTTTTCCGCTTTTAAATGCTTTGGTAATCGGGGCACTGCCCTCAGCCTGCACTCCTAATAACCTGGGAAGCCGTTCAATAAAACCGAGTTGTTTCAGGTCAACTAATCCCTTCCAGGCCCCGGCGATCGTACAGCCATCCCCCACCGAAAAAACTAACCAATCCGGTAGCTCCCAATTAAGCTGTTCAGCCAGTTCCAGGGTGACTGTTTTTTTACCTTCAACCAGATAGGGATTAATCGCTGCATTCCGATTATACCAACCCCATTGCCGGATAGCCCGTTCGGACAACCGATATGCATCCTGGTATGAACCCTGAACCGAGACAACTACTGCTCCATAAACCAGGAGCTGGGTAAGCTTACCGAGCGGTGCCCGGGCCGGTATAAAAATAACCGCTCGCATCTTTCCCCCCATTGAGGCAATATTACCGGCCAGTGATGAGGCTGCATTACCGGTGGAAGCACAGGCCACAATATCAGCTCCGGCCTCCTGCCCTTTGACAACGGCGAGCGCCGAGGCCCGGTCTTTTAAAGAACCGGTTGGATTTAAACCATCGTCTTTAATGTAGATATTATTTAGTCCCAATCTTTCGGCCAGGGCTTTACTCTGGTAAAGAGGGGTCATCCCTATCCTTAAGCGGGGGCGAGGGGTCTGGGGTCGGACCGGCAATAAGGGGGCATAGCGCCAGATTGAGGGATCGGGATTCTGTTTTAACTGCTCACGTGACCATTCTTTCTTCAGGACCGGGTAATCATACCCTACCTCCAAAATACCCTGCTCCCCACAATCACCACACAAATACTGTTCCGGTCGAGGCTGATAGCTTCGACCACAATTAATACAGAGCAAATCACTGACATATTCCACTTTAATCCCCCCCCTGCCTGGTTAGAGTTGAGCCAGCAGACCGGTCTGCTCGTTGAATTGCTCAATTAATTGATCGAGTTGAGCGGCCTGGCGATGTATACTTCCCCAGTAATGGTCATAATCATACCACTGGGCATTTAGTTCCGCTAAATCCTTGCCTTGCTGTTCGATCCAGGTATAATACTTTAGGTTGTGAATCCGCTTTTTCTCCCGGTAAGTTAACTCGCTCAAATAATCAGTAGTTAATGAACAAATACTTTGATGGAAATCGACTGCTGCCTTGATTTTATTGTAAGGACCTGACTTTTCCCGCATCTCTTTCAGTCTTGAATCATATAGTTCGGCCGAATCGGTCAATACGGTCAAAATACAATCATGTTTGGTTAGCTCATAGTATTTAGCAAACTTAATCGCCGCTATGACATTAGCTATCCCGGAAATCCCGAGCAAGGGTAATTGCTCAATTAAGTCCGGCGCAATACCCTGTTCTACCAGGTATTCCCGGCCGGCCGCTTCATTAAACAAGCGAAGCCAGGCCATACAATTAGAATCATCAACCGCAATCACCAGATCAGTATTTTTGACATTATGGATCCAGGGAACATGCTTATCCCCAATCCCCTCAATTCTGTGTCCGCCAAAACCATTATCGTAAAGGGTCGGACACTGTAATGCCTCCCCTACCGCAATCTTACTGGTGGGATAAAGTTCCTTTAGATAATCACCACAACCTAAGGTCCCGGAAGAGCCGGAAGTTAATACCACCCCGACAAAATGATCAGCCGGACCCATCACCTGCTTGAGCACCGCTTCCATGGCATGACCAGTGACCTCATAGTGCCAGAGATGGTTGCCCAATTCTTCAAACTGATTAAAGATAACCACCCGCTCCCTGGTCTTTCTTAATTCCCAGGTCTGATCAAAGATTTCCTTAACATTACTCTCACAACCAGGGGTAGTGATTACTTCACCTGCTATCCGGGCTAACCAATCAAAGCGTTCTCGGCTCATCTCCGCCGGGAGAATTGCAATTGATTGGCAGGATAATAAGGCGGAATTATAAGCCCCTCCCCGACAAAAGTTGCCGGTTGAAGGCCAGACTGCCTGATCTGTCGTCGGATCAAACTGCCCGGTTACCAACTTGGGGACCAGACAACCAAAGGTAGCCCCCACTTTATGCGAGCCGGTCGGAAACCACTTCCCGACCAGGGCAAAAATCCGTGCTTCTACTCCGGTTAACCGGCTAGGGAGTTCCAGATAGTTAACTCCGTTATACAATCCACCCCTTTTGAGCGGTTCATTCTGCCAGGTGATCCGGAAGAGATTATAAGAATCAAGATCCCATAAACCGATCTTTTGCAGCTTCTCCTTAACCTGCTCAGGTATAATTGCCGGATTTTTCATTGCTTTAAAGGTCGGGATAATAATATTCCTGGCGCGGGCCCGGGCCACTGTCCTTTGCAATTGCTGCTGATTAATCGATAAATCGATCATCTATTCATCCCCTTTGCAAACTAATTAAATTTAAATTAATTATTACCATCTATATTCAATTTAATTTAATAAAATCCTGCCTAAAAATTTAAAATATTAAAATTATTTTTTTGAAGAATGCCAAAAGGAAGTAGCCGAGAGACTACTTCAAATTATTGATTTAAGGTACTAAATAGAATAAGATGCAAACCAGGTTATTATTTCCGGGTATAAATCACTTATCTTCTTATTACCCCTATTTTGGTATAATTCCAGATAGAAATCAGCAAAATGATCAAAACGAATAAAAGCCCGGTTAAAAGTCATTTGTCTGACTACTCTTTCTTTGACCTTTAAAAATAAATCTTGTTCATAGTGATCATAGGCATAGAGCAAGAATGTCCCCCAAGTTACATATTCGTTAAAGGTAGCATATGGCGACTGGTAATAATGATATTTTTGTTTATTCCACTTTTTAATATTTTTTATAGCACTATTTACATTTGATCTATATTTATCCGTTGTTGGATTTACATAGTTATGAACGACTTCAGTAAATAAAGCCCTTGATAGAAGTGCCTCTTCTAGCGAACCAATATCAGCACTACCTATTGATGGGACAAACATAAAACACTTTTTAAATCCTGCTTGTACTAATCTATAGGTATTGTTTGTTGGGCTTCTTACCGGAGAGATAATAATTTTATATGTATCATACTTTATTGGGAACTGTTCTTCCAGCCAGACCCACATTTGCTCTACAGGTATAGTAGTTTTATATAACTGTATTGCCGTATTATAAACTTCCTTGTTTTTATTATAAAAGCTTCTAAAATTACTAACTTTGGCAAAGTCCTCTATTAAATCTATATTTTCTAAAAATATTTCGTTTGCCATTATTTTAAAATAAACTTCATTTTTAACTATTTTGTCTTCATTAAAGTGATACGCTAGCGAATTGCTTCTTAAGGCCAAATAGTTAAACATATTTTCACGAGAAAAATTTATTTTAGTAAACAAGGGATGATTACGATACTTTGTAAAATGTTTAATAATTTGATTATAATATACTCCCCTTTTATTAAAATAAGTGGGATCTTTTATCCCAAAATCGGTCATAACAAGTATAATATTAGTTAATTCAAAAACCTCAGGGGTTTGAACCAATACTTTTCCTTTGTTTTCTCTAATATACTTTTTTGAATAGATACTATCTTCTACATAGGGATTCACATCAATTTGGGTTGATATTATTATATTATCTTCATTAAAAAAGAACGTCATATATACAGTTTGCTTTTCAAATGCTAATGTTGCTTCGACTGTATTACTTTTAGATTTGTTTTTTTCCATTTGATAATTAATTAAATCACCAAAATTATCAGTAATGTCCTTCCAATTTAACCTTAGTTCTTCGCTTTTTTCCTCACATAATCTTGCTGCCTCTATAAATTGCCCGTTTTGCAAATAGTTAATAAACTTTTCGCTGATTACTAAAATATCTTGATCATTTGCACCAGCGTTTATAGAGAATAAAATAATATAAAGCAATAAATAGACTATAAGTATGGTTTTTTTCATTAGCAAAATACCTCCTTGATAGTTAACCTCTCCCACTAAATCAAAGTTTTTGAAAACTAATTTTTAGTAACAAGACTTATAGTAAGTATATATGTCCTATAAAGTACTCCAACTCTGCTAGGGGGCTAAATAGAACAATATAAACTTTTTTTCGGCATTTTTCTTCTTTTAACTTAAATTCTATTTTATTCCTTTATTTAATTAAATTCATCACCTAACTATAAAACTCCTTCAAAATTTTTTTTAAAGCCAGGGAAATAAATCCCCGGCTTCCTTTCAAAAAACTACAGTTATCCTTTATTTCTCCTCTAAAAGATCCCTGATCACCGTAACGGCAAAATCAATATCATTGCTGGAAATATCGAGATGGGTCACTGCTCTGAGCAGGTTTTCTCCCATAATTGATAATCTGATCCCCCGGCTTAATAGCCGGTCGGCCAATTCTTCCCCATTCATGCTATTGACTTCAAATAAGACAATATTAGTCTCCACCCTGGCCGGGTCCAGGCTAATTTGGGCCAGATCAGCAATCCCCTCGGCAAACCGTCGGGCATTGTGATGATCCTCGCTCAGTCTCTCCAGGTTATTTTCCAGGGCATAGATACCGCCGGCAGCGATAATCCCGGCCTGGCGCATTGCTCCACCTAATCGTTGTTTCCAGTAACGGGCCTGCTCAATAAACTGCTCAGAACCAGCCAGTACCGAACCGACCGGAGCCCCCAACCCCTTACTCAGGTCAATCCAGACCGAATCAAAGGTTTCAGCATATTCCCTGGCAGGAATACCGGTTGCGGCAACAGCATTGAGTAACCTTGCTCCATCCATATGGGTTGATAATCGACTTTCTTTAGCAACCCGGCAGATCTCTTTGATAGTCTCCAGCGGCCAGACAGCACCTCCCCCCAGATTGGAGGTCTGTTCAATTGATACTACACGAGTTTGGGGGTCATGGTAATCCGGGGTCCGGATAGCCTCCCTGACCTGTTCCGCTGTAAAAATACCCCTTTCCCCGGCCAGGGGATTAATCGAAGCCCCACTGATTACAGCTACTGCCCCTCCTTCATAATGGATCGGGTGGGCAGTCTGATCCATAATAATTTCATCGCCCGGACGACAATGAACCGCAAAGGAGATCTGATTAGCCATTAAGCCCGATGGGAGATAAATTGCCGCTTCTTTCCCCAGCAATTCGGCTACCAGCTGATTAAGCCGATTAACACTGGGATCTTCCCCTAATTGTTCATCACCCACTTCCGCCCGGGCCATAAATTCCCTCATCTCTGCTGAGGGCCTTGTCCCGGTATCACTAAATAGATCTACTTTTATTTCCACAAGCATCGCTCCTTTCTGCTGGCGATTTAATTTACATACTATCCAAGCAAGCGGGAATTAAGCAAAATTACCGACTAATCTAAATATGCTTTGAGGGCAGCCTGATAGACCTCCCGCAAAGGTACTTGATGTTGCAAGGCTGCTCGCTTGCAGTCCTCATATTCCGGCGCTCCCTTTCGAACAACCCCATTTTCGACGGTTTTCATCGCGATGGGACCAAAAGGTGTTTCTACCGTAACCAGCTTTCTTGCTAAAATTTGCCTGGTAGCCGAATAACTTCGAACCCCCAGGGTGGTAGTTTCCTTGAGCAGCACCTGCCTCAGCCGGTCTTCATTCTCTACTTCACAAAGGACACTGATCTGAACACCCGGCCGGTTTTTTTTCATATAAACAGGTGTATACCAGACATCAAGGGCTTTCTCCTGTAGGAGCTGCTCGATCAGGAAACCAAAGATTTCACCACTCATATCATCAATATTGCTTTCCAGGATTTTCACCTCTGCGGTGGCCGGTTTTTTTTTTTACGGATTCCCCCTGCCAAACCCGCAGGCAGTTGGGTAGCTCATAATCCCTTTTCCCGATTCCATAGCCAATTTCCCGGATTACCATGTCGGGCATAGCGGTAAACTCACTACTGAGTGCAGCTAGAATAGCGGCACCGGTTGGTGTCACCAATTCAAACTGATGCCCACTGGTATACACCGGAATACCCTTTAAAAGCTCCAGGGTAGCCGGAGCTGGTACCGGATAGAGTCCATGTTGACATTTAACCATACCACCCCCGACATTGACCGGAGAAGATATAATCTTGTCCGGGGAAAGCAGATCAAGACAGATCGCGACACCGACAATATCCACGATCGAATCTACCGCCCCTACTTCATGGAAGTGCACCTCTTCATAAGAAATACCATGGATCTTACCCTCGGCCCGGGCCAGCTTTTCGAAGATCACCAGGGCCAGTTCTTTAGCTTTCCGGCTGATTCCACTATCTTCAATCAGTTTCCTGATCTCCCGGAAATTCCTTTGTCCGGCATGATGGTGAGAATGTCCATGGTTGTGACTATCTTGATCATCTTGAACGTGACGGTGAGCGGAATCGGCCTGCTCCAGCTCAACAAAAACATCGGTACCACTGATCCCCTTTTTGATTCCTTCCTTGATTTCAAGCCGGTAGCCGGTTAGCTTTAGTTTCTTCATCTCCTCCCGCCAGTGCTTACGATCAATCCCCAGGTCCAACAGCGCCCCCAGGGTCATATCTCCGCTAATCCCGGAAAAACAGTCAAAGTATAAAATCTTCATCTGCATCAATTCCCTTTCCCTATTTGTTACAGTCTGCAAGCTTACTTAAGCTGGTTGATAATACTGGCCATGTATCCGGCACCAAAGCCATTATCAATATTAACCACAGCAATCCCGCTGGCACAACTGTTTAACATGGTTAACAGAGCGGACAGTCCACCAAAATTAGCGCCATAACCTACACTGGTCGGCACGGCGATCACCGGTTTATCGACCAATCCCCCCACCACACTGGGCAGGGCTCCTTCCATCCCGGCCACGGCAATGATCACATTGGCTTGATCCAGGGCCCTTGTATTAGCCAATAACCTATGGATTCCGGCCACCCCTACGTCATACAGCCGTTCGACCGGATTTCCCAGCACTTCGGCCGTAATCGCCGCTTCTTCAGCCACCGCAAGATCGGAAGTTCCACCGGTAACTACCAGGATAGAACGATCAGTCACCGCAATCTCCTGTCTTTTGACCACGACAATCTTAGCTATTTCATGGTATTCCGCTTCCGGACTAATGGCCCGGATCGCCTCATATATTTCCTTTTCAGCGAGAGTAGCCAGAATATTGCGATTACCCTTGGCCAGCATGTGTTTGACAATGCTTTGGATGTGGGCAAGGGCCTTCCCCCGGCAATAGATGACTTCGGGATAACCGTTGCGGAGCTCCCGATGGTGATCCACCTTGGCAAAGCCTAAATCTTCAAAAGGAAGATGTTTTAAATCCTTTAGGGCTTCTTCCACTGTCTTATTTCCTTCCCGAATGTTCTCCAAAATCCCGCGCAGACGATCAGTATCCATTCCGCTCTCCTCCCATTATTAAAACTTGATTCATACTTCCGGTACGATAACCCCCCAGTTCCAGGGTCACATAAACAAAGCCGATCTCCTTCAGCCGGTTAGAAATCCGGTCGAGCAAATCAGTTGAAAAGAACTTCTCCCTTTCTTCAGCTGCTACCTCAATTCTGGCAATCTCGCCATGAACGCGGACCCGCAACTGCTTAAATCCCAGTTCACGCAAAAAGTCTTCCGCCACCTCTACCCTTTTCAGCTTTTCCCGGGTAATTTCCTGACCATAGTTGATACGAGAGGCCAGACAGGCAAAGGAGGGCTGATCCCAGGTCGGCAGTCCCATTTCTTTAGAAAAAAAGCGGACCTCCGCTTTGGTCATCCCCGTTTCTTCCAGGGGACTGAGGATGCCCAGTTCCCGGGCTGCTTTCCTTCCAGGACGAAAATCTTGCAAGTCGTCATAATTGGAGCCATCAGCCACATAGGAGATACCCTTTTCCCGGGCAATTTCTAATATCCTGGAAAAACGGTATTGTTTACAATAATAACAACGGTCGGCTCCGTTCCGGGAAAATTCCTGAATATTCAACTCATCCCCCCGGATCTCCAACTGGGAGCTCCCGATCAGCCGGGCCAGATGGCGGGCCTGCTCCGCTTCCCAGCCAGGGGAAAGCTCGGAAACGGCCGTAACAGCGATGACCCGCTCCCCCAGGACTTGATAGGCTATCTTCAGCAGAAAGGTGCTATCCACTCCCCCCGAAAAAGCAATAGCCACCCTGTCCAATTTCCTGATGTATTGCTTCAACTGCTCCAGCTTATCTTCCCTCTTCATCCTATGCTCCTTCTGTTTTTCCCTGTTAGATGCGCTAACATTTTTCAGCAATCATTTTCAGTCGATCAATAATCGGCAACTTCTGTGTACACTTGGCCTCACAGACCCCGCATTCGATACATTCTCCGGCCTTTTCGGCCGGAAGTCGCCAATGCCATTTCAAGCGATCAGTGATTCCCTGGGTATTTTTTTGTAAAATATACATATTATAGGCGTCCAGGTATTTGGGAATGGGAATATCGACCGGACATCCTTTACAGTAACCACAGCCGGTACACAGTTGGTTCATCGCTTCATTCAGCTGGGATTTAATTTGAGCCATCTTTTGGTCGGACATGGGCCGAATCTCTGCCCCGACCTGCACATTCTCCACCACTTCCTCAATGCTGCCCATTCCGGCCAGTACTGTGCTAATTTCCTGATGGGAGGCATTAAAGCGAAGGGCTGCTTGGACCACTGTCTCATCCCCAAATTCCTGGAGGAACTTAAAATAGTCGGGATTCTGAGGAATCAGTCCTCCCCCCAGGGGATTCATCGTGGCTATACCCAAACCCATTTTGGCAGCTGCCTGCAACCCCTTTTCCCGGAAAGGAAAATTGATTGCATTGTATCCCACCGTCATTCCTTCAAAGTATCCTTCCTGCACAATCGCTTCTATCTCATCCCCGTCACAATGGGTAGAAAAAACGATATGTTCAACCAGGCCTTCTTCCTGGGCCTGCCTGGCTCCCTGGTAGGGTCCTCCCGGAGCAATCACCTGCCGATACTGTTCCAGATTCAGAATATTCCACATGTGAAAAAAATCAATCTTCTCCACGCCCAGACGTTGCAATGACTTATCCAGACGCTTACGAACTGCGTCGGCATCCGGTTCATGGCTAATCATACTTTTGGTCGATATATAGAATTGCCCGGGCATATCTTGAAAGGCCAGCCCGAAGATCTCCTCGCTTTTATCATCACAGTACAAAGGAGCGGTATCAAAATAGTTAATGCCCAATTCACTGGCCTTCCGAACCACCAGGGCCGCCTTTTCTCCGTAGTCTTCCTTGCGGAAACGCATCCCGCCGAATCCGATCACCGATACTTTTTTACCAGTTCTTCCATACTCCCTGTAGATCAAAGAATTCCTCCCCTTCCTGAGCAGCTCGCACTCAATAATTTATCCTTCAATTCCGGCAACAAAACTTCCAATCTGTCCATATTCACTACATAATAGGAATAGCCGTCATACTTCTGACATTTAATCAAACCGACCGATTTGAGGATCTTCAGGTGGTGAGATACATTAGGCTGTGAGATCCCCAACTCCTCCGCCAAACCACCGACACAAAACTCCTTGCACCGGTTTTGTTTGGTCAGTAGCTTTAAGAGCCTCAAGCGGAGGGGATCACTCAATGCCTTAAAAACCTGGGCCAATTCCTCCAAATTAGCCATTTGCTCTTTCCCCTGCCATCACCGTCTCCTCCTCATTATAATATTTAAATATTTAAATACTTTTATATTGTAACACAACTCTGCCCTGATAACCAGAGAAAAAATGAATAAAAGAATTAAGCGGATGTTACTAAACTTAAGATTTGATAAATTTCATTAGCTGCCCCTAATTTATCTTATTACCTGGGCACAAGTATAACCGACACCCATGGCTTCCGGTACACCACCATATGGAGTAGCCCAACCTGAAGATATATAGAGATGCTTCACCGGGGTATCAATCTTCATCGTTGTCCCGCTTGAATAATAACTTTTCCTGGAATCAATGCTCCATGAAGTGTGGGCACCACCCGTATTATGTGTGTACCTTTCATATGTAAGTGGTGTAGCCGCATCTGCATAATCAATATAATTAAATAAATTAGGTATAATTGCCTCTGTTCTTTTAATAAAGGTTTCCATAACACGTTGCTTTAAGGATGCATATTTCTCCTTATTTCCGCCTCCCCAGTTATCCATCCAACCATGAGGCGCTATCGCCTGAATCATTAGCGAGGATTTCCCATCCGGGGTAAGTTGTTCATTAATCATCGAAGGAGAATAGATAACAAGTGGATATTTATCAAAAAAGTCTTCATCAAAAGGGTTTTCCGCATCTCCTTGCTTCAGTGTATTGAATAACATGATTGCGGCAACTTGCATATTTTTCCTAAGTATATCATTTGGTAAATTGAGTCCGAGATATGCAGTAAAGAAAGGCTTAGATACAGGAGCCTCTTTTATTCTGTTCAACATCTCATTCGGGATCAGCGATTTATTATCCAGGAGCTTAAGAAAGGTTTTTTTATAATCGCCTGCCGAAAGCACATAATCTGCCCGGTAGGTCTGGTTCCCGACTTTAACACCTACGGCAGTGCCATTCTTTGTAATAATCTTATCTACATAAGCATTAAGTTTTAAATCTCCGCCGAGCTGTTTAAAATTGGCTGCCAATACATCCGCCCAGGATTGCAGGCCATCCTTAACTGTCCAAAAATCTGTAAACATTTCCATCATCCCTGCCAGCCCAATTGAGCTCATCTCGGGATAACCTAATGTGGAAAGGAAATTGAAAATTCGTGTATCTTTTTTAAAAAATTGGCTAACGAACTCCAGTACCGTTACCGGACCATACTTGTTAAACAGTTTCATAAACCTGCCTCCCTTAAGGAGGAATAATAATCCCAGAAATAATTTCTTGATGCCTTTGGCATATGTTGGTGAGGGAATTGATGAAATCGTTTTAAGTTCTTTTATAATAGGGTCCAGCACAGCAAAATACGAGTTAATATTTTCTTTTTGATCAGAATAAGATGAATAGAGTAGTTGTTTCATATCACCCCAACTATCAATAGTCGAATCAAACTCATCCGAAACAAACCGGAATGGTTCCTTTTTGACAAAATTGATTTTATCGTAAACACCTATTTTCTTCATAACATGAAAAACCTGAGAACTTGATTCAAATGACAAGGTACCGCTTTCAAAATAATATCCCCGGCGGCTAAATCCGGCAATATATCCTCCCGGAGTTG
This sequence comes from Halanaerobiales bacterium, assembly GCA_022360715.1. Taxonomy (GTDB): domain Bacteria; phylum Bacillota; class Halanaerobiia; order Halanaerobiales; family DTU029; genus JAKSCG01. Next base: position 97,284 of record JAKSCG010000078.1, read on the forward strand.
AATGCGCTTCAAATAGTGTTACTTGATGGCCTTTTTTTGCCAGTAGATTCCCGGCAGTCAACCCACCAATACCGGCGCCAATGATAACTATTTTTTTCATTTGGTAATCACTCCTTTGCTAATGATAATAACTTCTTTGTTTTGAACTACCCTCTGTTGCGTAATACGTCAGTAAATGTCGCAGGAGTAATTTTCTTTACTATATCTTTGTCCTGGAATAAACAGAGTGTATAACCCTGAAACAGGGCTAAATATGTAGTGGACAAAATAACCGGATCACCCGGCACTGCATCGCCGGCTTTCTGGGCGGTGCGGATGAGTGGCGGAAGTAAATCAAAATGTGCTCCACCTTCCGTCATATATTCCATTAATCCCGGTATTCCTTTTCCCTGGGTAGTGGCTTGCACCATGATCAGAAAATAAAGCGAAGATTCGTTGGTAAATGAAATCTTAAAAAGAATCTCCGAAAGTTTCTCAATTTTCTGCCACGCAGTTCCGGAAATATTTAAAGCCTCAGTCCAGGCGTTTTTAGATATTTCAAGGGCCGATTCCACCAGATGAAAGAATATTTTTTCTTTGGAAGGAAAATAATGATATACCAGACCTTTACTTAGTCCTGAAACTTGCATAATATGTTTCATGGTAGCACCATAGTAACCGTATTCAGCAAATACTTCTAAGGCTGCTCCGGTTATTTTGGCTATAGCCTTGGTACGCATTTGCTGATTCTGTTCTTGCCCACGCGGAGACATGTTCATTCACTTCCTTTCAATTGGTTGAACGGTTAGTCAATGATAGTTTATAACGTAATTACTTATTTGTCAAGCCTTTTTTATTGCGGCCTATGTCAAGTAACCTCATCATATTACTTATTGAAGTAGGATAAAAATGCTTTGACGGTCTATAGTCAAGCATGATATAATTATCACAATCTGTCAATTATTTCACTTTATCGGAATTAATGATTCTATAAATAAGTTAATGTTTTCTCTAATCTTGCCTACACTTTCATAAAAGACATTATATATTATACTTTGTTTTAACCATTTCCATAGTCCCTCAATTAAGTTCAAGTTTGGACTATAGGTAAAAATATAAGTTCAAGATGGTTTTTATTTTTTTCTAAAAAAGGTTGAATTAATTTTGCGTCATATTTATTACTTTCAGTACAAAAGATTTCTCCTGTTTCATAATTCCACCAAAAAGGTGACCAAATATGTACTCGGCTTTTGAGGAATTCTCAGATTCTTGATGCAATCTCTTTACACCAGGCATCTTTCTAGCTTCCTTGGATTGGTTAACGCCGTCACCTACAAGAACGGTCATATCATCCTCTTTATAGACAGGAAAAATATCACGTACACTGTTCATCCATTGGTTAAGTATATCTTCTAGACCCCAAGCTTTAGATCTAACGGATCATTAAGCCAACTATAAGTACCACAAACCAATTAAAAGTAACTTCTCTATTAAAACATTTACGAAACGCTGTAAGAACTTGATCTAGTAATTTCCACATAATTTTTTATGGTCAAATCAGGGAGAGTATGCTAAACTATATAAGATAACTCTCCACTGATGACGTATCTCCTTTTTAGTTTCAGCGCTTTAAAGGATACCGCAAAATCAGGTTGGAGTGTTATCTTTTTTTAAATTTATTAGAGAACTTTTGATATAAGAAACATCATAAATTTCTTATAGGATGTCGTATCAATATAAAGTTTATGACACCCTAAAAAGCTATAAAAATTACAGCATTAAACAAGATGTATATTGTAGTAGCAGTATTTTGCTTGTCCATTATTGCAAGGGCTGAGATATAGAAAGGTCTGCTTAACCATATGGGGGAGGTAAGCAATAAACTGAAATCTAATCAGAAAGTACTCAATTATTAAATAATATGGTGCTATATAAAAAAAGAAGGGACAAAGGATGAATAAATATTTATTAAAAATAAAGTGGCACATAATAATTAGTTTGTTAATATATACTTTGGAGACAATCGTAACATCTATAATACTACTTCTACCCGGTTATTTAGTTGATCACTATATAGAAGGTATTTCGTCTATTTACTATATGGTTATGGTGTATTTCATTTCTTTTAATGTCTATTTGTTAATATGTTTCTTTTCAAACAGGCTTTCAGATTATAGGCGAGTAAAATTTGAAAAGTATATTAAGAAAGATTTTTTTAACGCCATTATTGAGAAAAATTATTATGAATTTGGTAAATACGACATAGGAGAATATCTGTCAATGCAGGCAAACGATATTACAATGATGTGTCAAAATTATTTGAGTCCACTATTATCAGTTTACCGCTCGTTAATTATGGTCATTGTATATGGTGTTTCTTTAGTTATATTTGTTGACGCTTCTATTGCATTAGCTATTCTATTAGGGTCTCTCATGGCAGTGTGTGTACCTAGGTTAACCGCAAAAGAATTATCAAAAAGAAATAGCAACTATCTTAAGAACATAGGGAAATACACATCAAGTATTAAGAGATATTTTGAATCACGTGACATATTGGACAAAAGAAGTATTAAGCGAATAGAAAGCATTCATGAAAAGGAACTCGATTCAGTATTAGCAGATAATATGTATTTTCGCAAGCTAAACAGTTTCGCAATGGTTCTAAATGGTGGTGCAGTTGAATTTATTTCAGTTGTGACGTTTATTTTAGTTGCGATTTTACTCTATTCAGGAGAAATAACAATTGGTATGGCTACTGCAGCTTTTATATATAGTACCAAGTTTATGGACCCTATTCATGAGTTAAACATAAATATTGGTAGAATTAAATCGATAAAAGGAATTATCAAAAAACTAATGACTATTATGCAAGAAAAGAATAATGATCCATTAAGATGTCCCAGTAATATAAAGAAAATAGACATACGAAATGTAACAAAAAAATTCAAGGAGCTTGAAATTGCCATTCCAAATATGCAATTTATTTATCCCAATAAGTATCTAATAATTGGTGATAATGGAGCTGGTAAAAGTGTTTTGCTACGAATGTTAATGGGATTTTATAAGTCTGATAGTGGAGACATATTATATGATGGATTAACGGATAATAACATCGATCGATTAAATGCTTATGTTCCCCAACATCCTGTTATATTTGAAGCAAGCTATTATGATAATATTACATTATACGGAACTTATGATGACCAAAATTTAATGCTATACGAGTCATATTTTCCATTGGATTTAATTGAGCGTGTTAAAAGTAACATTATGAGTAAAAATTTAAGTGGTGGAGAAAAACAAGTCATTGGATTACTAAGAGCATTATGCAGCAAAAAACCCGTTCTTTTACTTGATGAACCATTTTCTGCTATGAACAACAAAGCAATAATAAAATTTTTATCATATATGGATCAAATCAATTGTATGATGATAGTTATTGCACATAATATCAATGATTATTCTTGCTTTAAAAGCGTACATACTATTGAGAGGTTAAATAAAAAAGAATAGAAAGGTGATAAGATGTTGAGTCTATCTTACATTGAAAATAAATATAAAGAAAATAAGATATTACATACAATTACAATTGAGTTACTTAATCATTGTAATTGGAATTGTATGCATTGTTATCTTGATAGAGATAAAATAGTTATGCAAAACATAAAATTTTTGAACTTATTGATGAGTCTAGGAATTTAGGAGCATTTGAAGTAAAATTATCAGGTGGTGAAATCACAACAAGAGACGATTTAGCAGAAATAGTTGAGTATGCTAGAAAAAAATATTTAAATGTTGTTTTGATTACAAATATGTCTAGATTAAGTGATGATTTATATAATTGCATTAATAAATATGGTGTTAGTAGAATAGAGGTTACACTATTTTCATTGAATGAAGATATACATGATAAATTTGTTGGTGTTAAAGGAGCTCTTAATAAAACACTACAAAATATTAGTATGCTTAAGTCTTTAGGTGTGGATATTCTAATAAAAATTTGGGTGATTAAAAGTAATATAAATGAGCTTGATGAAATGATAGATTATTTTCAAACGGAAAGGGTATGGTTTTAATATACATACACAAATTTATAAAGATATACATGGAAGTTTTAAATTACCATCGGTACTGCAATTAACAAATAAAGAGTATGCTAAAGCATTATATTTAAGTGATAAGAGTCTACGAAGGGCTTTCCCCCTTAATAACATGGAAGGTAACATGCTTTGTGAGGAATTTCTAAATTCATTCTATATTACATCTAATGGAAATGTTATACCTTGTGCTAAGTTTAGGAAAGCTATTGATAATATTTATAATAATAGTTTATCACATATTTGGAATACTTCTGAAAGATGGCATTGTATACAAAAGTATTCCTGGGCTGATGCAAAGGATTGCAAAGGATGCATAGACAAACCGTATTGTGTTAGATGTGGAGCTATGTCTTTCATCGAAGGGCTAGATTCTTTAGATAACTGCAATGAAACATGTAAATTAGCAAAGATTAGACATTTAAAATATTGTGTAGGAGATGAAAGTAATGAGTAAATTAACATTATCCAATCATATTTCATGGCAGATGATACCGAAAGAGAATTTTGCATTTGTATATAATATTAGGACATGCAAATACTATAGGCTCAATGTGGCACGGAAGCACCTTAATTTTTCCATCGCTCTAATTTTGGGATCCCACGAGTGGCCAGCCAGGCAAAAATTCCGTTAATTCCATCTTTTTTCATTTCTCGAATGCAATACTCTTGCATTTTTTTAGCATTGTCAACTTCCGGCGGAGTTAAAAATTCCCCATTTTCGTAACACATGGAACAATACTTCGTACTGATCGAACCATCTTTTTCTGTGCCACCGCCTTTTTTATCATTTTTCATTGGAAAACCACAACTCTGACAAAACTTATATTCTTCCATAATTTAATTCCCTCCTGATTTAAAGTATATTATATTTTTAAAATACCTATTTGGGGATGTTTAATTTCCATATTGAGACCTCTTCCGTATCGTTTTATTATAAACTACTAATTAATAAGAACTATCCGCTCGTCAGAACAAGGGGCATAGCTTGTTCGTTCTGTCGTCTAACGTTTGCGGTGACCCGAAGTTGGCGACCATCGGAGCCAATTTGGGTGAAGCATCGAAGGAGCGGACCCGGGTAATCGCTGTTGTGCGGTGAAGCGAGCTATTTATTTCATCTTCTTTTTATTACCAAAGTTGTACATACTACTTTATCTTCAAGCACTTCATTTTCTTCTTCTTGTTTTTGTATATAATTCTCGAATAAGTCTTTTTTATCTGGGTGTTTATCAATTAACTCCATACATCGCTTTCTCAAATTATCAAAAATATAGTCATCAGAGTCTTTAATTCTATCACTTTGCATGATATCATCTTCGATTAAATTCATTCCCGCTGCATTTATCTGATGAAGAAGTTCTTGCTTTGTTAACATCAATGGATGAATATAATCGCTATTATCTTCTATGTACCCATCGTCAATTATAATTATTCCTGAATTATTGAGGTGTTTAGATAATGTTGACAATGTTGAATAATAATTTCCAAAAACAGGTCCTATGGCACCAAGAATAATAATGTCATATGTTTTTAAATCTTTTATTTTTTCTCTGATATCGCCTATTTCAAATTTACAAAAATGTTCTACATCATATTCAATTGCTTTCTCTTGAGCATACGAAATAAATTCAGGTATTGCATCAATGCCATAACATTTACAGCTGAATTGATGAGCGACTTTTATGGAAACTGCTCCTTTTCCACAACCTAAATCAAGAACTTCCAAATTGTCATATCTATTGAAATGCTTGCCTATCAGTTTAATTATAGCCTCTGGATCTGAGCCTATTTCCCAAATATCTTGTAATATATAAGGTAAGAATGGGAATAAATCTTTATTAGAACCATCCATTGCGATTACAACGCTTTCTTCGACAGATTTCATTTACTCTTTCTCCTTTCTTGGCTCGCTCTTTCGCACAACAAAATATTAATGTAATAATTTCTTCTGTCGCATCTAGCATATGGTGCAGTCTTAATAGATCATGTTTCATTATAGAGCACCTCTGCTTCCTTGAGCACATCATTTCTTAAAGCTGATCCAAATAAAGATAATTTCGTGATATGATGTCTGAGACAATATTCTTTTATTTTTTTCATTGACACCTTTTTGTTATCAATTAATCGCATGCTATGCCTCCGTGAATTTTTATTTTCTCAAAATCTTCGATTTAGTGGGAGAGGTTCACTTATATTTTTCTAGTGCTCCAAAACAATCGGGAGTAACTTCGCCTGTTTCGGGATTTCTTGGTGAGTGGATGTTATACATATATCCACTCTTGCCATATCGTCCAATAGTATTTTCATCACACTTATCCACGTCCATACAAATATGTTTCGCTCTTAGTGCTACTGTTACATCACGGCTTTTTTCGAAATGTTCATGTTCCCATAAATACTCACACTCAATGTTTAAAAAACACTCTTTAATTCTTGGAGCATTAACCGAAACTGCCTTTTCAACAGTTAAACCTGATTTTGTAATTTCATCATCATCAAAATTATTATTTTTTATTGTTTCTGAGCATTTGTCATAGATATCTCTTGATGGAAAGTTAAGAACGCAACATTTTGTATCCTTAAGAGTTTGATACAAATGACTTCTTTTGGAAACAGACCCAATTATACAAATAAATTCACCCTTATCACCAACAAAGGTTGACCAAGACTGTAAACAGGCATTCTCCTTTCCATTTGATTTATAAGAAGTTATTAAAAATAATACAGATGGAATAGCTGTTAAAAAGTCATGCCATGCAAATCCCTCAAATTCTCCCGCCCAAACCTCTTTAAATGTTTCTGGCATCTGTGAAAATTCCTTCTTCATAATCATTTCTCCCTTTAAATAAATTTCTGATGTACTACCCAAAACTAAAAAGCCTTTAGAACAAACTGGCCTAACGGCATAATCGTAATAAGGTAAATTTCTTGATATATAGGAAATAGTAAGTTATCTATCTACTATAGTTTCCTAATATATCAAATAGCCGTGTAAGCTGGGCCAAATAAGGCTAATCGCCTGCTATCCTCCGTGAATCTTTTATTTTTTTAAAATCTTCTATTTAGTGGGAGAGGGTCACATTAAACAGAACTTCTTAGCCTGATTAGGGTAAAGTTCACTTTACTATAATAGTTCAACAACTAACAATTTGAATTCCTTAATAAATTTTTCAACTTCTACAGCTTGTTCTTTTACTACATCTTTGTCAAATTCGACAAAGGGTGTATAGTCAGCTTGATATCGCGTATTAAATAATTCATCATATATTCTTCCGGTTTCTTTATTTATCTTTCCCGTTTTCACAAAATCTCTATGAAGAGCAGCTCTTACCCCAGAATGTTTTCTATAACTTTCTCCTTTTGCTGTTAAAATTGCTGTTATTGCATAAAACATTGCATAATATAAACGATTAACTGCAAATGATAATCTTCCATAGCTGATCTCACTTTTAGCGGATGCTATACTTTCTTCAGATTTTTCAAGCCAATACTTTATTAATTGTTTTTTTCCTTATTATAGATACTCACTTAAAAATACACCTTCTTTCTGAATTTCTTGATAAAAAGGTGTAATTTTCATTAATCCTTCCCACTTTTCCCGTTCTAAAACAACTATGCTTATATTAGTATCATATTTTAAATTGATTTCAAATACCAGGTCTGATATATTATTTCTGATGCGATGTGTTGCTTTTTCTTTGATCAAGATTAACAGATCTAAATCCGATTCTTCATCAGCGTCTTGACGTACAAAAGACCCAAAAACAGCCATGTTATAAATAATGTAACTTTTTTTTATTTTTGTGTTCAACTCTTTTAAAGCTTTTATCTGATTGTCAGTTAATAAATAGTCTAAAGATAACTTTGCCAAAATAAACACTCCTTTCTTTCAGCAAAAGTTTTGACTTTTATAGTTATAGTATACAGCGAACCTCTCCCTAAATCTAATTTTTTGAGGAAGTCTTCTTTGGAGGTTTTACATTTTTTTAGGTATTTCAACATCTGAGGATAGTTCAAATTTATCAGTACTTTTCTGTAATATATCGGGAAGAGTTGACGGATATTTAACTTCCATTTTGTTCATCATAAATAATCCCCTGCTTATACCTCTATATTATAAGATTTTATAATCAAATGTACACTTTATTCTTTTTTTAAAAATTATTTCTAATTTAAAAATGAGTAAAGTGCTGTTTTTTATAAGATGTTCCTATTCCTTTCCGGGATTAGTTCATTTTTAGTGAGAGAAAAAAACAGTCATAAATGGCGGCTCAAAAACTCGCTTGCAATTTTATTAAATTCTTTATAATTATCAACATTTGAATTGTGCGCAGCATTACTAATGATTTTTAAGGGATAACCATCATGTCTTGACCATTTTTGGTTATATTTTCTAACATATCCCGTCTGGTCACTATCGCCAAGTACTAATAGAACTGGAAAATCAAATTTAACGGTATCTGTTCTTTTAAGAAAGTCCCCGTATGCTAAATCAATAATATTAATGATTTCCTTTTTGCTTAATTTGGAAACTGCTGCATACAGATTTTCATATGCATACCTGGTTTTGGTCGCATTTTTAGCAATACTTTTAACCAATAAATTATAGGGATACCATGAGGATATTAATCCTACTTTGGTTAAAATAAACCTTTCCCATTTAGAATAATAATAATGTCCAAAAGGAGTAGTATCCACAGCAATAAAAGCCTCCACCTGCTCAGGATATTGGATAGCGAATTCTTGACACACATATCCTCCCATCGACTGACCTACCAAAACTACTTTGTTAATATGCTCATCCTCTAAAATTTCTTGCAGTTTACTCGCCACTTTTTTATAGGAAAAGCCTTGATAGGGACGTGATTCTCCATGCAAAGGGATATCCCACGTTATTATTTTATATTCTTTGCGGAAGTACTCAACTTGCTGATCAAACATAGTATGATCAGCAGTCATTCCATGAGTAAATACAATACACTTTGCATCTTCACTCTGATTCCCGCCAAACCAATAACATATAGTTCCATCTTCCAGCTGTTTCTTTTTCTTTTTCATAAAATTACTCCTTTTTGCTAACCTCTCCCGTTAAATCTTGTTAGCCAGCCCAAAAATTAATAATGTTTCGCATATTCTTACTATTATATATTATACTATATAACCATTAAAAAAACAGATTCTCAGCCTACTTATATTATACCAGGTATGAAACAAATTGGCCTAACGGCCATAATCGTAATAAGATAAACTTCTTGATATATAGGAAACAGTAAGTTATCTACATTATAATTTCCTATAGATTAAAAAAGCTGTTGACAAAAAATTACTTTGCCAACAGCTTGACCGGGTTTTACCCGTTTTATCTTACGGAAAGACCCCACGGAGTTTTTTAGTTTCAGCTGTTCTCTGTAAGGCAATCATATAAGCAGCAATTCTGGGAGACACTTGATAGTCCTGATATACTTTCCAGACCTCAGCAAAGGCTTCTTCCATGATCACTGCTAATTTTTCTTTTACCTCTGCTTCCTGCCATTTAAAGGACTCTTTATTTTGTACCCACTCAAAATAAGATACAACGACCCCACCGGCATTGGCTAAAATATCAGGTATTGCCAGGATACCCTTTTCTTCCAGAATCATATCAGCAGCACTAGTTGTCGGTCCATTAGCCCCTTCGACAATGATTCTGGCCTGTGTTTTCCGGGCAATATCTTCAGTAATTTGATTTTCAATAGCTGCTGGAATCAGGATGTCAGCTTTCATCGTTAATAATTCCTGGTTATTGATATGTTTTACCCCTTCTTCCTGATAATCTTTCAGGAGATTACCCTTAGCATTTACATATTTAATTAATTGATCAACATCCAACCCCTGCTCCTGATAAATACCACTGGAGGCATCGCTTACGGCAGTAATCTTACAACCTTTTTCCTGAAGTAATCGGGCAGCAGCATTGCCAACCTTACCAAAGCCTTGAATAGCAACTGTCTGACCAGCCAATGGTTGACCTAATTTTTTATATAAATTAACTATCGTTAACATTACACCACGTCCGGTTGCTTCACCCCGGCCAAGACATCCTTCTAATAATAATGGTTTACCGGTAACAACAGCCGGATTATTATACCCTTTAATCATACTATAGGTATCCATGATCCAACTCATAATCTTGGCATCAGTATTAACGTCAGGGGCCGGAATATCTATTTCCGGACCAATTATTGGTGAAATCATTGCTGTATATCTTCTGGTCAGGCTCCTTAACTCCCTTTCCGAAAGCACAGCGGGATTACAGTGGACCCCTCCCTTGGCACCACCAAAGGGGATATTGACCAAAGCACATTTGAGAGTCATCCAGGCAGCCAGAGCCCTGACTTCATCTAAATCAACCTCAGGACTAAACCTGACTCCACCTTTACACGGTCCCCTGGAACTACTATGCTGCACTCGATAACCAGTAAAAACCTTAATACTACCATCATCCATCTCTACCGGAATTGATACCCGCAATTCCCGTTCCGAGTAGCGCAAAGCTTCATAGTCATTTTTGCTTAACTTTAGTTTCTCAGCAGCCAGATCAAGTATTTTTAATACTTCCTGATAAGGATTATAGCTTTTATCTGTTTCCACGCTCATTCATCCATCCCCCCTAGATTGTAAAATTTACAGTGCTATTATAAATAATTGCATCTTTTTTGTCAATGTAATTACTTGTTATTTATCATAAAAAAAAAGCAAAATTATGCTACTGCTTTTCTGAACTCCGACTGATTCTTTTTCTGCCAATGGGTATAATAATATTAATAAAAAGATTACTGGTAACAATAATTAATCTTAAGAAGGATTTTGGCCTTTAGTATAGAATTATATTAAATAAACTACATAAATGAGGAGGGTTGATCATGCTATCGGAAAGATTACAGAGTGAATTAAATGAGCAGATTAAACATGAATTATTTTCTGCTTATTACTATCTGGCTATGGCTGCTTATCTGGATAATGAAGGACTAGAAGGTTTCGCCAACTTTTTCAAGGTCCAGGCTGAAGAAGAAAAATTTCATGCGATGAAGATCTACAACTTTATTAATGAAAAGGGTGGTCGGGTTTTATTTCAGGCGATCGAACAACCAGAAAATCAGTTTGAATCAATTATTGACACCTTCAAAAAATCGCTTGAACATGAACAGTTTGTAACAAAAAGGATCTATTATTTAATGGAACTGGCCATTGAAGAAAAAGAACATGCTACGATCAGTTTTTTAAACTGGTTTGTAGATGAACAAGTCGAAGAAGAAAACCTGATGGAAACGCATATACAAAAATTAGCAAGAGTAGGGGAAGAAGGACCAGGCATTATAATGCTTGATACGGAACTGGCTCAACGCACTTTTGTCCCACCAGCAGAAGGAGAAGCGTAAGTAAATTAAAACAACCCGGCACCCAATGGGCCGGGTTGTTTCAGCTTGATAAGCCAATCCTCTTTTCTTCTTCCTTTAAAACTTCAATAATCATCTTATCTTGCACTAACTTTTGCTCCAGCATGAAAGCATATAAAGCCGCACCAACTACCGGCTGTAAAATTGGTTTGAACAACCTGATATTACTCTGGTCGATATATTCAACTAGCGGATTCAGGATATATGAACCGCCCTTAAAAACCCCACCGGAATAAGAAATCAAAATCTCCTGCTCAGGGGAAAAGTTTAATTTTTTCAGGAGTGCTTTTACGGTCAGGCTGTGTTCATAGGCTGCCTCCCGATAGAGCCGAACTGCGTTGGGGTCCCCCTCTTCAGCCGCTCGATAGAGCAGCAAAGCCAGTTCTGCAATTCTATCTCTTTTCATTTCCAGGGTATTATATATAATTGAAATTAAATCGAAATCCCTGGTCAGTTTAAATTTTTCCCTTACGATATCATAGAGGGGAGTTTTTTCTTCCCGCCCATCCGCCTCTTTTCCAAAAAGGGAGAGCACTTTCCGACCGAGCCAATAAGCAGAGCCTTCGTCTCCGCAAAAATAGCCCCAACCACTGGCCCGGGCAGTATTACCATCTTGATCCCGACCAAAGCCGATCGCCCCGGTTCCACCTACCAGATTAATACCGGGTTGGACGGCTAGTGAACCGGCCCAGCCGGCCTCAACATCATTCCCACATCTAAACCGCTCACTCTGTAAAATATTGGCGATAATCTTTTCCAGTACAGCAAGATCATCCTTTATTTCTCCGTAACCGGGTAAGCCCAAGAAAGAATAAGCCAGGTCTCTGACTGATATCCCGATCTGTTGACAGAGCTCAGTTATCCCATCTCTTAAAATAGCTTCAAAGGAAGCAAATCCAATCTGAATATAGTGGCAAGTAGATTTGGTCAGATATGCATGAATCTTTCCTTTGCCATCTGTAATCACAAAAGCCGTTTTACTGCCGCCTCCATCTACCCCCAAATAAAACAAATTAATCGCTCCTTTTCTAATTATTACTTTATTCCGACCCAGTTTAATTTGACCATTCTATGTGCTGCTTTAACATAATACGGATAGTTGTACTGATCATCCCTGCTAATATTCTCAGCAAATATTTTCTGATAGTATTGGAGCGCCTGACTGAACTCACCAGTTTTTTCGTTAATTAACCCGGCATAAAAATATATCTCGGCAAATTTTTCTTCATACCTTTTTTCCATTGTTAAGCATTTCTCTATTGCTTCCCGGGCCTTCGGGTAATCCTTTTCTCTTAATCCCTCTCTAGTCAAACCGAGGTAAGTCTCTTTGTATATTTTAGAATAGGGAATAAGGTTTTCCGGATCGTGTTCATATAGATTAAAAACAGAATTTTCTAAGAGCCGGGCTGCTTTTTGGTGTTGATTAAAATTATTTAACAGATCAATCCAGACCCGAATACAGGGCTCTGATTTGGTGTCTAATTCCTCAATTAGCTGTAGCAAGGACAAGAGTTTATCCTGGCGATTCAGAATCTGATATGACTGATACAACAGATAGAAAAAATCATTATTAATAGGTTCTCTGGAAAATCCCTTTTCGGCCAGCTCCATACTCCGGGCATAATCATTTTCATATTTTTGATAGTAATAAGCCAGGTTTCTGTAGAGCACTGAATAATGGAAATCCTGTTCGGCTAGTTCCCCCCATAATTGCTTGACCTCTTGATAGTTTTCAGCCCTATATTGTAATAAGCCATATAAATATTTGGCATTTTGCGATTGATCAAGGATACCCCCCAGAATTTTTATATCAATCGGATGATTGGGAAAAAGACAATCCAAATTCAGCTGGTCTACCGCTTGCACTAACTGTTCCCGCTTGCCGCCCTCAATCAGCTCAAGATAGTAATAACGATATGCCGATAGTAGCGAGAACGGGTTACTGCGTGCTAAATAGCTCACAATAATATCCAAACAACAGGGCCAATCCTTTATTTGATCAAAAAACCCTAATAACTGGTAAACATTCTGTTTCTGTCCCAAAATAAGTGTTTGATAGCTACTCTTTTGATTAATATGATCAAGAAGATACATAGCAATATAATCCATCGGATGATCCTGTAAAAAATCCTCCAGAAAAGATTTAGCCTGTGCTTTTTTATCCGCTTTTAGCAAAGCATAAGCATAAAGGAGAAAACCTTTATAGTGAAACGGCTGTTGTTGCATCGCATATTCAAGTTTTGGTAATGCCTTGTCATACTTCTTCTCAATTACATAATAAAGCGCAATAAAATAGGAGGCAGTTGCAAAGTATTTAGAAGAATTGGGTACTTTAAAGAAATATTTTAAGGCTTTTTTGAGCTGTCCATTATGCCATAAGGCCACCGCGTAATAATAAATAAGTTCCCTGTCCTCGGGGTTTTCTTTAATCACCTCTGCCAGTGTCGCTAAGGCCCTTTTAAAATCATGTTTTTTCAGATAACAATTACTTTTGCGGATATAAGCCTGAATATACTCCGGATTATCATCAATAATCTGAGTATAGAGGTGCAAGGCATTATTATAAAATCTCCTCTTTTCAAAAAACAGGGCCTGAGCAAACCTTGATTCTCTGCTTTCGTCCTCACTTATATATTCTTCCCGGTCAATCATTTCCAGGGCTTGCTGATTTGTCAGGATTGTCTCCCTGATTAAAACATCTTCTCCTCTTTTCACGATAAACTCTATATCGTGGTCCATCCAGTCAAGATGAAACGGAGTCTCTACTTGATTACTATTTACAGGACTAATGTCGAGTGCGGTACTATATACCTCTTTGTTATCAATCACAATTGCAAGCATAACCCCCGCAAAGCTGTCGGTTCCGATCAGCTTAAACTTAATTATAGAATCCTTTATTTGATAGGAAGCTATTATATCTTTGCTAGCTGCACATAGCGGCCCATTATTACCGGAATATAACCAATATTCTTTGTATAGCAACTGATTATGGGGGTCAATTAAATTGAACTCGTTCTGAGTTTCTACTGCTCCCGTTTGTAATTCAACATAACGATCATCATTATCGGTTAACCTTTGGCACCATAATTTCCCGGCCGAAGCATTTCCCCAGGCCCAGACCTTCTTACCGGGAACCTCTCTATAATCTGCAACATGAACAACCCCACCATCTTCATCGGGATAGTATAACCCCATATAATCGTTTAAAACTTCACAACCAAAAGGTAAGGTGAAGGGTTTCATTGTATCGGTATATCGAAGATCTACTCCCTCTCCGGCAAAAGGACTATTTTCCGGGAAAGGCCAAAGGTATTTTTTTCTGCTTTCCTCCTCAATATGCCAGAGGAAAGGGTACCTAAACTCTAAACCCTCTTTTTCCAACTCAGCACTGGTCGTCCAGAAATAGTAAGAGTCAGTGTAGTCATTTGGATTATACATTCTGACTATTTGTTCTATGTATGCTTTTTCAGGAGACAATTTAATTTCAACGGAAAACCTCTGCCATGATATCATATCAATATCATTAATAATCACCGAAGCTGAGCCATCCTGATATTCCTTGGTTATTGTATCGGTATAGTCTGCCGCAGTCGGACGGTGACCACGGTTGGGAAAGTTAAACTCAATTCCCCCTGATGTCCAGGCGCCTGTACACCCAACCAGTCGTGGCTTAATCACTGGGTTACAATAAAAAATATCTTTCTGATAGCGTTTATCAAAAGCTGAATATAGTTTTCCACCGAAATCGGGTAAAAAGCTGACCTTGAAGTAATCATTTTCCAAACAAAACAAACTATAATCAATTATTTTCGCCTCATCCGATACCTTATCTTTTAACGGATAAGGATAAAAAAGTAGACTTCCCAAATACTCACTAATAAAGGGATTAAAATCAGGTTCTCCGACCAAATAAGTCTTGATCGGTTTTGTTTCTTTATAAACCAATACCTTGTTCATTATTATTCTTAACCTCCTTATTTCTAATTTATTACAATATTGTAATAATATTTAACTACTTTTGCAAAACAACATGGTATTTAAACTTATCACCCCGGGCAATACTCTTGGTGTACTCAATTATTTGCTGATTATTATTATAAGTTAGTCTTTCCAGTAGCATAGCTGGCCCACCTTTGATATAACCCAGAATTTCTGCCTCTTCCTCTTTCAGTAGGGTAGAGCGAAACATCTCCTCCGCTTTGCAAAAAATAGTATTATATTTGTTAATTAATAAATCATAGAGCGGGGTAATCTCCAGATCACTCTTCGATATACCCGGAAATAAGTCATAAGGGATATAGGTAGTTTCTAAGATCATTGGTTCTTGATCAGCTAAGCGCAACCGGGTAAACTCATAAACCTGCTGACCCGGCTGAATTCTCAGTAATTCGATTATTTTGGAATTGGGTTCAATAATCTTAAAATTAAGCACACGGGAAACAGGGACTTTTCCGATTTTTTTCATCTCATCCGTAAAACTATAAAACTTCAACAAATCCTGCTGAAACTTTTTGGGGGAAACAAAAGTTCCCTTCCCCTGGATCTTATAAATATAATCTTCATTTTCCAGTTCCTGTAGGGCTTGCCTGACTGTAGCCCTACTAATATCGTATTGCTCACAGAACTCTTTTTCCGTAAGCAGCCGATCATTCTCTTTCAATTCACGGTTTTCTATCATTGCAATAATAATCTGTTTTAGCTGATAGTAATAAGACAAAGGACTATTTCGATCAATTATTCTATTCATGCTAATTTCACATCCCATCATAAAATTTATTATATTGTACTAACAAATCTGAGTTAATCTTAATTTTATTACTACGATATCCCTTTGTCAAGTAAATCAGTAAACATTAACCCTTACCAATTCCCATAGTCAAACCCGCAATAAATTTCCGGGCTAAACAACTATAAAATACTACTGATGGAAGTATTACCAGGACAACACCGGCAAATAAACCACCCCAGTCACCGGTATAAGTCAATTTGGTAACCAAAGAATATAACCCGAGTGAAATTGTCTGCTTACTCTCAGCGCTAATAAATACTAAAGCAAGCAGAAACTCTTTCCAAAGCATCACAAAAACAAATATACCTGATGAAATAATCCCTGACCGGGCCATTGGTAACATTATCTTGATAAAACTCTGACTAGCCGTAGCTCCATCGATCATCGCTGCTTCTTCAAGTGTTGAGGGAATTGTTTTAAAAAAGCCGATCAATAGATAAACGGTAAACGGTAAAGAAGTGATTGTATATAGCCAGACCAGTCCGATTAACGAATCTGTCGCATTTATTTTACTCATCATCAGGTAAAGGGGAATAAAGATAGTCTGAATCGGGATACCGATCCCGATGATAAAACTGATCGTAATAGCAGCTGAACCAGGAAATTTTAGTTTGCTCAAAACATAAGAAATAGGTGTAGAGAGGATTAAAACCAATAAGGTTGAAGAAAGAACTACTATTAGACTATTCCACATAAAACGAAGCAAGCCAAAATCAGTTAATACCCTGAAATAATTATCAAACTTAAAGGTTTTTGGTAAAGCCCAAACCCCACGGTAAATTTCCCGGGTAGATTTAAAAGAAGACAGGATTAGCCAGACAAACATAAACAAGGTAAAAAGAATCCATAAAACAAGAAAGGTATTTATAATGTATTTAGGAATCTCGGCAGCTTTAAATCTCAATATTATCACCTTCCTTTAATATTCAATAACTTCTGCTTTAAATAATTTCCTGATTATGTACACCAATAAGGCAAGCATTATTAATAATACTATCGCCATAGCACTACCGTAAGCCAGTCGGTTAATCGGCGTTCGTTTGCCAAAAGAAGTCAAAAATAATTGGACTGAAATGTTCCTGATAGCTGGCGGTGCATCACTACCTGCTCCCCCTGTACTAAATACATAAAGATAACCAAAAATTTTAAAAGAAAAGATTGTCCATAATACCAGACTTGTTTCAATGATATCAGTGATCAAAGGAATAGTAATCTTAACAAATTGTTTCCAACTAGTTGCCCCGTCGATCTTGGCCGATTCGTAAAGACTATCCGGTATTCGAGCAGCAGCAGCCAGATAAATCACTATAAAAAAGCCGACATGAATCCAGACTAATAAAGATAAAGCAGCTCCAAAAATATAGTCTTCACCCATCCACCCCCGGGCTAAAAAACCCAGTCCCAGACCCTTTAAAATACTATTTAATAATCCCCATCTTGTATTTAGGACAAAACTCCATAACAATGCCAATGCAACCGGTGATATAGTATTGGGGACAAAGAGGATCATCTGGACAAAGTCTTTTAGTTTCCTGGATTTATAATTTGTGATTGCATAAGTAAATAGTAAAGTGATTCCCAAGATGACCACACTACCCAGCCCAACATATTTAAACGAATTCCAGACGGTCTGTAAGAATAAATTATCACTGCTTAATTCAAGGTAGTTACCTAAACCTTTAAACTCCATTTCCGCCGTAAAACCTGACCAATCAAACAAGCTGTAATACAAAGATTCCAAAATCGGGAAAATCATAAATATAAAATAGAATGATAAAATGGGAATCGTAGTAATCAAAATTAGACTTTTATATCTTCTCTTGAAAATCTGACTATTATAATCCATTACTGCTCCCTCCTTGATCAATCTAACCCGGAAGAAACTGTTCTCCTTATTAATAATTTTTAATACTTCTTCCGGGTCTCCCTTCTATTTCATTCTATTCTCCCCTTTTTTCCCAGTAATCGACCGTTTGCTCACTCAACATTTCGGCAAATTGCTCTCCGGTAATTTTACCGAGAAGAATCTTCGAGCATAAAGGTAAATATACTTTAGCATACCATTCAGGGTAATCGGCTTGAACACCGTCATTTAATCTAAAAGTAGAATTGGCATTATCTAAAGCAGCTTTAGCATCCTTTAAATCGGCTGGTGCGGCAATTCCAATTCTGGGGGTCATATTCATCGTATCATCAACCCAGGCCTGAGCATATTCTTCACGGAGGAAGAAAGCTACAAATTTCTTGGCTAAGTCTGAATTATCGGAATCTTTCAGTATACTAAAGCCAATCGGGTAAGTTTCAACAGCGGTTGGATCTCCTTCTCCATCTTCAAATGCCGGAAAGATAAAAGCTCCATATTCAAAATCGGGACCGGCTGCCTGTTTGGTTTCAACCGGAATCCATGAGCCACAGTAGAAAGTACCGGCCAATCCCATTATCCAGTCCATTTGTGGTGCCGGCCAAACACTCGATCCATAACCCTCCATGAACAGATTGTTACCTTCTTTACTAAATGTGTATAAAACATTACCAACTTCTATCCAGCGGGGATCTCTAAAAAGTTGACCGGTGTGATCACGGGCTGCAGCATTTAGGGCTCCTGCTCCCAGTATCCGGGCAGCTGTTAAATAAGGAATATATCCCCGATATACTTCTGTCTGGATACCAAAGGCCACCGGGTCTAGGCCATTTTCCTTTAAAGTCGCGGCCATCTGTAAAAACTCTTGCCAGGTCGTTGGTGGTTCAATCCCTAGCTCTTGATAGAGATTCTTGTCATACCAGAAAGCCGATGTAATAAAGTTATAGGGAATTATATATAGCGCGCCATCATCACGCACATATGCACTATAAGACTCCTCAATTAATAGATCTTTAATCTGTTTACTTTCGCCCGGAACCTCCATTTCTAAAAGATCATTCATTTTGCCAGCTATTTTATTAGCAACCAGAGCACCATATAGTTCTTCACCAGACTGGTCGACTAAATCAATATTTTCACCGGCCAGCAGTCTTGGCTTGAGTGCAGTTACAACAGCACGACCAACCCAATTAACCTTAACTTCAACCCCAAATTCTTCCTCAAAATCCTTAATTGCCTGTTCCAGTACCTGTTGCTGCGGTTCACCTTTTTCCCACATCGACCAGTAGGTAAAACTTTCTTTAGCTAAAATATTGATAGAACCTAGAAAAACTATCCCGATCATTATTCCAATAACCAACAATATCTTGCTAGATTTCATGATTATCCCCCTTCTTATAATCCTATTACTGCCATAATTTATAATCTTCTTTTTTATCCCTCCTTTAATCTTAATTTACTAATCTTTGACAATTAACCGCTTTAGCATAACTATCCAGTACATTTAAAATTCTATCTTTTATTAAAGAGTGAGGTTGATTCTTTAATTCACCTTCCCTGATCTTTTTATACTGTTCAGGCATATATTGACTGAGTACTGATAAAGGTATCTTATGTTTGCATAGATTGTCAAGCAATTGACCAACCGATCTCTTTACTTCCGGAAACTCCCAATAATACCTGATCCGGTCTGATAAGCTAAACTTTCGTGCTAACCTTATTTCCTGTTCATTTCCATTATAATAACTCTTCCAGTTGGCTGGATTCTTGACCATGACCGCATCCAGCGTACTAATCAAATTAGAGCATTTTTCCCTATTACCTTGTAGGAGTTCCTCTTCGATCCGGTTTAACAAAAAAAGGGCTTCTCGCAGCGCAAAAGTCAAAGCCGGTCCAACCTTTAATATGGCAAATCCGTCTTCAACCAAATTCCTTAAGGCAGCATCTTTCTGGTAATCCGTGGAATGGGCTTCAAAGACTAATCCGGGGTATTCTCTTAAAGATTGGCTTAATTCCCTGGCTTGCTCGCGTTGATAATCATGGACTGAATAAGCATCAAATTCAACCCCGGGTTGAACTACTACCGCAATAACCCTGGCCCAGGCGTCACCCAGATTATTTTTGGCGAAATAATCTTTAAAAACAGCCACCGTTTCTTTAAGATCTACCGTCTTGGTAACTTGCAGTCCGGTTTCCGAAGAGTCAGCACCCCCTGGTATGGGAACCTCAGATCCGATAACATAAACCGGGGCTGCTACCGCTGTATTTTGTTTTTTTCGTTTTTGATATGCTTTTTCAGCAGTCAGGGCTAGGCGAGCTGCCCGCTCTGCAATCACTTCCATCTCCAGCGCCTTGATACCGAGCAGATCATCGCCTAAACCCATACTGGTATCTAAATGGATTTTTAAGTATCCGCTCAGAACATACTCTTCAATTAATTGCTCGGCCTGATTCATTGCCGATTCGGCCGATTGATCCTGCCAGGGATTAGGGCCAAGGTGGTCTCCCCCCAGAATCAAACGTTCCAGGGGAAAGCCGATTTGTTTAGCCTCAGTATAAACATACTTCTTAAAATCCGCCGGCTTCATCCCACTATATCCACCATACTGATTCACCTGATTACAGGTAGATTCAATTAAAACAAATGAATGATCATTGAGCCCTTTCTCCAGAGCCGTTTGGATCACAAATTGATTAGCTGTACAAACCGCATAGACCCCACTAGCATAACCCCTTTTTTGCCTTTCAACAATTTCCGTTAGTAATTTAGTCTTTGGCAATTAGTCCACCTCCTAGTAAGTTTTATCCCATTAAATATTATCCTTACCACCTGGGCCAGCAGGCAAGTCCCTCTTGGTTAATAACTTTTATTGTTAATGTTATTATGTTGTTATTATAAATTTATTGAATAAAAGCTAATATGTTAGTATGTTATTTATAGCCTCCACTATACTACTAAAGCAACATGACTAAATTTATTTATATTATAATATTATTATGTTGTACTAACAACTATTATTTTACCTTAACCAAAGACTCTTTGTCAAGTCAGCTGAAAATTATTTTGTTTATTTGCTCAGTAAAACCCGATCATCAGTTAATTCGTGACCGCTCTTTTCAGTAAACATCTTTAACAGACCAGGTACCGTTGTCTTTTCCCGTTCTTCACCCCTAAGGTCAAGAATAATTTTACCCTTATCCATCATGATCGTCCGATTCCCCAGGGACAGGGCCTGTTTCAGGTCATGGGTAACCATCAAGACGGTTAGCTCATGCTCGGCGACGACCTGCTCGGTAATTTCCATAATTTGAATAGCTGTTTTGGGGTCCAGGGCAGCTGTATGCTCATCAAGGAGTAAAACCTTGGGAGCACCCAGGGTAGCCATCAAGAGAGTCAAGGCCTGGCGCTGACCGCCGGAGAGGAGTTTAACCGGTGATTCAAGCCTGTTCTCCAGACCCAGTTCCAGCTTAGCCAGTAGTTCTTTAAAAGATACCCGTTGCCGCTGATTGAGACCAGGGCGTAACCCCCTTTTTTTGCCCCTTTTTCCGGCCATTGAAAGGTTTTCTTCGATCGTCATCTCGGAAGCAGTCCCCTTTAACGGGTCCTGAAATACCCTGCCAACCAGGTAAGCCCTTTTATGAACCGACCAATTGGTGACATCGGTTGGACCTATATTGATCCGTCCAATTTCAGGAGGATAAGTCCCGGCTACCATATTTAAAAGGGTTGATTTCCCGGCACCATTACTCCCGATAATTGTAATAAAATCACCTCGGGATACACTTAATTCAATCCCCCGCAGGGCATAATTTTGATTAACCTTTCCGTAGTTAAAGACCTTATGAAGGTTAACGATTTCCAGCATCACTGTTTCCCCCCTCCATCAGGTGTTCGGCAAATTCATCCTGGATCATAAACCTCCGCAAAGAAGGAGCTCCCAGGGCCAGAATAACCAATACTGCTGTTACTACCTTTAAATCAGTTGGGGCAAAGCCCAATTGTAAGGCAATGGCGATCGCCATCCGGTAAATAATCGACCCAATAATTACCCCGAAGGTCGCCAGAGGAATTCTACTGGTTCTAATGACAACCTCCCCGATAATTACGGAAGCCAGGCCGATTACAATCATTCCGATCCCCATCCCGATATCGGTGAACCCTTGATACTGGGCGACCAGACCGCCGGAAAGGGCAACCAGGCCATTGGCCAGAGCCAGACCCATTATTTTAACATAATCGGTATTTACCCCCAGACTTTCAATCATAACCGGGTTATCGCCGGTAGCCCGAATAGCCATCCCTATCTCTGTATAAAGAAAATAATCCAGGATAAATTTAATTAAAAAAACGATGAGTACAAAAGAGATTAAAGTAATATAGCGAGGATTCAAGTTCCAGTCCTTCAGGATGGTAATAATTGTCTCTTCTCTTAGCAAGGGAATATTAGACCGACCCATGATCCTTAGATTAATCGAATATAAAGAAGTCATTGTTAAAATTCCGGCTAACAGACCGGCGATCCTTAACTTGGTATTAATTACCCCGGTGATCATCCCGGCCATTGCCCCGGCCAGAAAGGCCAAAAATGTTGCCAAAAAAGGATTGGTCCCAAGCACGATTGCCTGGGCGGTTATAGCTGCTCCCAGCGGAAAACTTCCCTCAACGGTCAGGTCAGGAAAATCCAAGATCCGAAAGGTTAAATAAACCCCTAGGGCTAAAAGGCCAAAGGCCAGACCCTGTTCCATTGTTCTTAAAAATAGTGTCAACCACATCAGTAAGTCATCTCCCGACTAATTGCTTAACCTCGCCCCACGGGCGAGGTATGATCTGCTCGCATATTATTGATTAATGATTTGATCAGCGGCTTCTGTTAACTGAGCCGGGATTTTAATCCCCATTTTGGCAGCTGCCGCAGCATTAATAACCAGTTTGGTTGTTTGCTGACTCTCAATCGGTAGGTTTTCAACCCGGGTTTCCCCCCGCAGTACCTTCAGAGCCATCTCTCCGGTCTGACGGCCTAAGGAATAATAACTCAGTCCCTCGGTGGCCAGACCACCCCGTTCAACCGAGTCAGCTTCACCGACAATTAAAGGCAGGTCGTAATCTTCAGCGACCATCACTACCGACTCAATCGCCGAAACAACGGTATTATCAGTCGGTACATAAAATGCATCTACCCTTCCGGCCAGCGACTGGGCGGCTTGCAGGACATTGGAACTCGTATCAGCCGTTACTTCAACCAACTTTAACCCCTTTTCTTGACAGACCCTTCTGGCAATCTCAACCTGGACCAACGAATTAACCTCTCCGGCATTATAAATAATACCGACTTTACCGGTATCCGGTTGAAATTTCAATAAGAGTTCTATTTGTTTGGCTACCGGGGTCAGATCAGTTGTCCCGCTGACATTGGTATTAGGTAATTCCATACTCTCGACCAATCCGGCGGCAACCGGATCGGTGACCGCGGTAATCAAAATTGGTATGTCGGTTATAACATTAGCCACTGCCTGGGCTGTCGGGGTAGCAATTGCCAGAATTAAATCCGGTCTCTCCACCAGGAACTTCTGAGCAATCGTATTGGCAATCGAAATATCCCCCTGGGCATTCTGTAGGTCATAACTTACCTTCTCTCCGGCAACATAGCCCTTTTCGGTCAGTAGATCGATAAAGCCCTGTCGTGCCGCATCAAGTGACGGATGTTCTACGATCTGGATTACTCCGATCCGCATGACCTGATTGGCCCTTACCGGAAAAACAAGCATTAACAAAACTAACATTATCCCTAAACCACTTAAAACTACTCTGCTCCTCAACTTCTCCATGGTTTAATTTTACCTCCCAGATTAAATTAATATTGCTAAAATTATAACATGTGGACAAATCAGATGTCAAACTTGAATCAATCATATCTCAGCCATTACTAAACTGATAAGTATATTCAATCTCCGCATTCAGGGAATTAACGGCCGAGCAGTATTTATCAAGGGAAAGTTCAATCGCCCTTTTTACATTTTTGTCGGTTAATCCCTTACCTTGCAAGAAGTAGTGCAGCTTAATTTTGGTAAAACGCTGAGGATATTGCTCAGCTCTACTGGCCTCTACCTCCATTCGAAAATCTTCCAGCTCTGCTTTCATTTTCTTTAATATTAAGACAATATCGATCGCACTACAGCCGGCAGTCCCGTGCAGTAATAACTCCATCGGTCTGGCTCCCCGGTCCTTACCGCCGCTTTCCGGTGCTACATCCATTGTCAGCCGGTGCCCGGACTCTCCTTTAGCCGTAAACTCCAGTCCCTTTTCCCAGACTAATTCCGACTTCATCTAAACAACCCCTTTCTCTTATCTTATTAATCAATATTATATACAAAAAAGGCCATTTTAACAAATCGACTGTTTCTGCATAAAATAGTAGTTGAGGTGATCAGATGGAATTAAAAAGTGCTTCTCCTTACCGGAAATATCTAACCGGGCTGGATACTGAAATCCCCCTCGGCAACGGCCAATTTACTACATATATTAATTTCGATAATGCGGCTACTACTCCACCGCTAAAGTCCGTCCTCCAGGCAATCAATAATTTTGCTCCCTGGTATTCTTCGATCCATCGGGGTAAAGGCTATAAATCCCGGCTATCTTCTGATTTTTATGAAGAGTCCCGCCGAATCATCCTTAAATTCATCGGTGGTGATCCAGCTGCTCATAATGTTATCTATGTTAAAAATACCAGTGAAGCAATCAATAAACTGGCTAATCGGCTTGTTCAGATCAATGATCAGCAAAGCCTGGTCTTATCTACCGAAATGGAACACCATTCCAATGATCTCCCCTGGCGAAAAAATTTTCCGGTTGATTTTATTGCCGTTAATCAACAGGGCCAGCTTTGCCTGGCCGACCTGGAAGCAAAATTAATCAAATATCGCGGTCGGGTAAAGCTGGTCGTGCTAACCGGCGCCTCCAATGTTACCGGATACATCAACCCAATCCATCAAGCTGCCGGCCTATCACACCAATATGGCGCGCAAATAATGGTAGACGGAGCCCAATTAGTCCCCCATTATCCAGTTGATATTAAACCAATCGATCACCCGGAACATATTGATTATCTGGTCTTTTCTGCCCATAAAATGTATGCCCCCTTTGGCAGCGGAGTACTGATCGGACCTTGCGCCACTTTTAAGCGAGGAACTCCTGATCATGTCGGAGGAGGTACGATCAAAGTAGTAACTACCAACTCAGTTTACTGGGCTGATCCCCCCCAGAAAGATGAAGTCGGCACACCCAATATCATGGGAGTAGTGGCCCTGGTCGAGGCCATTAAAACCTTGCAAAGGCTAAATTTAAAGGAGATTGCCGCTTATGAGCAGGCTTTAACTGAATATGCCATTAAGCAGCTAAAAAATTTACCCGGGATACAAATCTTCAACGATCAGTCAAATAATTGTTCTTGCCGTAACAACCCTGAAAAAGTAAGTATAATCCCGATTAATCTCCGCAATATATCACACCAAAACCTGGCTCAATTACTGGCCGAACGGGCAGGTATCGCTGTTCGCAACGGTTGCTTCTGTGCTCAGCCCTATATCCAGAAGCTTTTAAATCTATCAGCTTCGGAAATAAAGCGATATCTTAGCCAGCCTGATTTAGTCCGACCGGGACTGGTCAGAATAAGTTTCGGGATGTACAACCAAACCTCTGAAGTCGATCAGCTAATCAATTCCCTGGAAGGGATCATAAAATTGTGAATAAGAAAGCTAGCTTTTGCTCAAAATATTTAATAGTAAGGAGGAATGGGGCTGTGGATCATCCGGTCGACAAGAAAATAAACATCTTAATGTTCAGTGGGGATTATGATAAAGCCTTAACTGCCTTGATCCTGGCTAATTCGGCCCAGGCAATGGGGGTTCAAGCAACGATCTTTTTCGCTTTCTGGGGCTTATTCCTCCTTAGGGACCCCAAACACTTTTCCCTTGATCATAAAAGCTATTATGAGAAAATGTTTGGTCTGGTTACCCCCAAGGGTCCGGAGGAATTAACGATCTCCCGGATGAATATGAGTGGGCTGGGCAAGCTGATGCTCGAGAAGATGATGGATAATGAGCAAACACCACATCTGTCCGCTTTTCTTCAGGAAGCCCGGGACAAAGGAGTTAAATTTTACGGATGTCAGCTATCCGTCGAGGTAATGGGCTTTCACAAGGAAGAGTTAATTCCGGAAGTAGAGATCATGACCGCGCAGGATTACTTGAAAAATGCCCTGGAATCAGATATCCAACTTTTTATCTAAACAAATCACGCTAAGTTCTTAATTTCACAGGAACAAGCGACTCTTTTCCTTTAATTTACTTAACAGTCTCGTTTGTCAACCAGATTATTCCGGAAAAGAAAAGACTAATCAGCAAATTAGGTCGATATTACCAATTTTTTTTAGATTTTTTGTGAAATACCTTTACAAAGTCAATGATTGATTGTATAATATAGATAACCCCTTATAAGAACATAATGCTATAAGAAAGGCCAACTAAAAGTCGAAAAGACTTAAATATTTTATAAGGGGATAATATAAACTTTTTTTCATTTTTTATCCTCCTTTTTAGAGAACCAACTGTTGAAGACAGTTGGTTCTCTTCGCTTACAGGCCCTCTTTCGGCAGAGTGACATAAACCCCGGTTCCCACACCCGGTTGGCTTTCGATCCTTAATTCTCCCTGGTGATTGTCGATAATCATTTTGGCAATAGCCAGACCCAAACCGGTTCCTTTTTTGACGGAACGGGCTTTATCTACGCGATAAAACCTCTCTAAAATACAAGGCAGGTCTTGTTCCGGGATCCCAATCCCGGTATCTAACACCCTCAATTCAATCAAATCCTGGCGCTCAAATGAATTAATCGTAATTTCTCCACCAGCCGGTGTATATTTTATGCTATTATCAATAAAGGCCCGCAACATCTGTTTAATTAATTTGCGATCACCGGCAAATTGCACCGGGGCATTATTGTCACACTTAACCTTTATTCCTTCGGCCAGCATCTCTGTTTCCCGGAGCACTTCTTCGATCAGCTCCTCTAAACGGAAAAAGACCCGTTTAATCTCCAGGCTTTTAATATCACCCCGGGCCAGAAAGAGCAGATTTTCTACTAATGACCCCATATTGTCAATCTCATTTTTAATCGCTTCGATCCCTTCATCCCGGATCTCCTCTTTTTCCTTACCCCAACGGTGGAGTAGATTAATATAGCCCTGGATGACGGAAATAGGGGTCCTTAATTCATGTGAAGCATCAGCGACAAATTGTTGTTGACCGGCAAAAGCCTCTTCAAGTCGATCTAGCATCGAATTAAAAGTCTGGGCCAGGTCGGTCAGCTCATCCTCCGGTCCTTTTATCTCCAGTCGTTGACCCAGATCAGAGATACTGATACTACGCGCCGTATTGGTTAACAGACTAATTGGTTTCAGCATCCTGCGGGTTAAGGTATACCCGGTAATAATCGCGCCGATTATCCCGAGGAGGCTGGTCAGGAAAAGAGTCTTGGACAGGGTATTTAAAAACTGGTATTCCCTGGTCATATCGAGTACTACCTGGAGGTAACCAATAAAGTTCCCCCGGTTGATCAGAAAAACACTTCGATAAATAAAGGCCCGCTCAGCCATAATCAGTTCATTATACCCCTGTTTTAGCGGAATATCGATCTCCCGTAAAGACCTGGATTGGACGACAATACTCTTATTAGTGGAAAGGATCCGGAAATAAAGATTTTTATTGTCAAGTTCACCGATTAACTCATCAGTTAATTCTTCCCCACGATTCATCCGGTTTAATATTAACTCAATACTGTTATTAAGGGAATTCTGGGTACTAATCAGTACAAAATAGCGGATACCGAAAAAAGCAGCCCCATTAATCACTAATAAAACCATAATAAACATAACGGCAAAGATCGTTGTTAATTTACCGGAGATTGTTCTCCACCAGACAATAATATTCTTCATTATCGATCATCTCGCAGCACATAGCCTACTCCCCGAACCGTATGAATTAGCTTTTGCGCAAAGGGTTCATCGATCTTACTCCTTAAATAACGGATATAAACGTCAACTACATTGGTTTCACCGATATAATCATAACCCCATATTTTATTTAATATTTCTTCCCTGGGTAAAACAATTCCTTTGTTTCTCAGCAGATAAGCCAAGAGGTCAAACTCCTTTTTGGTCAGCTCAATTAGTTCGCCCTTTCTTTTAACCTGGTATTTATTCAGATCAACTATCAGGTTTTGGGCCTGCAAAATATTGTCTTCCCGCTCCTGTTTGTCCCGTCTTCGCAAGTGGACCCTGATTCTGGCCAGTAGTTCCTCAATGGCAAAAGGCTTAGTAATATAATCATCAGCACCAATATCCAGTCCCTCTACTTTATCAAAAACAGCATCTCTGGCTGTGACCATAATAACCGGCAGATCAGAAATTTTCCTGATTTCACGACAAACCTCACGACCATCCATCTCCGGTAACATGATATCCAGCAGAACCAGGTCAAAATCCTCTTCTGCTACCCTTTTTAACCCGGCTGGTCCGGTATACTCAACAGCCACTTGATAATCTTCATATTCCAGCTCCAGTTGCATAAACCGGGCGATCTTTTTCTCATCCTCAATAATCAGGATTTTAGCTCCCAAATCAATCCCCCCTGTTACGATCGTTATTATTCCCTCGCTCTATCTACCATTATACCATGTCAACTTCTCTGGCTAAAGAGGATTTTACCGGGAGACTGCTCGTTTTATTGCGCTTATTTGCTTTGCTGCCGTTCCAGCCTTAATAAGTCCTGCATGGCCAGGGTGGCTGAACCGATCGCCCCGATCTGCTCGCCGAAAGCAGTGGGATAAACCTTGACTCTATCTTTCAGAACCCGTAAAACCTTTTTCTCTGTTTGCTGCTTGATCAGCGGTAAAAGCAATGGCCCGGCCTGGAGAAAATCGCCACCAATTATTACAGCCTGCGGATTGATCAAGTTAAAGATATTGGCAATACCTGTTCCCAGATGCTCAGCGGCTTCTGCCAAGATCTTTACAGCCTGACAATTGCCGGCAGCGGCTGCTTTAATTAACCCCTGCCATTCACTTTTTAACTGATCGACCGTTCGCTTCTTCCGCCTCCCCTGATTATATTTGATCAGCAGTTGCTCTGTAGAAATTAATGCCTCTAAACACCCGTAATTTCCACAACTACACTCAATCCTTTCATTAACAATCGACATATGACCAAATTCACCGGCCACCCCATCATTGCCGTAATGAAGCTTATGTTTAAGAACAATCCCGGCTCCAATCCCTAACCCGGTATTGATAAAAACAAAATCAGCAAAATCCCGACCCTGACCATGCCAGTTTTCAGCAAGAGCCATCACCCGGACATCATTATCTAAAAAAACCGGCTGCACGATTAACTCTTCAATCATTGACTTGAGCCGGATATTTTCCCAATTAAAATGGGGGGCATAAAGGGAAATACCCTGTTCTACCTGGACCAGACCATGCAAGCCAATCCCGACCCCGTATATTTTTTCCGGTTGGTTAACCAACCGGGAATAATTTTTAATCAATCCGACCGAATGCCTGATATAGTTTGCCGGTGTACGATTGTCCATCGTAATCTTGGCAAAATCAATTACTTTAAATTTAAAATTAAGCAGGATTGCTTTTATTTCGGCAATCCCCCACTCCAGCCCGATAAAATAAGCCCCGTCCGGATTTAATTCGATCAGAATCGGTTTTCTTCCCCCGCGCGACTCCCCTCTGCTAACCTCTTTAATTAGTTCTAGCCGGAGCAATTCCCGGACGATCTTGGAGACAGTGGCCGGAACTAATCCGGTTTTTTCGACCAGACCGGACCGTGATACCTGTCCCTCTTTTTGGATAATCCTTAAAACAAGGCGTTGATTTGTTTTTTTCATCAAGCTAAAACTGCCCTTTTTCATAACTTACCGGCTCCGTTGGAAGGAGCACTGCAATAAATTTCCGGTACAAGACCGGTCTTCTCCTGATATTCCGCTTTGATCTGTTTAACAAAAGCCTCAACACGGTTTTCTTTGAGCAGATTAACTGTACATCCGCCAAAACCGGCACCGGTCATCCGGGCTCCCAGTACTCCCTTCTTTTCTAAAGCTAGTTCAACCAAGCAATCTAATTCCCGACAACTAACTTCATAATCATCTCTCAAACTAAGATGGGATGCAATCATCAATTGACCAAACTCCGGAAAGTCATTAGCCCGGAGGGCAGTAACCGCCTGCAGCACTCGTTCGTTTTCCGTGATCACATGTCGACATCGCCGGAAGACCTGTTCGGTTAAATCAGCCGCTGCCGCTTGTAGTTCAACCAAATTGACATCGCGCAGGGCCTTGACCGGCCCTTTAAGTTTTTGCTGAAAATATGTGACAGCCTGGAAACATTCATTACGGCGCTGGTTATAGGCTGAATCAACCAGTTCCCTTTTCACTTTGGAATTACAGATGACAATACTATATCCCTGGTCGGACAAAGGGACCGGTTGAGCTTGATTGCTTCGGCAATCAATCATTAAGGCGTGATCGGCCTGACCCATCACGGCAATATACTGATCCATAATTCCACAATTGACTCCGACAAATTCCCTTTCCGCCCGCTGACATAAAAGAGCCATTTCCACCGCTGACATCTTGATCTCATGGAGACTGGCCAGCAGATATGCCGTAACTACTTCCAAAGCCGCTGATGAACTTAACCCGGCTCCCTGGGGGATATTACCGGTAAAAACAATATTGACACCGGTTAGATCATATCCTGACTTCCGGTATTGCGCGATGATTCCTTTAATATAGTTTACCCAGATATTCTCCTGATCAAAAGTAAGCTCCTCCAATTGAAAAGTAAGCAGGTGGTCATAATCAATGGAATAGACCTTTACCATGCGGTCTTTTCTTAACTGGCCAAGCATAAAGATCCCTTTATTGATGGCCATCGGCAGGACAAAACCTTCATTATAATCGGTGTGTTCCCCGATCAGGTTGACCCGGCCCGGGGCAGAAAAAGCCCCTTTCTTCAAGCCGGTATCGGCAAATTTATTTTGATAAATTGACCATAACTCCTCAATCCTGTGCAAAATAAACACACCCCCTCGGCTCAACTTCCCGTAGCTCTATTGCTTTTTCTTCGGCCAGGGCATTATTAATATAGACCCCGGCCCCGAGCTCACTGCCGGCTAAATACTTTAATTTATCGCTGGTCCGAAGCGGTGGATAAAACTCAATATGGAAGTGGGAATAATCCTGGCCGGTACCATTGGTCGGTTGTTGGTGAATCGCCATAATATAAGGAAAAACAAAACCAAATAAATTATCATACTTCATAATTACCGTTTTTAAGAGGGCTGCCAGGTCCCGTTCCTCCCGGGCTGTAAAATCTTGCAATGACGGTAAGTGTTTTTTGGCATAAAGATGGACTTCGTAGCTATATCGCGCAAAAAAGGGTATAAAAGCAACAAAACTATCATTATCGGCGATGATCCTCCTCCCATCCTCCATCTCCTCTTCAACAAGTGCGCAAAAAAGACACCGCCCTCTTTTATCTAAGTAATCTTGACTGGATTTAAGCCCTTTTTTAATCAGCGGGGGGATAAAGGGATAGGCATAGATCTGACCGTGAGGGTGTTCCAGGGTTACCCCTACTTCCTCTCCCTTATTTTCAAAGATATAAACATAATCGATCTGTTCCAGCCGGCCCAGTTCCTGATAACGATCCCGCCATACTTTTACAAGCTTCAAGTATCGACTTAAAGGTTCTGCGGACATCACTCCATTATGTTTGGAAGTAAACAGGACCACTTCGCAGATCCCCCGGGCCTCCTGGACCGGATAAAAGACCGAATCTTCAATCTGGGGAAGAGGAGGACTATACTTTAAGGAAGGGAATTTATTTTCAAAGACTACCAGGTCATAATCCTCGGGTACTTCTGTCATGAAGCCGTCTTTACTTGGACAAAGGGGACAATAATCGGCCGGGGGTTTAAAGGTCCGATTCTGCCGCTCGGTAGCAGTTATTACCCATTCCCGTAGGATCGGATTCCATCTGAGTTCAGACATCAATTACTCCCCTCCCCTTGCCGGTCTTTTCGCTGAACTTCCTTTTTTTGTTGAGCTGTTTCCGTAAACCGATAGTAGATCAAATACCGGCCATCCTCTTTGATTAATTTATTTTTGCTCAGTTCCATTAAATCCTCCTTTGCGATGCCATTGCCAGGCTGTTTCAATAATTTCCTTTAAATCAATAACACAGGGTTGCCATCCTAATTGTTCCTTGATCTTTTTCGAACTGGCTACCAGCACAGCCGGATCACCGGCCCGCCTTGGTCGGATCTCTGTTTCAATAAGCTTCCCGGTTACTTCTCCGGCTACTTGTAAAACCTCTTTGACTGAATAACCCTGACCGTTCCCCAGGTTATAAATAGCACTATCCATTCCGGCCGTTAAACTATGTAAAGCCAGGAGATGGGCCTGGGCAAGGTCATTGACATGGATGTAATCCCTAATACAGCTACCATCTTCGGTCGGGTAATCATCCCCAAAGAGAAAAAACTTATCACTACTCCCTAAAGCCTGCTTTAATACTAGCGGGATTAAGTGAGTCTCGGGGTGATGAGCTTCGCCGATCTGGCCGGCCGGGTCTGCTCCGGCTGCATTAAAATAACGTAGCGATATATATTGGAGATGATGAATCTGCTGATAGCGGGCCAGTATTTTTTCAAAAAACAGTTTACTTTCCCCATAAGGATTGGTAGGAATAGTCGGGTGCTCTTCCGGAATAGGAATAACTTCCGGTTCACCATATACGGCAGCAGTTGACGAAAAAACCAGATACTTTACCTGATGTTTAACCATTGCTTCCAGCAGATTTAAGCCATTACAGATATTATTGTAATAATATTTGCCCGGCTTGGCCATTGATTCGGCGACCAGGCTATCGGCCGCCAGGTGAATCACCCCGTCGATTTCTTCTTCCCGAAAAACGCGGTCCAGTAATCCCCGGTCAGCCAGATCCCCTTCAATAAAAACATCGACCGGAACCGCCTCCCGGTGTCCTTTAGAAAGATTGTCCAGTACAATTACCCGGTTATTGGCTTGCAATAAGCTCTGAACGATATGACTACCAATATAGCCGGCTCCACCGGTCACCAAAATATTCAAACTGATCAACCCCTTTTCCTGGCAATAGTTTAACTTTGTTTTTTTATTAAATTAACTAAGTTGATTATATTACTTTTTAAAGGGAAAGTCAAAATATTTTAAACCTGGGCAAACTGGTTGGTATATAAGCGGTAATAATACCCCTTTTCTTTTAATAATTGCTGGTGATTACCCTCTTCAGTGATCCGCCCGTCCTGTATAACCAAAATCCGATCAGCCGAACGAATCGTTGATAAGCGGTGGGCAATGATAAAACTGGTGCGCCCTTCTAAAAGGATACTAATTGCCTGCTGGATCAGCTGTTCCAGTTCGGTATCAATTGAGGAAGTAGCCTCATCCAGCACCAGAATTTTGGGATCAGCCAGGATCGCCCGGGCAAATGATATTAACTGCTTCTGACCGGTCGATAGTTTGCTGCCCCCTTCCCCGACCTCAGTATCATATCCCTTTTCCAGGGCGGTGATAAAGTGGTCGGCATTAACGGTTTGAGCGGCCTGAATAACCTCCTGATCCGAGGCTGCTAAGCGTCCATAGCGTATATTCTCTCTAATCGTCCCGCTAAACAGATGGGGTGATTGTAAGACATAACCCAGATGGCGATGTAACCAGAGCAAAGGCCGTTCCCGGTAATCTACCCCATCAATCAGGATATTCCCTGCGGTCGGTTCATAAAAGCGGCAGGTCAGATTGACAATCGTACTCTTACCGGCCCCTGTTTCCCCGACCAGGGCGATCGTCTCACCTGCTCTCACCTCCAGATTAAAGTTTTCCAGGACCTGTTCCCCTCCCTGATAGGTAAAAGAGACATCTTGAAAGGTAATATTGCCGATTATCTCCGGCAACTCGCCCTTATTCAGCTCTAATGTGTCACCATACTTTTCGTGCACCGCCTGACTATCCTTGATCTCCGGTTCAGTTCGGATCATGGAAAGGACCCGTTCGGCTGAGGCCTGGGCCAGCTGTAGTTCAGCAAAAATCCGAGCCAGTTCCCGGACCGGCTCAAAAAACCGGACAATATATGAGATGAACGCTACTACCGTACCATAAGTAATCACTCCCATCATCACCCCGTTTCCGCCCGACCACAGTACCAGAGCGGTCCCGATACTACTCAGGGTCAGGACAATCGGCAAAAAGAGTGAAGACAGGATCGCAGCCCGGACCGATGTATATCTCATCTCTCCGGTCAATTTGGTAAATTCATTTAAATTCTCTGCTTCCCGGACCAGGGTTTTACTGGTTTGAGCACCCATGATCCCCTCATTAAAGGCTCCGGTTATCCGCGAATTGGTCTTGCGAACATTACGGTATGAGTGCAGGATTTTTTTCTGAAAATAAAGGCTGATCACCACCAGCGGAGGTACAACCGATAAGGCGATTAAGGCCAGTCGCCAGTTGATCGAGACCATGATCACGACAATAAAGAGCATCATCGTCACTCCCCAGACCAGATCAACCAGCCCCCAGGAGATAATACTGCTTAAACGCCTTATATCAGAAGTCATCCGGGCCATTAGCCAACCAACTGCGGTCCGGTCATAGTAAGAGAGGGAAAGCTCCTGTAAACGGCGGAAACCAAGCTTACGGATATCATAACCTATTCCCATTTCAACCTTACCGGCGAACGTGATCAGCAACCAGATATTAACGGCCTGGATTATAACCAATAAACCGTAATAAAGCCCGAAAGTAGACAACCCCTCCAGTTTCTGCGGTATAACAAAATTATCAATCACATGTCTGGTCAGAATCGGAAAAATAGCATCAATCCCCCCGACCAAAAGCATTATCACCGCTAATATTGCCATCTCTCTTTTATAATTCACAGTAAAACCGAGGATATCCTTCCACAGTTTCCAGTCAAATTTGCTATCAAAACTCTGTTCTTGATGGGTTTTCATCTATACCGACCTCACTTTTCCTTTAGATACTTAGTTCATAATTTAATTCATCTTCTAAAGAATTCTGAATCGCCCAAACCCGGCTATAAATTCCTGATTTATGCAACAATTCCTGATGGGTCCCCTGTTCAACCAATCTTCCCTCTTCCAGCACCAGGATTAAATCAGCATGGGCCAGGGTAGCTACCCGGTGGGATATAATGATTGTAGTCGCTTGATTACCCCGTTGGGCCAGGGCGCGCCGAATAGCTGCATCGGTTTCCGTATCGACTGCACTTAAGGAGTCATCAAAAATCAGGATCGGACATTCCCTGATCAGGGTCCGGGCAATTGCTACCCGTTGTTTCTGTCCGCCGGATAGTGATACCCCGCGTTCACCGACCAACGTATCATAACCCTGGTCAAAATCCAGGATAACATTATGGATCGCTGCATCACTGGCGGCAGCATAGATCTCCCGTTCTTCACTCTCCAGTCTGGCCAGTGAAATATTATCACTGATCGTCTTTGCAAATAAAAAGGGTTCCTGTAAGACCAGGCCGATATGCTTGCGCAGCCATTTCTTATTAATAGATCTTACCTCATTACCATCAATTGTGATCGAACCCCGCTGGTAGTCATATAAACGGGCCAACAGGTGAACCAGACTACTTTTACCTGATCCGGTAGCTCCCAGGATGGCGATCGTCTGTCCTGCTTTAATCGTGAAAGTAATGTCCTTTAATACCTCTGTGCCGTCTTCATACTGGAAATTTACATTACGGAAGCTAATATTGCCTTTTATCTCCGGTCTGAACTGACTAGGATCAGCCTGTTCTGATGGTTGCTGCAAGATCTCCTCGATCCTTTCTACAGCCACAAAGGATTGGCCCATATCGGTTAAGATCCGGCCCATCTGTCTAACCGGCCAGAGCAGGAATCCTTCATAGGTTATAAAGACAAAGAGGGTGCCCAGGGTTAACGAACCCTGCACTGTCCAGTAAACACCCAGAAAAAGGACAACAGCTATCTGTAACAAACAAAGGAAATCTGATAACGACCAGTACCCGGCCAATAGTTTGATCAAGCGGTAAGTAAGATCACGGTACTCTCGATTTTTTTGCTCAAACTTCTCCATCTCATGGCTCTGGCGGGCAAAGGCTTTCACCACCCTGACCCCGGTTAAATTCTCCTGTAAAACCGTAGAAAGACGGCCTTCAGCTTCATCAGAAAAACGAAATGCTTTTTTAACTTTAAGAAAGAAGATCAGACCAAAAGCAAAGATAATCGGAATAACCGCCATGGCGACTAAAGCCATTTTCACATGGAGTGAAAACATGACATAGGCGACCAGACTCAGCATAAAGACAGACCGGCCGATCTCCACGAACTGAATAGCTAGAAAGCGCCTGATTGTATCCAGATCAGATGTGCAACGCTGGATAATATCTCCGGTATTGGCCGTAACATAATAATTATAGTATAAATGCTGTAGATGCCCATAGAGTTTCTCCCGCATATTTTTGGCGATCATCTCTGCGGCCTCAGCTGACCACTTCCCTCTTAAGAAGAGGAATAAACCCCGCCCAAGGGTTAAAACGATTAATAACAATCCGACAATCCATAGTCTTTGAGCCAGGAAGCCCCGGCCACCCATGGCATTAATTAGGTTAAGTTCCCATCCTGAGTCCGCTAAGGGCTGATCACCGATCAGGGAATCTATGGTCACCTTGAGCACCAATGGATTAATCACCGTAAAAATGGTTGCAAAGCCCACACTGACAATAGCCCCCAGATAAAGCAGCCTGTTACCTTTCATATAGTTCCATAAAAGCCTGGCATTTTGCATAATACCGTCCCCTTCCTATTAAAATAAAAACCTGAACAATTTAAGCATTTATTAAAAAAAACCACCGGACAGTACCCGTGGTTTTACAATGGAATTAGTTTCCCAACTCCATATTTATGTTGATATGGCAAAAACAAAACCACCGGTATTATGTTCAGAGAACATACACTACCTGTGGTCTAAGTAAAATTAATATATTATATCCCTAAATATAATATAAAAATATGCTTCTTAAAACTAAGTAGGACAACACAGGTCGTGTGAATTTGTCGCAATATCCAGCATAGCTGGAAATCTTTTCAGTCTGATCATACTACTTACGGCGCTAACAGTTATCATCACCACGACCCTCCTTCTTTCTAATAATATAAATTATTCATTTACCTTTTATATTATACTCGCAATTAGTAAATTATGCAAGTACTTTTTCAAAAAATATGCTAAAGAAAATCAGGGATAATTATTAAAATTTTGTATGATCCTTTTGATTTAACAAATAATAATCATATACTTTTAAAATGGAGGTGAAATTATGAAAGGTAAGGTCTTAATTATTCTGGTATCCCTGCTATTCCTGGTATCTTGTGCCAGGACAGATGAACTGGCTGCCCCGCGGGAATCTTCCATGTTTAGAAGAGCAGAAGTCGAACATTGCCGGATAACAGCAGATTCCCTGGAGGTTAAAGCGGGAGCGGGAAATAAATTCCCAACAATCACTACCTTGAATAAAGACGATGAAGTCAGGGTATTAGGTCAGATTGATGAATGGTATGTAATCAGGCTGGATAATAATCGGATTGGTTGTATTGATTCCACCCAAACCCAACCAATTGTTAAAGATAAAGGACAACCACAACAGCCCCAGCCAGCGCCGGCCCCGGAACAGCCTCAACAACCACAGCAGCCGACCCAACCGGAAGAGCCAGAACCAACTCAACCACCGACCGATGCCGGGGGAGAGACTAATCAAAACCTGGCGACAATGGAAAGGGAAATGATCAAGCTGGTTAATCAGGAACGACGGAAAAACAATCTACAAGCATTAGCGACCGATCCTGAACTGACCAGGGTTGCCAGAATCAAAGCCCAGGATATGGTAGAAAATAATTACTTTAGTCATTATTCGCCCAACTACGGCAGCCCCTTTGACATGATGGATAGTTTTGGAATTGAATACCTTACGGCGGCCGAAAACCTGGCTGCTAATGCCACGGTGGAAAAGGCCCATAATTCACTAATGAATTCCAGTGGACACCG
Organism: Halanaerobiales bacterium; assembly: GCA_022360715.1. Taxonomy (GTDB): domain Bacteria; phylum Bacillota; class Halanaerobiia; order Halanaerobiales; family DTU029; genus JAKSCG01. The sequence continues at coordinate 135,651 of JAKSCG010000078.1, forward strand.
TCAGAATATCCTTAACCCTAACTTTACTCACATTGGAGTAGGTGTAAAACCGAGCCAAAAATACGGATATATCTTTGTTCAAATGTTTATTGGAAAACCCGAGTAAAGGGGCTATGCCATAAAGTCGTTTTTATTTTACAGGAGACGGTGTAGCCGAAAGGCTACGCCTCACTTTTGCTTTTTTGCAAAAGGATGGGGCAATTTGCATACAAATAGTTTTAAATATTATCTTTCATAATATTCAGCTTGCATATTGTACAATTCCGCATACAAATTGTTATTATCAATTAGTTTACCATGATCTCCACTCTCGATTATTTCTCCCTTGTTTAAAACAATAATTTTATCACAAAATGCCACACTAACCAATCTGTGTGTGATGTACACTGCTGTTTTATTTTCAACCAATTCATTAAATTTTCTAAACATTTCCGATTCAGCCCTAGGGTCTAATGCAGCAGTAGGTTCATCTAAAACGACAAAAAATGCATCCTTATATATGGCTCTTGCCAATGCTATTTTTTGCCCTTCACCCCCGGATGGCTCGAAGCCAGTTTGATCAAAATTCTTATAAATTGATGTATATATCCCCTTATCTAAACTATCTATCTTGGTTTTAATTCCGCTTTTTTCTAAAACATTAGCGATATCAATATCATTATTTGGTTGATTATTAGATAGCTCTATATTCTCTTTAATGGAAAAAGAAAAGAGTTTATAGTCTTGAAAAACGACCGAAAACAAAGACATATATTGGTCATAATCAATATCTCTAATATCTTTACCATTAATCGTTATCCTACCTTTTGTGGGATTATATAATCTTATTAATAATTTTACTAAAGTTGTTTTTCCGGCACCATTCTCTCCTACTAAAGCAATTTTTTCATTACTTTTAATCTCTAAATTTATGTTTTTTAATGCATAAGATTCTTGACCGGCATATTTAAAGCAAACATTTTCAAACTTTATATTATATGAAATACTGTCCATCAGAGTTTGGTTTTTTCCTTCTCTTAAAGTAGTTGGAATGTTCATGTATTTCTCAACTGCTTCATAATACTGGGCATATCTTGATATTTCAATTATGCTATTCATTACTTGTTGCATGGATGAATTAAATAAGTTAATTGAATTAAAATACATAGTAAAATCACCTAGGCCAATTTGATTATTAACCACATTTACAATCAAATAAACATACGATGCTGTTTGTTGCAAAAATTGCACTAATGAACTAAAAAACAACGCCTTTCTATTATTTTTTATGCTTTTTTTATAAAATTCTTGGGTGATATTAATATGATTTTTATATTTACCCATAATCCAGTCCTTAAGATTGCCGATTCTCATTTCTTTACCGTATTGAAAGTTATCCAGTATATCTGAAAAATAAAAAATTTTTCTTTCATAAGGGGCTTTTTCCAGATCTAATTTGACATTTTTCTTTTTATACCTTGCGTCCACAAATGAGTTAATCAAAACAATAAAGATAAATAAGATAACAACCAAAATATTTAATGTTGACAATATAAAAATTACACCAATAAAATTAAGGATTTTACTTATAATATTGAAAAAATTATCTAAAACACTGGCAAAGCCTTGCCCGTCACCATAAAGAAATTTATATGCCCGTTCTTTAGTATTAAGAAATTCCGGATTTTCTAACGATTCATAATCAGCCTTTGCTAGTTTTTCACTTAACATTATTCGGAAATCAACAAAAATGTCTCCTTTTAAAATAAATGCTTGCGTGTGCAAAAAATTTGACAGGAGATTTCCGATCAACAAAACAATACCTGCTCCTCCTAAAAACATTATTAAGTACTCTATTCTTTGTTGATTCATCAACTCATCAATTACTAGTTTTGGCAAAACTACTAATACTAAAGGCAAAGTGGCATCAACAAATTGTGTAATAATCATAAACAATATATAACTTTTTTTTGAGTTCCAACAAAATGTCAGCAAAAATAGGATTCCTTTAAAAAACATTGGGGCATCTCCTTTACACTAACTTTTTTCAATTAATAGCTTGGATATACTTTTTATATCGTCAATATTAAATACCTTGAAAATTCAATATATAAAAAGATGAAACATCCATTTTCTGATATTATTGAATCGTAATAACAACCTATCTCAAAATGGCGGTTCCATGCTACGAACAGTATAACACATTTTATCCAAAATGATAAGATGCTTGCCGATTCAATTAAAATAGCAATTATTTGTGTTATAATAGATTAATATCAGAATATTTTTGAACGGGGAGAAATAACATGAAGACCTACACAACCAGCCAGATTGCTCAAATAGTCGGGATTCATCCCAATACGGTTCGGCTCTATGAGGAATGGGGACATATTTCCCCGGTTCCACGAAAAGCGAACGGCTATCGGATTTTTACCGAAAAACACCTGGAAGAAATAAAAATTGCCCGGCTAGCCTTGCCCGGTCCCTATCCGGTCAGTAGCAAACCCTTATTTGCCATGCTCAAAGCATTTATTAATCAAGCCTACCGGCAAGCCCTTGATTTGGTTCAGGAATATAAAAGTCTAGTGCTGGAAGAAAAAAACCGGAGTAAAGAATCGTTAAAAATTCTCGACCAGTGGTATAAAGGCCAGTACGGAACCGATCGAATTATAGCAATCGGTCGCAAGGAATTTGCCGACTTAAACCGAGTCAGTGTCGAGACGCTCCGCACCTGGGAGAGAAATAATTTATATCAGCCGGCGGTCAATACCAGGCGCTATAAACAATACAGTGAACTCGATTATGAAAAGGTGCAAATTATCAGATTGCTCAGAAAAACGGGTTTTTCCGTCGCATCACTAGCCAAAATGTTCCATACCAAGCAAACCGGGCATTTGCCTTCTTACTTTTTAGCAAAGATCTATCAGAATAACGAATCAACCTATGAAGCGGATCAATGGTTAAATCATTTAGATCAACATTTAAAAAGAGCAGATGAGCTGCTCGGTAGAATCGCGTTAAAAATTAAATAAGCAAAAAATAAACCCTCCAGTATTACCCCACTTAGGATTTTTTTCGTAAAATATAGACAGGAGGTGTTTTTATGTCCAGAAATATTCAAATCAAAAATGCATATGCCAACAATTTAAAACAAGTTGATCTGGAAATCCCCAAAAATCAGCTGGTTGTACTGACCGGACTTTCCGGTTCCGGAAAATCCAGTATAGCTTTCGATATCATTGATAACGAATCAAGAAGACAATACATGGAATCACTCGGGTTAATCACCGATGGTGTAGCCAAAGCGAAATGTGATTGGGTTAAATATTTGCCGCCGTCGATCAGTATTCAACAACATTTGAACAACAAAAACCCCCGCTCAACAGTCGGTACAGTCACCGAACTCTATACCTATATCAGACTACTCTTTGCCAAGTTAGGTCAAAAAAACGGTAAGAACCAAGGCTGGTCGATGGCCGAGTTCTCATTTAATAAACCGGATGGCGCCTGTCGAAACTGTACCGGCCTCGGGGTGATTAATCAAGTTGATCTGGATAAGTTGATTGACTTTGAAAAAAGCATCCCGGAAGAAGCAATCAAGGAATGGGATATCCATTATATCAAAAGAAATTCCAAAGTTCTTGCCAATGCGGCCCGACATTATGGCTATAGTTTTAAACTCGAGCATAAAATTGCCGATTATAACGAAGCTGCCCGAACTTTATTATTATATGGTTCGGCAAGTGAACAGATGCAAACCCTTTACCCGGAGACCAGCGCACCTAAAACCGCAAAAGAGGGAAAATTTGAAGGCATCATTACCAATCTCCACCGCCGGTATTCAGAAAAAGCCAACAATAAAAGCGGTCGGGAAAAACTGGAGCAATATTTTCACCACATGACATGTCCGGACTGTCAGGGAATGAGACTTAAAGAAAGCGTTAGAGCGGTTCAGTTAGCTCAAAAGTCGATTATTGAAGTACAGTCGATGTCACTAAAGGAGCTAAAAAGCTGGCTAGAGCAATTAGCAACCCAGCTTAATCCGGAAGAATGGCTGGTAGCCGAACCACTGGTATTGGATCTCAACAGTCGTCTCGAGAAATTCTTGAAAGTAAAAGTAGGTTATCTGAGCTTAATCCGGTCAATGCCAACCCTTTCTAATGGCGAAGCCCAGCGCTTGAAAATTGCCAACTTACTATCATCCGGGTTAAGCGGGGTCTTATATATTTTAGATGAACCGACCCGGGGCTTACACGGAAAAGATGTTGAGCACCTCCTGGCGATTCTGGAGGAGCTAAAAGATCAGGGCAACCATTTGCTGTTAATCGAACATGATCTCAGTGCAATCAAGAAAGCTGATTACATCATTGAGCTGGGACCCGGTTCGGGACGGCTGGGTGGTCGAATTGTTACCACGGGAACAATTGATGAGATCAAAAAGGCTGAAGAATCCAGGACCGGCCAATTTCTCAATAACCCTTTAACGATCACCCGCTCTACCACCAAAGCAGCCGAAAAGCATTTGCTTGTAGAAGGGATTACCCGGCACAATGTCTGCAATCAAACCTTAAACCTTCCCTTAAATAAAATGATCGGGGTGGCCGGTGTTTCCGGTTCCGGTAAATCGACCATCTTTATTGATGTGTTAGCTGAAGAATTGAACCGGTACTATCGGGATCGTAATTTCGCCTATCGGTATTGTTCAGCTATGAAAGGGATCGAACATCTCAGCGGGATCAAGGTGGTCAACCAGCAAACAGTGGGGAGGTCTTCCCGCTCCAATCCTGCTACCTATACCAAGGTATATGATCAGATTAGAAAAGCCTTCGCCCAAACCCCCAAAGCAGTTTTATCCGGTTTAAATGCCAGTAGCTTTTCCTTTAATTCACCTTCCGGCCAATGTGCTACCTGTAAAGGAAGCGGACAGGTTGTGACCAGAATGCATTTTTTACCTGATGTAAAGATCGTCTGTCCGGATTGCGGGGGTAAACGATTTAAAGAAAACATTCTTACCGTCAAGATTAACCAACTGAGCATCTATGAGCTGCTCAACCTTACGATCGAAGAAGCAGCCGAAGTATTTAAAAGCGAGCAAAAAATATATCAAAAACTGAAGGTCTTGATCGAAGTCGGCCTTGGATATTTACAATTAGGACAAGAATTCTCGACCCTCTCCGGTGGCGAAATGCAGCGAATAAAACTGGCCAAAGATTTAATTGATGAGCAAACTAAAGGGTATTTATATATTTTTGACGAAGCAAGTTCCGGGCTCCATTTTGCCGACACCAAAAGGTTGATTGCTCTGTTTCAAAAGATCGTCGCGCGGGGAAATACGGTGATTGTGATTGAGCATAAACCACAGTTTCTGGCTGCCTGTGACCACATCATTGAGATAGGGCCGGGTAGTGGCAATGAAGGCGGACAGATTATCTTTGAAGGAAGACCAGACAACTTGATCAAAGACTGTTCTTCACCGACCGGTGCTTATTTAGCCCAATTATTATAGATTATAATTCAAAGGAGGAGCAAAATGAATATTTTAACAAAAGATGGCATCTATCAACAGTTAGCTAAACTATCCTTCCCGATTTTATGGGGAATGATCGCCGAACTACTTTATTCACTAGCCGATATCTATTTCATAGCAGCAATCGATAAAAGTGCAACCCACGTGGTTAGCGGGGTAGGGATAGTATTTCCTTTAATATTTCTGCTGACTTCCGTCGACCAGGGGATCGGCTCAGGTATAGCGACAATCACTGCCATTGCCCACGGTGGGAAAGACCAACAAACAGTAGAAAAAACCTCGCTTACCGGTTATAACTTATCACTTTATTCCGGTATTGTTATCATCATTCTGTTTTTTATCCTGGCGGAGCCGATTATTAATGGATTATCCGGGAATGAAGTATCCCCTGCCGCCAAAGATGTTGCTATTATTTATTTAAGATACAGTTTACCGGGTTTTATCTTCATGTTTTTAGTGCAAGCCAGGTTTTCGGTTCTACAGGGGATCGGCCAAACCGGCTTGATCGGTATTGCCATGATCGGCTCAACCATACTCAACCTTGTCTTGGACCCGATCTTTATTTTTACATTCGGGCTGGGGGTTAGAGGTGCCGCTATTGCTACAGTCATATCACAAATCAGTTTATGGTTATTTATTAATTATCAATACGGCAAGGTCAATCTTAACAAACCTAAATGGGCTGACTTAATCCAGTTGGACAAAGTTATCAGCAAACGTATTTTAAAGATCGGGATACCGGCCTCATTCACCTTTGTAATCCTGTCAGTCTCTTTTATGGTTTTAAATAAGCTGGTCAGTAATATTAGTGAAGTCGGTTTAAATGCTTATACTTTGGTAACGCGATTAGACGGTATTCTGGTAACACCGGCCTTAGCTTTTTCGATCGGGCTTTCGATTATGATTGGTCAAAACTATGGGGCCGGAAAAATTGACCGCCTTCCCAAAATCTTCCGTCAGGGCGGAATAGTAATTACTTTTTTTACCCTGCTGCTGGGTGTAATTTATATGGCCCTGGCCAAAACAATTTTTGGAACAATGTCGTCCCGACCAGAAGTAATTGCCTTAGCCAGCAAACAGGTCCTCTATTTAACTATACCTGTCGCCGTGGGTATGTCTATATCAACCGCAGCTTCCAGCTGTTTACAGGCCTTAGAACAGGCCACTAAGGCCATGTTGGTGACCGGATTTAGGGCCTTATTCATTACGGCACCGTTAATTCTTCTGCTCGGCTTACTTTTTAAACCGCACATTTATCACATTTGGGTCGGGATTGCCGGTGGTGTGGTTGGGGCATCGATCATCGGTTTAGGATGGGTAAACAAGGCTTTTAACCGAATTGCCGGAGAATCATCGCTCCCGAACAACTCTACCTGAGCTCGCGCAAAGCATAAATATCCTTGCGCCGATGTTTTAACAGGGGTAATTCCTGTTTTATTTGATCAAGCAGAGTCAGGTCTACTTCGGTAATTAAAGAACCTGCTGCTGCTCCCAGCTGGCTGACCACCCTGCCCCAGGGGTCTACAATCAGCGAATGACCATAGGAAACATAACTACTATGCTCTTGCCGGGCCGGAGCCACCCCGATCATATATACTTGATTATCAACCGCTCTGGCCCGGAATAATAATTCCCAATGGACAGGACCGGTCGTCATATTAAAAGCCCCGGGCACAACAATAAATTCGGCTCCGGCCTGGACCATTAATCTTGCCAGCTCCGGAAATCTAAGATCATAACAAATCATAACACCCATTTTGCCGTATGGAGTCATCATCACCGTGATCCGATCCCCGGCAGTTAAAGTAGCTGACTCCTTAAATACCTGCCCACCCCGGATATTTATATCAAAAAGGTGCATTTTGCGATGTTTCCCGATCTGCTCCCCCTGCTGATTAAATATATATGAGGTATTATAGACCCGGCCACTCCGATCTTCTTCCGGAACAGAGCCACCGATCAGCAATACTTGATAATCGCTGGCTGCCCGGGACAATTCCTGCCAGGTGTAACCCCCTTCCTGCTCAGCATATTGGGGAAATTTCGCGGTTTGATAAGGACAGTTAAACATCTCAGGTAGGACAATTAAGTCAGCCCCGGCCCTGGCTGCTTTGGCAATCATCTCCACAGCCCTGCTTAGATTACTGGCTTTCGTTTCGACCACCTTCATCTGTAACAGGGCAATTTTAAACTTCCTCACCCTTTCACCCCCTACCCGGTAGTTAATTTCTTTATTTCATTACACCACTTTTCCGAAATAAAGTCAAATTTTTCAAACCTTTAGCCCTAATTATATGATTTGAAACAGATCCTTTTTATGATAAAATATTAGGTAAGTACTTCTCACCTACTAAAAAGAATGGGGGCGATCATAAATTGCTGACATTAGAAATGATTAAAAACAATCCCGATTTTCACCTGATGATTTCCCGGTCACAGGAGTATCTTGCGGCCAGGGGTTATACTGAACATGGTTTTCGACATGTTAATTATGTATCCAGATATACTGCCTATATTTTAGAGCAACTAAATTTTGACCAAAGAACCGTTGAATTGGGGGCTATTGCCGGATATCTCCACGATATCGGTAATATGTTTAACCGTAAACACCACGGTATTTCCGGCGCTAATATCGTCTTTACCGAACTACGGCGGATGAATATCCCCCTTGATGAAATAACCACCATTACTACAGCCATTGCCAATCATGAAGTAGAGACCGGTTATGCGGTCAGCCCGATTACTGCTGCCTTGATTATCGCTGATAAAAGTGATGCCCACCGCACCCGGGTCCATCGGCGTAATATTAGTGATATTCATGACCGGGTTAATATGGCGATCATCGACACCAAGATCAAAGTGGACGATCATTTGAAAAACATCGATCTCTGTCTTGAATATGATTCCACAATCAGTCAGGTCATGGACTTCTTTGAAATCTATTTATACCGGATGGCAATGTGTAAAAAGGCTGCCGCTTTTCTGGGATGCCGATTTAGGTTGTTTATTAACGACCTGGAACTACTGGGCCATGTCGATTATAACCAGGTGGCCGTCTCCGCTGACCATAAACTTGAATAAAGCAGGGGTTGTCCCCAACGGTTTTTTAAGCCATTACGGGGCAACCCTTCTTTTTTATGAAATCATTCCGATACTGACCTTTCATCTTACTGAATAATTAAAAATATTTTTTATATACTCATTACGAATGTTTCGATAAATGTAAAAATCAGCATCTATCGAAATTATCTCTTTGATCCTCTCTGATTCCGCAATAATAATCAAACTCACATCGGCAAAATCCATCGGTATATCTGAATACTTTTCTGAAAGTTCGATGATTCTTGATATATCTTCTGTAGTAATTTGCTTAATATCTAATGCACCTTTTCTGACCCACTTTAAGAAATCTATTTGTGTATTTACACTATAATCCAACATGTGTAGGACTTCAGTTATTACTGGCCATGATGTATATAATCGTCCCTTAAATCTTTTTATAAAATCTTTTACAGATATATGAAATTTATCGTCTCGATCAAATAAAGCGATCAAAGGACCGGCATCAATGAGACATTTTTTCATTTATTTTTTCTCTCACTTTCTTTTTATATGATTCGGATAAATTACCTTCTCCACTTCCATTCTTACCAAATAATTCTTTACCTAAATCATATGGGTTACAATTTTTTTCATGGTTAATTACATATTCTCTTAGAGCTTCTTTTATAATATCTGACTTAGTAACATTTTCCTGTTTAGATAGTAATTCTATTTTTTCTTCTAATTCTTTTGATAATCTTACACTAATCATATCAACACCTCCGTATTACATATTGTATTACATTATGGACGAATTGTCAATCTTGATGCATTATACTAAATATTATGCATTATCGGTTATTCTTAACAGCACACTATACCTTTCTTGCTTTAAAAACAAAAGATAATGGGAGCTTTTGGGCTTTTCTAGACTTATCATCTATTTCGCCGTTCATTTGTAAAGTACATTCATTAGTTTGCTCTACCATATTTTCGATTATAAAGCCAGCGCTTGTCATTGCATTTATATATGTGGAGATTTTCCGGTTCGGTAACATTATTTCCATATCATCAACTATTTGAGGATACCATGCTTCATCAAAATAGCTTTTCTTGAAAATAAACTCCCCATCCTCAAGAATAACGCAACTATGCAAAGGATGCTTCCAACTAAATATAAAAATACCATCTTTTTTCAGATATGACGCAATACGGTGGAACACATTATTCAAGTCAGTTGCCCAGCCGATTGCATAGATTGAATAAACTATATCAAAATAGTTTTTAGGTATACCGCACTCATCTTCCATAGCAGCACATATAAGCTTTGGAAAATAATTGTTTTCTGCCAGAAACTTTTTAGCATTATCAAGTTGTTTTTGTGAAAGATCAAGTCCCCATAATTCTCCTGCCTTTCTATGGGCGTGAAATTTTAATGAATGTCCACTTCCACAACCAATTTCAAGCATTACTTTCCCTGCTACATCACCAAACAAATGCAACTCGTTTTCTGTAATAAATTTAACGCCATATTCTGGTAGAGCTGTAGAACCAAACCAACTATCTGCATTAGCATTCCAATATCTTTTATTGATTTGAATTATAGCATTGTTTTTCATATATCCACACTCCTTAGGGAAAAGATATGCTTATCAATAGGCTATCTATACGGTGTATCTCTCATTCCAACTTTGGGGGAATTGTATATTGTTGCCGTAAATATATCGAATTAGTTGCCCGTGATGTTGGACCTCATGCTCTAACAAATCGACGAGTAACCCTAATTGTTCCTCTGATAACTTCTCCTGCTCAATAAATTCTATAATATTTCGGCAACTTGCTGCCATGCACTTTATTACTTCAGTCTTAGATGTATTATCTTGGAGAGAGCAACTGAAACCTGACCATTTACCTTTTTGAATAGCTTTAAAATAGCTTTCTCTTGCTCCAATGATACACCACAATTGGTCGCCAATTTTGTTGGAAGGCAAATCACCAAGATGTAATAATAGCTGGTCTTCGGTTAGACTTTCAACTAAATCATAAGTTAAGGCAAACGCTCTCCTGATTTTTCTAGTTATAACTGTCATAACTTAAATCCCCCTCATTCTTTAGAAAAACTGTTAGTCATAAAAACAAATATTATTTCTCTGGGAAATATTTTTTTTATCGAGAAAACTTAGTGCTTGGTGAATTCCTAATTCAACAAAAAATAAATCCTTCATATAATCTATAATAATTTTTTTGTTATCAGATAAAAACTCAAGAACATAATTTCTTTCGGTTTTTAATAATATAATTGAGTTTATTTCTTGTTCTATGTTTTGATTCTTTAAACTAACATTATGCTCGTTAAATAATGCGACAACTTGATTTGAAGACAAGTTTAAATTAACTTTAAAACAAAAATTTATAAAAGATAAATTTTTTCTAGTTATAAAGCAATAAGGCTGCATATTTTTCACTATAACCTTATTATTTAAGATTAATCCTATTTCTTCTTTAACTTCACGTTTAATACATTCAATAGGATGAAATTCATTTCTTATAAAATCTTCTTTACTAATAGCCCCCCCAATTAATTTTATTTTTCCTGCTAATGAAGTGTCACTTGACATTTTCCCTAAAACATAATAATTATCATTTGTAAGAAAAAGAGCACTAGCAGCAATTGATCTGCATATATATTCACCTTGAAAATTCATTTTTACCGTATATAGATAATGTGCAAAATTGGTTTCTTCAATTTTAAATATAAGACAATCATTGTCATCTAAACTTATATTCGATATAGTATATATTTTTCCATTTGTATACTTTTTTCCTGATTCAATCAATTCATTCCAATAATTTTGAATCCTTGTTTTGATAATATTAGGTAGCTCAATGTTTTTTCCTGCATAAATAAACTTATAATTGGGTACCATTTTATAAATTAAATTACTAAACACTTTATAACCTCTTTCACGGAATTTCTATTCTTACTATAACATATTTTACTAATTAAAAAAATATATATTGATCAAATAAGGGCTGCCTTTCATAAGGCAGCCCTCGTCGATCTTTTTTACCTGGCAAAAACATGGTTACCGTGTTGGGTGATAATCGGCCGGGACCAGATCCACGGATTAACCGGTCGATACGGATTCCAGAAAAAAACCGCTCCATAGGATGGATCCCATCCGCTCAGGGCATCCCGCACGGCATTGTATGACTGTCGATCGGGTGACAAGCGCCAGATCAGATTATTGGTAACCGATTCAAAGGCATGGGGTTGATAAATAACCCCTTTAATTGTATTGGGAAATCGCTTATCCCGCAGACGGTTTTTGATCACAGCAGCAACCCCCACCTTACCACTATATGGTTCTCCTCCTGCTTCTGCTTCAACAACCCGGGCTAACAAATGCAGCTCCGAGGAAGTAACTTTACGGCTGGAACTACTCGGTATAATTAACTTTTGCCCTGGTTTAATTCTGTTGCCCCAGAAACCAGAAGCCATCCTGATACTTGAAACAGACTTTCCATACCGGGCAGCAATACTCCAGAGCGAATCACCGGGACGAACTTTATAAGTCCAGGCTTGAGTCGTATCAGCAACACTAACTACCAATAAAACAACGACAACCAAAACGACAACCAAATCCTTATATTTTATCAAATTCAACGATATTCCTCCTTTATTTTTTGGGGGGGAATAAACAAAATTACTAATCAATAAAAAAGGCCTCTTGAAGATTAGATTTAACTTCCCGGGGCATGCTGAAATTATAACGTATATACCTTCAAGGATCAAAGGTAATTATTACTAATTAGGTAAAAACACCATTTCCACTACCATGTATAAATTATGGGCTTTGAATATAATACTGCCTATAATATTGTAGAATACTGGGAACATGAATGAATAATAAAGTTTTAACTAAGTAATACAAAATCCGGGCAAAGACCCAGGACCCGGGTTAATGAAAACTAGCTTTGTCTAACTCCGTATTGCTCTCCAGTATATCACATTTTTATAGCAGATAACATATACTAAAGTAATTTTAGGATGAAAGGAGACTTGTTGATGGGAGATTATGGACGCAACCAGGGCTCCGGTAGCCAACCTGGTTATGGGTACGGACCAGGTTATGGACGTAGACCAAGGTATGGATATGGGCCAGGATATGGCCGTAAAAAACCAGGGTATAGTCGTAATCCAAAATAAGACTAAGTATTTATAAAGTTTAATGTTGCAATAATATATAATTATTAAAACTTAATAATTAATCGAAACCGCAGCATTACCGCTGCGGTTTTTCTTTTTTTCCATATACTTTCCTTTTAATTTAAGATACAATAGAGGTGAACAATTAAAGTGATAAGGAGATGTTGCTTATGCCCAAAATAACTTTTCTGGGGGCCGGTAGTACCATTTTTGCCAAAAATGTACTCGGCGATTGTATGCTAACACCTGCCCTCCGGGATGCACAGCTTGCCCTCTATGATATTGACCAGAGTCGTTTACGTACGTCAGAATTGATCCTAAACAATATTAATAAAAACTGTAACCAAGATCGAGCTAAAATAGTAGCTTATACCGACCGGGAAAAAGCCCTCAAAGACGCAAATTATGTTATTAATGCCGTCCAGGTTGGTGGTTATCAACCCTGTACTGTTATTGATTTTGAAATACCGAAAAAATACGGTTTACGCCAGACAATTGGTGATACTATAGGAATTGGAGGAATTTTTCGAGCTTTGCGTACTATTCCGGTCTTGCTTGATTTTGCCGGCGATATGGAGGAACTATGCCCGGAAGCCTGGTTTTTGAACTATACGAATCCGATGGCGATCTTGACCGGGATTATGTTAAGGAGTAGTTACATTAAAACAGTCGGTTTATGTCACAGTGTTCAGGTTTGTGTACCAACTCTGCTCCAGGGACTAGGTATCAACAGCGATAACATTCAGTGGAAAATCGCCGGCATCAACCATATGGCCTGGTTATTGGAAATCACTAAAGAACAGCAAGACCTCTATCCCGAGATCAAAAAGAGGGCTTTACAACGGTCAAAAGACCATGATGATCTGGTCAGGTATGAGATTATGAAGCAGTTTGGTTATTATGTTACCGAATCAAGTGAACATAATGCTGAATACTTCCCTTATTTTATCAAGGATAAATATCCCGAATTAATTGAACGATTTAAGATACCCCTTGATGAATATCCCCGCCGCTGTGTAGAACAGATTAAAGACTGGGAAAAAACAAAAGAGAATTTATTAAATAATCAAGAACTAACCCATCAAAGGACCCTGGAATATGCCTCATATATCATGGAGGCAATCGAAACTGACCAGCCTTATCAAATCGGGGGGAATGTTTTAAACACCGATCTCATTCCAAATTTACCGCAAAAAGCCTGTGTAGAAGTGCCCTGTTTAGTTGACGGTAAAGGGATAACCCCCACGTTTGTCGGTGAACTACCCCCTCAGCTAGCTGCTCTAAATCAAACCAACATTAATGTTCACCTATTGACAATTGAAGCAGCTTTAACAAGAAAAAAAGAACATATTTATCATGCTGCCATGCTCGACCCCCATACCTCAGCTGAATTATCACTTGATCAGATCAAAGCACTCTGTGATGAGCTGATCGAAGCACATGGAGACTGGTTACCCGCCTTTAAGTAGTTAGCTCAATAAGTCTTTCGGCACATCAGCTATATTAAACTAAATACACAAATATATACCCTCTTACATAAAATAAGATAAGTCAACTATCGTATAAAAAAGGGGGTTTATTATGTCGAGCTATAAGATGCCGCAATCCCATTATGTGGCAAAAAAAAGGAATCAGGAAATTGTAGTCGAAAAAGTGGAGCGTAGTGAAGGAAGATCAAACGACTGTGACCAGGTTCAAACCCATGTCCACGAATTCCTGGGGAGTACGATGCTGGCAGCTCCACCCCAAAGTGAAGAATTGTTGCATAATCACCGTTTTGCCGGTGTTACCGGACCAGTAAAACCAATTCCGGGTGGAAGCCATGTTCATGTCATCTGTACTAATAGCGATTTCTTTTTTAACCATTTTCATAATGTTGAGCTGGTAACAGGACCTGTTATTCCGGTCAGGGATCAAAATGATAAAATTATCGGTCATGTCCATGCCTTTTCCGGAAAAACTTCCTGTAACTTCTTCCATGAGCATCGTTTCAAAGGAACTACACTGATCCAGAATCCGATTGCCATGACTTAATGGAAAATTCAATTAAAAGCAGGTGACAACTATGATTGGTTGCCTGCTTTCATTTTTTTATTTTTTAATAATTCTTCGATAACCTTCACAAATTTTATGACCATGAATATTATAAAGATATATACATAGCTCAGGAAGGAGAGAATTCTATCTGGGTAATTATTTAACCGGCATCTGCGCTGGTAATGAACAATAATAATTGTCTTGTAGACTCCCCTTTAAAAAATTTACTACTTAAATTAAGAAAAATTTAGTTAAAATTAATCACAAGGAGGTGTATGTTGATGAGTTATCCCTATGGTAGCGGTATAATCATCTTTGTGTTCTTAATCCTGATCCTCTTACTGTTCTTCGCATATCCAGGATGTTATGGCAAATAAGTACTTATCAACACCTTAGAATCTCCCCTAGATTTATAAAAATCAATTAATTAAAAGCTAGGTAGGCAGTTATAAAACTGCCTACTCTATTTTAGTCTAATAAGTGCTCTACAGCGCTTAACCCAAAAACTCTTTTACAGTAATAATTAACGGCAATGAATTAATTGCTCCCTTCCCGGTAGTTGTCAAAGCCCCTGTCGCATTACCAAATAAAGCTATTTGATTTAAATCGTTTTCTCCCAATAAATTAATATTACCGCCATAATCTACCGCTATCTTATATAATACCCCGGCCATAAAACCATCCCCGGCTCCAGTTGTATCTTCAACTTTCACCGGAAAACCTGATATTGTATTTGCAAATTTACTATTCCGGTAATAACACCCATCTGCCCCAAGGGTTACAAATAAAAGTTGTAGACCATATTTAAGCATAGCAGCGGAACCCTGATCAAGATCACTTTCACCGGTAATAAATTCCAGCTCCTCTTTCGATACCTTGACAATATCGGCATGCTTTAAGCCCTGTAAAATATTGGTTTGGGCTAACTCTAAATCCGGCCAGAGTAAAGGCCGTAAATTAGGATCAAAAGAGATAAGCTTGTTATTAGCTTTGGCCTGAGCTAAAGCTTTAATCGTCGTCTCCCGAAAAGGACTATTAATCATACTAATTGAACCAAAATGAAATATTTTTGCCTTTGAAAAAAGGTCGCTTTTGAGTTCATCCGGTCTGTATAACATATCTGCACTGGGCTGACGATAAAAAACAAAATCCCTCTCCCCCTCTTCAGTAAGGCTGACAAAAGCTAGTGCTGTTTTCGCCTGATCGGTCCGAACAACCCCCGATAAATCCACCCCATTTGCCCTGAGAATATCAAGTAGATAATCCCCAAAGAAATCCTGTCCGATTTTACCTAAAAAAGCAGCTTTACCCCCTAATTTTGCTACCCCTACCGCTACATTAGCCGGAGCACCACCTGGTTCACGGAAAAAGCCTTGATTCTCTTTTAAAGAAACACCTTTTTTAAACGGAACAAAGTCAATTAAGACTTCCCCCATGGTAATTAAGTCCAACATAGTAATAATAATCACTCCCTGTAGTGAACCTATCCCACTAAATCAAAGATTTTGAAAGAGTCTTTTAGCTTGTTTTGATAAATTAACCTGATTAAAACTCTTTGTTTCGGTAAATCCGCCAAGAAATCCCGTAAGAAAACCCGACAATTAGCAAGACTAATCCCAGAATAGACAGCATGATTACCCAATCAGTCCGGTTACTAAGGTAGCTGAACAATCCCGGATCGATCTCCTGCAGATATTTCGCCAAAAATCCCAGAAGCCAAAAAACAGCCATAAAAAGTATAACATGGAAGACTCTTGTCTTGATATAGCCATACTTGAAGTTTAGCGGGAGATAGAGTGATGCCAGAAGGATGATTGACAATAAGATACCGACAATGCCCCCCAGGCTTATTGGGGCTATCATTAGCGGTAAATGTAAAAGCTTGATCAGCAACGAAATCACCCAGTAAGCTATGATCCCAAACCCGGCAAAGATAAAGACCGAAAGATATCTTGCTTTGACAATAGTATTGCGGACCAGCGGAATGCTGTTCAGCACAATATCACTTTTATTTTTATCATCATAGGCCAGGGCGTTTAGTAATAAAATATAGGCTGCCGCTGTCCCTGCTGCAACAAAGCCACCACTCCCCATAACTAACATAAAAAATACAATATATAACAAAACAAATAAAAACGTCTTTTTCTGTAATAAAAAATCCTTCAGGATTAGATTAATCATCCCTGTTTCCCCCTTGTATAATATAAAATGATCTCTTCCAAAGTCGGCTTTTCAATAATAAACTCTCCTTTGGAA
This sequence comes from Halanaerobiales bacterium, assembly GCA_022360715.1. Classification (GTDB taxonomy): domain Bacteria; phylum Bacillota; class Halanaerobiia; order Halanaerobiales; family DTU029; genus JAKSCG01. The sequence continues at coordinate 152,702 of JAKSCG010000078.1, forward strand.
CCTTTCCAAAATCTATTCCTATCTTTAACCAGGGCTTCAAATCCAAACTTATTTTCCCTTAAACCCACCGCTTCTTTGAGCAAAGTGTTATCCAGACCGGCTTTCTTTCCTTTGACGAGCCCATAATTATCCATAATATAATCTTTAGTCGTACTAAAGATGATTTCTCCATTATTTATAAAGGTAATATAGTCGGCTATTTTATCCAGATCAGTAGTGATATGGGTTGAGAAAAAAACCCCCTTTTCTTCATCCTGAATTACATCAGCCAGGATGTCCAGCAACTCCCTTCTTACAACAGGGTCCAGACCTGATGTAGGCTCATCCAGAATTAACAGTTCTGCCTGATGGGAAAGGGCTATCGCCAGCCAGACCTTCATCTTCATTCCCTTTGATAATTCTTTAATCTTTTTCTTGACAGAAAGCCCAAATCTTTTTAGATATTGATCAAATATCTGATCATCCCATTTACTATAAAATGGGGCAATGACCTTTTTCATCTCCAAAACGGTCAGTTCTTCATAAAAATACGGCTCCTCATAAACAAAGCCAATTCTGTCTTTAATCTCCCTTTCTGCCCGTATATTATCAAGACCAAAGACCCTAATTTCTCCGCCATCCCGCTTTAACAAGTTCATGATCAGTTTGATGGTAGTGCTCTTCCCGGCGCCATTAGGTCCAATAAAGCCCATAATATAACCCTTTTTTAAGGTAAAGCTGATCTCCTGCAGTGAAAACTCCTGGTATTTTTTACTTAAATTCTTTACTTCCAAAAGATTATTCATTAGCTACCTCCTGATATAACATTTTAATCATTGCTTCAATTTCCTCTAAATTAAATCCTACCGCCCGGGCGGCGATGATTCCTTCGATAAATTTTTCCTCGACAATTTTTAAGCGCTTTTCCTGGAGGAGATTTTTATTTTGAGCAGCAATATAAGAACCTTTCCCCGGCACTGTTTCAATATATCCTTCTGCTTCCAGCACCTCATATGCTTTCTTGGTAGTAATAACGCTGATCTGTAGTTCCCGGGCCAGATTTCTAATCGAGGGCAGGCTATCCCCTTCAATTAATTCCCCTTTAAAAATCAGGTTTTTGATCTGAGCGGTAATCTGCTGATAGATCGGATCATCTGATGAGTTGGCAATAATAATATCCATACCATCAATTACTCCCCTTCTCTTAAACTTAGTATATTCTGTATATATACAATATATACAGTTTAATCGGAAATGTCAAGGGGTTTTTTCTTTACACGAGGTATAGAAATACCAATAAATGATAAAAATATTGATTAAATATTAACTAAGAAAGGGTGTCGAGTTTGAATTTAGAGTTTGTTATCTTACACTTAATTTATGTCGTGATCATGTTTGCCGGAGCGATCACCATTGCCCTGATGAGTCAAAATCCCAGAGGGGTTCCCAAAATGGACTACTTTATTGCCTTTTTAATACCGGTCTGGTCGGGCATTGCTTATCTGGCAATGGCCATTGGTCAGGGAATGGTCGAAATAGGTAATCAAATCGCCTTTTATGCTCGTTATTTAGATTGGGTGGTCACAACCCCCCTCTTACTGCTTTCTCTTTGTTTAACCGGAATGTATTATGTATCAAAAAACAAAATAATTATTATTGGGATAATGACAGCTGACGTAGTAATGGTCCTGACCGGTTTGATTGGCGACTTATCGACCGGAATCAATCGATATATTTGGTTTTTGATTGGAGTGGTGGCATTTTCAATTGTTCTATGGTTAATTTGGGGTCCGGTTCGTGCTATTGCCCGGCAACAAGACCAAAAATTATACCGACTCTATTTATTGATGGCGGCTTATTTAACCGTTCTATGGATTGGCTATCCAACAACCTGGATCATTGGGCCATCCGGATTACAATTAGTTTCACAACGGGTTGATACCTATCTCTTTGTTATTCTCCCCATTTTTTCTAAAGTCGGTTTCAGTCTATTAGATTTATGGGGTCTTAGGAAGTTAAAAAGCCCCATTGATAATCTTTCCTCACTTGCCGATTAAACGGCAAGCCATCTTCTTCTAATTTCTAACATCAGTCACCGCTTTCAAAAATTATTTAAATTAAAGGATTATTACATTTTTTGTATAATTAAATTAGTAGCTTAATATTTTTAACTATGGGATCAAACTCGGGAGGGATAAAATGAAGGAAAACTTAAAAAATCTGTTTAAGGTAGGCGGATTGGATTACGGGGACTTAAGATTTGAGCAAAATCAGGAGATCGAGATTAGTTATGAAGGACAAGAACTAAAAGAGATTAAGAATTCCTATCGGGAAGGAGGGTATCTCCGTATCTATAATCAGGGAAGCAAAGCAGTCGGTGCATTCAGTGAACTACAGGATGCCTCCAAAACCAGGGATAA
>JAKSCG010000213.1 GCA_022360715.1 Halanaerobiales bacterium
AATTAAATAAAAATGGTGTGGGTAAACGGACTTGAACCGCTGGCCTCTACGATGTCAACGTAGCGCTCTAGCCAACTGAGCTATACCCACACTCTTTTGGTGCCGGGGGTCGGGCTCGAACCGACACGGGTAAATATACCCACCGGATTTTAAGTCCGATGCGTCTGCCAATTCCGCCACCCCGGCTTAACAAATATTATCATGTGCAATTAGTATTATAGCATTATCGATTATTCCTGTCAAGAATAAAATTCGACCTAAAATCAAAAGGATATTAGCGTTTATTGTATAATAATATTTTTAACTCAGACAGCGTAAATCTCTTTATCAGCTATTACAATAAGCTCATTGCTGTTTTTTTTATTTCGGTTAAAAACAAAACTTAGCAAATAACCTTCATCAACATTCTGTTTATATAAGTAATCAGCCAGTTTCTTTAACTCAACAATATTTTCGATCACCATATGTTACTACAACATCTAATCGCTTCTCCTGAGAAGTCTGTACTTCTTTAAAATCAAAACCCTTACCATTAATAATCGGTTTAATAAAAATCCATAAAAACCAATCTGTCATTCCGTTCTAAAAAGTCAATTCTTAATCACTATACTCTTCTTTAAATAAAAAGCTGAAATTTATTAAGAATCTCCTCAAAGTTCAGATGACCATCTTGGGTAATAAAGTTATAATATTAGCACTCATATAATCATAAATTAACTGTTCATAAATCCTATTATGAACTTTTACTAAACCAGCTTGATTATCCGGAATCCTATTTGATCAAGTTTATTTGAAATATTACCATATTAATGTTTCTCCGGAATACAAACGCCTGTAGTATTAAATTCCTTCATTAATAATCGCCTCCTGCTAACTTATCAAAAAGAGCAATTTTTAGACGCCATTTATTTTATTAACCAAAAAAATAGATTTTCCTGCAATAACCAGGAAAACCCAGGAAGAAATTAATGTTTGTAAAAAATATACTACTACTTGACTTAACATAATATCCCTTACAAAATATGTTGAGCGATTAATCGATCTATCTTACGGATATTAATGCCTTTTTTAAGGTTGAGTTTGAAGGTGCCTGCCCTTGTCCAGAGTTGTATTTCTGCATTAAAATCTAATATACCTCGGGCATTTTCACTCGAATAGATTACAATTGATTTAAAGGGTATTGTATATATTTCCACCTTTTTCCCGGTAAGACCTTGCTTATCCGCTACAATAATACGCTTATTGGTGATTACCGCAACGTCGCGAACCGTTTTATAGGCTGCTTCAATCTTTTCCCCATCAATCAATATTTCTTTAACCTCAGATGGTGCCTCTGTTTCTTTGACAAATGTCCATGTCATAATCTGATTTAAATCAGCCATACACATCCTCCTCTTTTAAATAATTTTCTAACAGTGCAACATGTTTTTTAGTTTTATTTTCAACTACCATTATATCACTTATATCAAGAGATTTCATCGCAAAAAACTATAAATAATTTGCCCTTTCAAACTTAACTGCATCTCCCCTTACACACTTCAAAGCTATACCCTTCCTAGATATACACATTCTGTTAGGTGTCCACTGTACACCATTTACCTGAATTTCTTAGCCTATTGTGTCTGATAACAAAAAAACAGCCCGTAAGGCTGTCATATTAAACAATATTAGTTGAGATGGAACCAAGAATTTATAGAAAGAAACACTATTCTAATGTGTTCTTAAATGTATTTAAACATTGTTTAGCTATCTCATAAGATTCTTTTGCCTCTTCTAGTTCAAATCCATCATAATATCCTGGATATCTACTAAAACTACATAATAAAGAACTCGAAATATATTCAATTGTATGCTTTAGTTTACCGGTTCCCATGCAATATATAGAAAAAAGGATCCCCAATACTACTTTTATTACGATTGATGATTTGCCTGAATTAATTTCAGAGATATAATTTAATATTGAAATTCATTTTTACTTTTCTTTTCCTAAAAACTGGTGTGCAGATTTAAGAATTCTTATAATAAATCTAAAGTTAAAATAAAAAAAGCAGGTTTTCACCTGCCAGAGTTTAATGCGTTATTTCCTTTTTTAGTAATTTTAATTTTTCCTCATCTATCTCCGTAGCCTTTGCAATTTTATCAATTTCCATTCCCATCTTTATTAAGTTTTTGGCAGTCTCTATTCTACCTTCCATCCTCAGTTTTTCAGCAATAGTCATAATTGCTTCACCCCTTTCAGAAGATACTCTGCTTGCTATTCTTGCAAGTTCTTTCAAATCTATTCCTTCCCTAGCATTCATAATATATCTAATAACCGTTTCAAAATATTCCATCGCAGTAGCTTTATCAATTAATTCTTCAAATAGTCCAAATATATATTCAAACTTCTCTTTTAGTAGATCCATATCTGCAAATATATATCTGAGTAATTGTAGAAATATCCTTAACTCTATATTACCCATAATCTCCTGATCACTATATGGTGAGAAATCATATAGTAAGTATTTAAAATCAGGCACATATTCTCTAAGTTCTCCGGGAATATCGTCCAGTAAGTCAGATAATTTTAACCCTATATCCCATTTTACTCTACCATGATAGAATACGATAGGAATAATCAGAGGTAATTTTTTCTTCTTTCCTTGTTTCATTTTTAATTCCCAGATAGCCCGAATATATTTCAGTAATTGTAATGCTATTTTCCTGTAAGGATAACTTTTGTGCTCAAATAAAAAATATAAATATGCCTCATTACCATTTAAGCTTACTTTATATATAAGATCAGAAAATACATTTTCTAGTTCCTCTTCAATCATTGTATCTTTTTCAAGTTCCATATTATCTAAATTGATCAGATTTAGTATCTGTTCTGGTAAGTAGTTTTGCAGCATATTTCTTACTGTACTCTTATCAGACATATTCTTTTTAAAAAACTTGTCATGGACATTATTAATATCAGACATATCCAGGACCCCAGTTCCCCTTATGGTGTTTCTATTATATCACGGATAAGTAAAAAATGTAAATATCGGCTTCCTATTTCCTGTATCTGCAAACCTATGAAATATACTCGACTCCTATATCAATTTAGCTGCTATGTCTAGCTAAAATACTTTATTGATAAATATTATCTGTTAAAGTAAATAAAAGAAATTAGAGACTTTCCCCATTTTCATGTTTATCTACCAGATCCATCAAAAGGCTCTGACAGCTAGCATATGCTACGTATTAGCCGACCATTAATTCAAAAGTCATTCCTGTTTCAATCTTCTCTAGAGATTTCTCTAAATAATCGATCTTCAGTGTATCAAGAACCATAATACAGATTTTTAACTCATCCAAAAGTTCCATCCCCCCACCCCCAATTAAAGTCATAGGCATTAATTAGGTTATCGTTCTGTATTGTTTTATAATTACCATTTCTACCACTCTCGATATCTATTCGCATGTAGATATTGAGATGCAGAAAGAAGCAGTGTCCAAACTTGATGAAGCAATTAATTTGGATATGTAAATTGAATTTTTTCTACAATAAGCATAAAAAATTCAGAGAAAAATTGCTGGAAATATTTTGCTCGGCACTACTTCGGCACCCAAAAGCCCATTTCATTAAATCTCACCAAAAACAAAAAACAGCCCGTAAGGCTGTCATATTAAACAATATTAGTTGAGACGGCACCCAGATTGAACTGGGGAAAAATGATTTACAGTCTATTTTAGATGTTCGCTATTGTTCGCTATAATTCTATATTCGCCTAGATATCGGCATTTATAATATTTTCTGTTCTAGGATCCATACTATATTTATCGGCGGTGGAGAATTATTTTAAATCATATCGATTAATCAACTTAATAACTCTTTCTAATATGTCATCATTATCTAGCCATAAATCTGGTTCATAACCAACGCCATCTATAAAATGAGGATATTGTTTAATCATAACAAGCCCAACACCGAAATAAACAGATAAATTTGAGTTAGGAAGATACACGCGTAGCTGGTCTTGTATATCTGTACATCCTTTTGTATTACTACCAACAAATACAACATTATCTAAAGTTTTAAGCTGCTCAACAAAATCTTCAGCAGAAGATGCAACACCTTTATCAATTAAAACAAATATAATATTCTCATTGTTTACCCATTTACTTCTGGCCATATCGAATTCCAAAGTATTATAAGCTTTATTCCCTATTGCTTTACTTCTTGATCCATAATAATTTTTTACTAATTCATTTAATTTAGGCATGTTATATTTTTCCAAAAATTGTCCTATCTCGTTGTTTTGTTTCCTTTTCTCTCGATATAAGTAAAGCTTGCTAAATCTTTTAAAGCTACTTATTCCTGTATGTGGAATGACACCTGTATAGTTTTCAAACCAAAATTCACTCCACAAACCGCTTCCACCTGTATTACCTCTCAGATCAATAATAAAAACTTTTTCATTTTTAAACTTTAACCCACTTTCAACAAAATATTTCAGCGTGTTATCTTCTAATTGATCATGAAATTTTCTACATGTAAGAATCGGTATACCTTCTATTGTTTTTTCTTCAAATGCTGTTAGTTCCTGCTTAATCTTCCTTTCAACTTTTGTTAACTTTATTTCATCCTTATTAATCTGGGAATTAAGATCATATTCTATCGGAAGTAACTCCATTGCATTCCCATCATTCTGCAATAAACCTATATAATAAACTAGTTCTCCATCTTCGTTTATTGATAACTTTAAATATTTTTCCACTTCATTATCACAATTTATAGATTTAATATACCTTCTTTCATTATCAACTAAATAATAAAAACCTTGATTATTACTACTTACTTCTATTTGCTGATTACAATAATATTCCAAAACATGTTTTTTGTTGACGAATGTACGTCCTATTTTCATATGCCCATCTGTAATAAAAGAAAGATGTTTGAGAAATATTTTTTTCAGGTCAATAATGGATAATGTATCTTTTTTATTTATACTATTAATAACCTTTTGTTTTGCTTGGTCAAATACTTTATCACCACCATAATAACCATAACCACCATATACATATTTTAATAATCGAAATAAATAATCAGCATCCTCTAAGGCATCTTCCCTTGATATCATACTCTGTGTTACTTCTCGTGGTTGTAATAAAGTATCTATTTCCTCGTCTGCAAATCCCTCTTTATTACCTGTTACACTATATGTATACTGATTAATATCATTTATTGTTTCAGACTCAAGTATAGTTTTTCTCTCCTGATTAACTTTGCTAATTATATTATGAAAATTTATCTCTTTTTCTTTTCCGAATGAGATTAAGGAAAATACTGCTATGATAGTTATTATAACTACTATTACTGCTACTGAATATTTTTTCATATGATATCCTCTCCTATATGCTTTTTTTATACTATGATTTATTACTGATCTGCAGACTATTTATCGGATATGTTCAACCTAAGCAGCCATAAAACACACAATATTTGATATGCCTCCCCCCTCTAGCCTAACATGTTTATTATTTTTTAGTAAAAATAACTTAGGTTACTTTAGTTTCAACGGGTACAGGGAGTATGGAAAAAATTGTGCAAAAAATGTTAGGCCATACAACCATAAAACTACTTAGATTTAAATTACCATCCAGATATTGAAGTTCAAAAAGAGGCAGTAAATGCACTTGACCGAGTAATAAATATAAAATAATTTAAAAAATGGTTCCTTTTCGGCTATTTTTGGTCATGAAATTGAAAAAGCCCTCTCGAAAAAAGAGGGCTTTATTGTTGTTATAACAAGGGTTGTGCATTGGAGGCGGCACCCAGATTTGAACTGGGGAATAAAGGATTTGCAGTCCTCTGCCTTACCACTTGGCTATGCCGCCATTAATTAAATGGAGCGGGAAACGGGATTTGAACCCGCGACCCTCACGTTGGCAACGTGATGCTCTACCACTGAGCTATTCCCGCAAAAAAATGGTGGTGAGAGACAGAATCGAACTGTCGACACGTGGATTTTCAGTCCACTGCTCTACCGACTGAGCTATCTCACCACTTTGGCGAAGGTGACGGGATTTGAACCCGCGATCTCCGGCGTGACAGGCCGGCGCGATAAACCACTACGCTACACCTCCTATATGGTGGGCGAAACAGGGCTCGAACCTGTGACCCCCTGCTTGTAAGGCAGGTGCTCTCCCAGCTGAGCTATTCGCCCGACCGGCACATAGGTGCCATGTCAGTAGTTATAAGTATACACAATCGCACTAATGAAGTCAAAGACAGATTTCAGGCATAAAGAGCATATAAAGTGCTTTACTAGATATTAACTCATTTATACTCTGTTTATCTACAAGAAATTGCCTATCGATAGACTAGCCAGATATAACTGTATACTCAATTTCGATATCTTCATTATTCTGGAAAAAATCATATAAATCTTTAATTAAGTTATAACCGATATTAGTTTTAACCATATTAAAGGTATCTACCGTTGTCTGAAATAGTTCAGGCAGATCAAGTAGGGATTTATCCTGAAATGCCCGATTAAAGATGGCTTTTATTACTTCCTGCTGGCGTTGTACCCGGTCATATTCATCTTTCCTATAGTCATACCAACGGGCATAACTTAAAGCATCCTTCCCGGTTAAATTATTAATCCCTTCTTTTAAGTCCAACTCCAGATCAGGTATCCTCAGGGCTTCCTCACGGCCAATCTCGACCCCGCCCAAGCGGTTTACCATATTCTCAAAACCCTGATAGCTGATCGTAAAATAGTAATTAATCTCAGCAGCAGTTATTTCTTCTACCTTTTCAATCAGCTTATTGATGACTTCTTGATCAAATTCTTGTCCATTCAACTGCTCAATAACACTTTTGTCTTGGAGAATTATATTGCTAAACTGTGCCTTTTTCTCCTGGGTCTTTAAATTCATCAAAACGATTGAATCAGCCGATATTTTTCCCTCAGTCACACTATCCATATCATCCAATCCAATCAAAAGAACATTTGCTTCTACCTCAACCTGTGGGTTGATACTGGCCATTCCCGGTATTATCTCCGGATAAAAGTAGTAGAGATAAAAACCAACTCCCATCAGAATTATTGCTATTAATAAAGGAACCCAAATTTTATAATTGATTTTTTTCCCATTTATTTTATTCTCCATTCAAAATAACCCCTTTCTTATCCTTTTTATATACTTTAAAACAGCTTTTACTATACTTTCTATAAATAATAGTTCTCGAAAAATAAAAAAACTCCTTCAAAATAAATAAACTTTCTAATTGATATTGACAGACTAGATATATATGTTATAATAAATATCGTAACAGGCCGAGGTGGCGGAACTGGCAGACGCGCTAGCTTGAGGGGCTAGTGGTCGGATCGATCGTGCGGGTTCGAGTCCCGCCCTCGGCACCAATAAAATAAAGAAAAAGTCCCAGCATAAAAATGGGGCTTTTTCTTTATTTAGTAAGTCCTGCCTTTGTAGTTATAAAAAGACCCCTAAATAAGGGGGTTTTTAAGTCCGGTCAAAACCAGCTTCTCCTCAATCCTGTTTAAACAATCCTTCTATCTTTGTACTTAAAGCAGTAATATCTTGCTCGCGGCTGGAAGCAGTCCATTTAACGATCCCGGTTCCATCGACCGTTGCTTTTTTCGACTGGCAAATTTTTGCCATTTCACGAACCGCCCGATTCCCTCCTGTCCAGTTAAAGGCTAAACCCTTGGTCACAAAACAGACAACTTTTTTACCCCCTAATGAAGAGATTTGTTGTAAATAGTCTTTCATTACTGGGGCCAGGGAAAAGGCATAGACAGGGGCACCGAAGATCAGGGCATCATATTGTTCTAAATCAGGAAGCACTTCCAACTGTACAGTTTCATTCTTTTTTTCCCCCTGCTCAACCGGTTTTAATCGTTCAATCTTTACGGAATGATTACTTGCCGCTAAACCCTCCTTAAGTTGTTCGGCGACAGCATTAGTATTGCCGCTTTGTGAATAAATAATTATCCCAATATTCATTGTTAACCTCCTTAGTCAATGTATTTTATAAATATACCCTATTACTTAATTATTAGCCGTAAAACTAAAAATACCTTTTTTCATCGTTTTTAAACTAATCCAGCTCGTACGGCTAAGCTAGACACCATTTTGCTTTTATCACATATACTGAATAATACTAAAAATAATAACTATGCGGTGGTGATATCCGGATGGCAGTTATTCCCAAAAAATTTAACTTTGCTGAAGTCAAAGGGATAACCGAAAACCAATTAACACAGCATTATCAACTTTACCTGGGTTATATTGCCTTGTTAGGCAATGTCATGAATTCATTGTTATCAAAAGAATTAACCGCTTATGAATACAGGGGATTAAAGGATGGAGAAAGCTATTCCCTAGATGGAATCGTCTTACATGAACTATATTTTTCCAATCTTGGTCAATCGCCAATCGAACCGGCCTGCCAATTGCTTGAGTTAATCAAGCGAGATTTTGGTAGTTACAAGGCCTGGTTAAATGATTTTATTCGCACCGGAAAAGTTGCCCGAGGTTGGGCAGTTTTGGCTTATGCCTACCGCGATAATCGTCTCCACAATTTCATGCAGGATGCCCATAATGTCGGAGTGGTATGGCAGGCCTGGCCATTACTTGTCCTCGATGTCTATGAACATGCTTATATGATCGACTTTGGGATTGATAAAGAAAAATATCTGGAAGTATTCAAACAAAATATTAACTGGTCAGTAGTCAATAAAAGATTTTATGAGCTTTCTCCTTTCTCTTTGAAATATTAAGACATTACCTGACAGAATTAAAGGGGTTCTTCTTTAGCTCAAGAACCCCTTTTTCCCTATTTAGAGAGTAAGACCGTTATTTTTAATAACATCCTGATACCAATAAGCACTGTCTTTCAATATCCTTTTCTGTTGGTTAGCATAATCAATAAAGATAAAACCAAAGCGCTTGCTATATCCATAGGCCCACTCAAAGTTATCCATTAAGGACCAGAAATAATAACCCTTTAAGGGGATGCCGGCCTTGAGCGCTCGATCGGCCATTTCCAGATGTTGTCTAAGATATTCAATCCTTTCCTGGTCATGAACCCTGCCGTCAGTCGAAATCTGATCGGGAAAAGCTGCTCCATTTTCAGTGATAAAAAGGGGTTTAGCGGTATACTTTTGATTTATTATCAATAGAATATCGTATAAACCCTCCGGGTAAATCTCCCAGCCCATTGCCGTATATTTAGCATCTTTATTGGCAACAGTATCAAATTTAAGCAGTTCAGCCGCCGGATTATCCTTCACAATTGCCCGTGAATAATAATTAATCCCCAGGAAATCAATTTCCTGACTAATTACGGCCATATCTTCCTGATCAATAGGAATCGGACCCAGTTTTTGCTGATAAATGGCCAGCAACTCCTGGGGGTAGCTTCCTTTAAACAGGGGTTCCAGAAACCAGCCGTTGATATAATCATCATAAATATCTGCCGCTTTTTGATCCTCTTTACTATCGGTAGCCGGATAGGTGGGATTCACATTTAAAGTTATACCGATCTCACCACTAAGACCAAGTTCTCGATATCTTGCTACTGCCAGGCCATGTGACAACAGCAAATGATGAGCGGCCTGAACTGAGGCGTAGTTGTCCCGGATTCCGGGAGCATGTTCCCCGGAACTATACCCGTTAAATGCCGCTACCCAGGGTTCATTATGAGTAATCCATTTATCAACAACATCACCCAGTTCTTGAAAGACGATACCGGCATACTCTGCAAAATACTTAGCTACATCACGATTAACCCAGCCCCCCTTATCCTGGAGAGACTGTGGTAAATCCCAGTGATATAAGGTAACCATCGGATCGATCGAAGCATTTAAAAGTTGCTCAATCAGTTTTTTATAAAAATCGATCCCCGCTTGATTCGGCTGGCCGGTCCCATTAGGTAAAATTCTGGGCCAGGATAAAGAAAACCGGTAGGAATCAAGTCCGATCTCTTTCATCAGGGAAACATCCTCTTTAGAACGATGGTAATGATCACAGGCCACATCGCCGGTATCGCCATTAAATACCTTCCCTGGTGTATGACTAAACCGATCCCAGATCGACTCCCCTTTGCCATCTTCAGCATAAGCGCCCTCAATCTGATATGATGCGGTGGCTAAACCCCAAACAAAGTCCTCTGGAAAAACTATTTTCTCCATTTTAATGCACCTCCATAGTATTCTATAGTATTTTTTTTATCTTCAAAGGGTTTTCCTCTGAAGGCTAGCCCTAATTGTAGCTTATTAACGGTTATCACTCCGATAAACGAAATTTATTGACATCTTCAATCAGCACTTCCGACATATGCTTCAACTGTTCGGCTGACCTTACAATCTCATTAATCGAACTAAGTTGTTCTTGACTGGAGGCGGTAATCTCTTCAGCGTTAGCAGAAAACTCATTACTAAAATTGGATATTACATTGATTGCACCTTCCACCTGTTGACTCTCGCGCGTCATCGCTCTCAGTCCGTCAACAACTACTTTAATTAAATCCCTCCAGGTGATTGATACATCTTCTATTTCACCGAAAATATGGTCAGTATCTTCAATTGCCCGCACACTTCCGGCCACTATTTCCTCATTGCTACCCATCACCTTTACTGCTTCATTGACACTTTCCTGGATATTTCCGATTAAAGACGCTATTTTTTCTGTTGCAGCAGAAGATTGTTCCGCCAGGGTTCTGATCTCATCAGCTACCACACTAAAACCGCTGCCGGCCTTGCCGGCTCTGGCTGCCTCAATAGCAGCATTCAAGGCCAGCAAATTGGTCTGATTGGCGATAGTATAAATCAGGTCAACAATCTTACCGATTTCCCGCGATAAATTACCCAGATTACCTACAATCGAGGAAACTCGTTCTGTTTCCGTACTGACCCGATTAATTTGCTCAATAGAATGACTGACCGAGTCCTTTCCTTTTTGAATACTTGACAATACATTATCAGCACCACTTGAAATCTGTTGGGTATTCCGGTCAATAATTTTGATCTGATCATTAAAGTTGATGACATTGTTACTGGTCTCTTCGATCTGGATAATCTGTTTTTCTGCCCCGGCCGAAACATTGCTAATAGAAATGCCTACTTTCTCGGCCAGCGACCCCACCGCTTTGCTGCTGTCATTCATCCGGTCTGCCGATTGATTTAGTTTACCGGATTGTTTTTTAATCCCGCTCACTAAATCACTTAATTCTTCAATCATCTGATTGAATGTATTGGCCAGAATACCGAGTTCATCTCTCCGCTGTAAATATCCTTTCCCGAGCTTAATCTCTCCTGTTAGATTTCCGCCTTTCATTGAGTTAAAGGCCTGGAGAAAGCCTTCCAGCGGACTTATTTGTCTGGTTATAAAGAGGAATGACCCGATAAAACTGATCACTAGAGCAACAACAGCTATCACGACAATATTTCGACCAATCTGATTTACCGGTTGCAGCATCTTGGCCAGTGGAATCTGAACCGTAAGATAGAGATTATCGGTAATCCGGTTAAAAAGCAAGTAATAATCATTGAGCAGATCAGCGTTAGCCCCTTCTCCCGCATCTATTTTTTCCATAAACCATTTATTTTCCAGCCGTTGGCTGAATAAGTCTCTGTTTTCATGATGTAAAATCTCTTGTTCACCATTGATTAGGGTATAGGTCCCGCCGTCGTTTGTTAACCCTGTTTTTACTTCATCATATAGCAGCTCAGGTAAAAAGGCGGTAACAATATAGCCGATTATTTTACTACTACCTTCTTCCGTTATTTCTCTTTGATATAGTAAGTAAGAATTATCGTGTTCACGATAGATCCGGCCAAATTCAATATCTCGATACAAAGTTGTGTCCAGTTTTTGCAAAATATATTGAGCTGCTTTGGCCTGGTCACTAAAACCCTTTACCCTGGAATCAATTATAGTAGTCCCATCGGGTAAGGTCAAATAGGCGAATTGGGCATGCCGGAATTGCCCCAGCAGCTTATCTAACTGGCCGGCAGCCGCATAATTGGCCGCTCCCTGTACATAAGATTTCAGAAAAGAATTAAATTGTTCCATTTCTGTCTTTAATCCCGCTTCCCCGGGATCAATTGCCGCCAACACTTCAAAATAATCAAAGATCAGGGAATCAGTCGACATTATTTCCAATTGTCGATCCAGTTTACTAATAAGGGCATTGACACTATCCTGATAAAAACTGCTGACCAATTTGATATTTTGATCGACCTGTTTTTTGACAATACCGGAAGTATAATTATAGATCAGTAAACTGATTGTTGCAATAACAATAAACAAGATCAAGATCATTACCAGACTGATTTTCCACTTCAGTGAACTAAAAAAAGCTAACTCTTTGATGCTTTTTTCCATAAAAACCCCCCTAGAACAAATTGACCTGCGGCCATAATAGTAATAAGGTAAATTTCTTGATATATAGGAAATAGCAAGTTGTCTGCCTGCTATAATTTCCTATATATTAAAAAAGCAATTAGTCACAACTGAAAAGGACACTGTGTTCTTCGTCAACCTCGATCAATCCTTTACCTTGATGCTTTTCATAAAATTTATTAACATCATCAACGATCTGTTCAGGCAAGAAATCCTCTTCCCGGTTCCAGCGCCGGCCAATATCAGGGACAGATTCAAATAACATCCGGGTATAGGGATGAACGGGATTTTGATAAATCTTTTTGGTCTGACCCCGCTCGACCAGCCTCCCTTGATACATTATTAAGGTATAATCGCTAATGTAATAGCCCAGATTTAAATCATGGGTAATAAATAAAACCGACATCCCATTCTTTTTGCATAATTCAACCAGCAGATTCAAGACCCCGATCCGGGTGGAAGCATCGAGCATGCTAATCAATTCGTCTGCCACGAGGATATCGACCTCTAACAATAAGGCTCGGGCAATCAGCAGTCGCTGTAATTGACCGCCACTAAGTTGGTGGGGGAACTTACCAAGGATTCGCTCCGGGTTAAGATTAACACTCTTTAAGGCCTGTTTGATTTTTTCCTGTCTGTTTTTTTCCTCAGGATTAAAGCCCTTAAAAATCAGATCAAAGACCCGATCGATCCGATACAGGGGGTTAAAAGAAGCAAAAGGGTCCTGAAAAATTCCCTGTACTTTCCGATAATACTCCGTTTTATCTTGTTTTGACTTAAAAGTAGCTATATCTTTATTCCGGTATAGAATATTGCCGGAAGTAGGTTTGAGCAATTTTAGAATTAATTTTCCGATCGTAGTTTTACCGCTACCACTCTCCCCAACCAGTGAGAGAATAGTTCCGGCCCGGATTTCAAAAGAGACTTCTTTTACGGCAACAGTAATTTGGGGACGGATTAAGCCACTCTTAAATTCCTTACTTAAGTTTTGAATAGCCATCACCCGTTCTGCTCTCTTTTTAACCATTATGATCACTTCCTAATTCTTGCCAGTGCCAGCATGATACAAAGTGGCCGTCCTTTACCTTTTCTCTTACCGGTGTTTTGCTACATTGCCCGGTACTAAATGAGCATCTGGACCGAAATCTACAACCCGGGCCAATGTTTAATAAATGGGGGGGAGTCCCCTTGATTCCAGTCAGTTTCTGTTCTTGATACTGGATGCCCACCTGGGGAAGTGAAGCAATCAAGGCCTTGGTATAAGGGTGGCGAGGTTCTTTAACCATTTCGTCGGTCGGTCCGATTTCCGCGAATTGTCCGGCATACATCACCATGATCCGTTCTGCGATCTGGTATAGGATCGAGATATCATGGGTGATGAACATAGCTGAACCGATAATTCCCTCATCTCTAAGATTAGCCAACATGGTTGCCGCAAAGCGCTGAGAACTGACATCCAGGGCTGAAGTAATCTCATCGGCAATAATAAAGTCAGGGTCAAGAAGGGTTGAGATGACCATGATGATCCTTTGCTTCATCCCGCCGGAAAGCTCAATTGAATACCTGTTCAAGACTGAACTCTCCAGATTTAGCATGGCTAGTCTTGCTTCAACCTTGGCCAAGAACTCTTTGTTAAATTTAATCCCGTGTTCTCTAACCAGATCAGCAATAAATACTTTAATTTTTTTAGTGGGACTAAAGGCATCCAGTGCATACTGGGGAATGATCGAGATGCTTTTTAATCTCATCTCCTTAAACTCTTCTGCTGATAGCTGCATCAGCTCTCGGCCTAGTAGTCGCACCTCTCCGGAGATATATTGCAGTGGGGGTTTGCGGTATATTAAGGTATGAGCCAGGGTACTCTTCCCACAACCGGATTCACCGGCAACTCCCAGGATCTCACCTCTTTTTACTTTAAAAGTTACTCCGTCGACCGCTTTGATCTCACCCTTTAAAATCTGATAATAGGCCTTTAAATCTGTAATCTCTAAGATATTTTCCCGCATCGCTTACAACTCCCTCAACCGTGGATTAAAGACCTGGTCCAGGCCGGTATTGATAAAATAGAGGGCAACGACCAAGGTTGTCAGGACCAGTCCGGGGAGAATAGCCCACCACCATAGTCCTAACTGGATTGCGTTCCAGTCAAAGGCATTCTTGATCACCAACCCCAGGGAAATCCCTTCCGTCGGTCCCAATCCTATAAACTCAAGGCCTACTGCTGCCAGAATTGTTCCGGAAAACTGGAGAATATAGACCATAAAAACATAGGAAAACATGTTAGCCGCGATATCCTCTTTTAAGATCCGAAAAAGATTAAGCGCTGATATCCGGGAGAGATTAACATATTCCTGATTTTTAATCGAAAGGGTCTGTGACCTGACCGCTCTGGCTGTCCAGGGCCAGGCTGTTATGGCCACAATTAAACTCATTACCACAATCCCCCTGTATTGCAGATAAGCCGATAGGATAATCAACAAAGCCAGTGAGGGAATCACCAGAAAGATATTAGTCCCCATCATCAGGAGTTCATCAATAAATTTACCACCATAATAGCCGGCCAGAAAGCCGATTATACAACCAATCAGGGTGGCTACTGTCCCGGCAATAAACCCGACCAAAATCGTTGAACGCAGCCCTAAGGCCACCCGGGTAAAGACATCTTTCCCCATGATCGTAGTTCCGAAGAAATGCTCACGGGAAGGAGGCTGATAACCGGCACCGGCAAAGTCGTCATATTGATACGGGGTTAACATCGGTCCCAAAATTGCCAGTAGAATCATCAGCAAAAACAAACTAAGGCCAATTATAACTTTCGGATTAGTCAAGGCGAAATATAAATTTTCATGTTTTTTCCAGAAAGCACCGGTTGCCATTTAGGATACCTCCCCTGAATATGAATACCTGACCCGTGGATCAATAACCATATAAGCAATATCAACCAGAAAATTGGCCACCAGGACCAGAATCACAATAAATAAAAAGGTTCCCTGGATCAGGAAATAGTCATGGTTCATAATTGCTCGCAACATAATAAATCCCAGGCCCGGATAGGCAAATACAATCTGGGTCATCAAGGCCCCACCGATAATCCCGCTCAATCGTAAGGCCAGACCGGTCACCTGTGGTAAAACCCCATTTCTAAAGCCATAGCTCCTGATCAAACGATCCGAAGCACCAAGGGATTCCATATATCTGGCATAATTAGCGCTCCGTTCATACAGGATCATGTTCCGCATCCCGATCGCCCAGCCGCCGAGTTGGACCAGGAACATCGTCAAAAACGGTAAAAACCAGTGATGTAAAAAACTCAGGATAAAACTAAGAGTCAATCCCGGTCTGATCGTAGAACCATATGCACTGTTGATCGGAAACCAACCAATCCTCACCCCAAAAACAAAGGCTATTACCATGGCAAACCAAAAATAGGGGGAAGAGGTCAGGAAGTAAAAAAACGGCATCATCAAGTTGTCAGCTTTTTTGTTAATACCGGAATAAGCACCCAGTTTATTACCTACCACCCAACTTAATAAAATGGCCGGAACCAGGATCACAATATCAAAAATAATCGCCTCTCTGATGATAGTCATTACCGGCTTCGGAAAGGCATAAATACTAATTCCCAGGTCACCGGAAAATAAGGACTTCCAGAAGGAAAAATACTGCTCTATTAGTGGTTGATCCAGCCCAAAAGCCTGAACAAATTGACTTTCAAGGATTTCCCGCCCTCCTTCCATGCCCTGAAATCGAGCCAGGAGCATCCCGATCGGTTCACCGGGCATAAAACGGGGAATTGCCCAATCGATCGTTACCGCCACAAAAAATGTGATTAAATAGATGATCAGCTTTTTGCTCAGATACTTTCCCATAACCTTTTATCCTGCTCCTTTCTGAAAAAACAGGCCCGATAGCAGCATCGAGCCTGTAAATTATCCAAGGGTATTTATGATTATTACTTGACCGGTTTCAGGTTGATCAACATCGGGATCGAGCCGAAATCCCATTTCCCACCCCAGGTGCAGGGATAACCAGTAGGATTATCTTCTGATGGCCAGTTCGTCCAGTACTCACTCTGGGTTTGGGCCCACAGACCATTGTGCCATAAAGGAATAGAAGGCATTGCCTCTAACATCGCTTGCTGGATATTAGCCGCAATTTCCATCGCTCGGGGAGAAGCATCATCGGTCATATTAAATGCTTTGATCATCTTAAAAAGTTTCGGGTCGTCATAACGGGAGAAGTTTCCGTCGGTAACAAGATCACCATCGATCTCATCACTAACAACCCAGTTCCAGTAGCTAAACGGAGTAACACTGAGGGAGGCACCAAAATTATTAATCGCCAGCTCAAAGGTACCCTGATGAATTGCATTCAAATAGATCGAGAAATCGGGAAAACTCGGTGTCACATTAACCCCGACCGCTTTCAAATTATCGGCAATAACCTTAATCGACTCCATCCAGTCGGTCCAACCATTGGGGACAATTACCTCCAGTTCAATTGCTTCACCATTTAGATTATCCCGCCAGCCGTCACCATCTCTATCCAGGTAACCGGCCTGATCAAGCAGCTGCTTAGCTGTGGCCGGGTCATAGGAGAAACCGTATTGATCAACGATCTCCTGGGAATAATAATCCATCCAGGCCTGACCGAACAGTCCGGTCGAATTTGCTACAGTAACCTGGTTTTCATAAACCCGCTCGACAATAATCTTAGGATTGATCGCAAAGGCCATTGCCCGTCTAAAATTCCGGTCATCCAATGGTTCGATCGTAGTGTTAAGGAAGAGAAGGGCCGTATTTTCCGCGATCATATAGGGTGAATCTTCATAATAGGTGTTAATCCCAAAAGCCTTCTTAATATTTGGAATACCGGGTAAGAAATAGTTGCTGAGATCCAGCTCCCGCTTCATTAACATCCCAAGGGCATTGTTATTGCCCGGAACAATCAGGTTAATCAAATATTTAGGAGCAGGTTGACCGAAGATTTGATTACCCCACCAATCTTCATCCCTGACCCAGACCATTCTGTCCTGACCAACGGACTCAACCAGATAAGGTCCGGTTCCAACCGGGTTCTCATTAGCGATCGTTAACAACTGATCGGCCGACACCTTACTCCAGATATGCTCCGGGATCATCGCAATATCATGGAGGATTCCTTTCCATTCTTGATAATGGGGATCGGCAAAGTTAAAGCGAACAGTATAGGTATCAACCACCTCGATATCATTCATCCAGGTCCAGATATTGGAATAATAAGTCGGATTATCCCTGGCAATCAGGAAAGAAAAGGCAACATCAACTGCATTAAAATCTTCCCCATCGTTCCATTTGATCCCTTTCCTTAATTTTATTTCATATTGATTATCAGAGAGCCATTGACCGCTTTCTGCTAACCAGGGCTGAAATCTGTTTTCCAGTGGATAGTAATGGAAAAGGTTTTCAAAGACAAGTCCAACTGTTCCCGTCGGATGTCCTCCGGTATAAGGTATTAATGGGTTCCAGTTTGAGGCAGGACTCCACATCCCTCCGCCGTAAACTAATGATTCAGAGCGCTCGTATGACATTGCAATTGAACTTAAGCCAACAACCAACACCAATACTAATAACAGTGCCCAATTCCTTTTCATTATTTCCCTCCCAAATTATTATTATATTAACATTCCCTGTTGAACAGGGGATATTAACCACTAATGAAAATAAACTGGAAAAATCTGCTTTGCTGCTGATCCTGGTATCTTTACTAAACCGTTTTCGGGATATCTATAATTACTATATTTCAACTAAATAGTTGAAATTCCTGCTTATTGTTAAAAAAATAATTATTTACAACTAATTACCGGTAAGCCTACTTAGAGGTTATTTGCTTTAATAAACTCAACCAACTCCTCAATTTTGGTATAGGCGATGGCTACAACTGTATCCGCCGCACCATAGTAAATAACTATCCTTCCTGTCGCCGGGTCAGTTAAAGCAGCACAGGGAAAAACTACATTAGGCACATCACCGACACACTCGTAGACCTCCTGTGGTGAAAGAAGATAGGGTCTGGTCCGGTAGCGCACTTTCCAGGGTTGCTCAAGATCCAATAAAGCAGCCCCCATACTGTATACATAGCCATTACACGATGTCAATACCCCGTGATAGATCATCAACCAACCCTCACTGGTCTCGATCGGAATTGGACCGGCCCCAATTTTAGTGCTCTGCCAGCCGCCGGCGGTAGCCATCACATGACGATGCTGTCCCCAATGAATCAGGTCAGGACTTTCGCTCAGAAAGATATCTCCAAAAGGGGTATGGCCATTATCACTGGGTCGGCTTAGCATTACATATTTACCGTTTATTTTACGGGGAAAGAGAACCCCATTTCGATTAAAGGGTAAAAAGGCATTTTCCAGCTGATAAAATTCTTTAAAATCCTTGGTATAACCAACACCAATGGTCGGTCCATGATAGTCATTACACCAGGTTATATAATATGTATCTTCAATCAGCACAACCCGGGGGTCATACTTATATCTGGATTTGCCTAACTCCTGGTCAGCAAGCTGAAAAGGGATCGGTTCCGGGTCAATCTCCCAATTAATCCCGTCCTGACTTCGCCCGGCATGAATCCTCATTTCCCGGGCGGTATTATCACAACGAAAAACACCGGCATATCCTTCGCCAAAAGGAACAACCGCACTATTAAAGATACTGTTTGAAGTGGGAGTAGTATCCCTGGCGATAATCGGATTTTTGGCTGAACGCCAGACCACACTGTTCGACCCTTCCGGTCGATCCTCCCAGGGAATATTAGGTAAAGCCTGACCATACATTTTTACTGCCATTTAAATCACTCCTTTGATTAATAAGTATTGAATAAAGACCTGATTACTAACCTTTCTTTCAATTGATTAACTGTTAATTCTTCAGTTGCCTGAATGGTAATTGTTACCTCTTTTTCCGGGAACAGGTGCAGGAAATTATCACTTAGCCGGGCATCAATGTCAACTAACTCCAGCCATGTCCAGAGGGCCGGTTTTCTTGCCGTTAAGGATAACTGATATAGATTATGGCCGTTTTGGGCAAACACTACCGAAATCTCCGGGTCAACCAACTCCAGATGTTTTGGCTTAGCAAATAAAACCAAATTATCGGAAACGCTCTTCCCGTCTACCATAAGGTCCAGCCAGAGTAGCAGATTCCGGCACCCATAATCTGTCAACGCTAGCTTAAGGTCCAGGGTATCAAGCAATTGGCTCTTACCGGCTAAAATATTTACTTGCTTGCTCCCGCTATCAATTAACTGACCGGTGACATCTGTTAAAAGCCATTTGGCTTCGGCTGCCTGCTCATCCAGCAGGTCACTGGTAAGATGGATTTCCACTGTGCCACTTTCACTATCCTCAACCCCGGAAATCAAAAGCGGTGCATAAAACCTTCCGGCCAGATAATGCAGAGCTTTCCAACGGCCATACCAATCAAGGGAAGACCAACTGGCTACCGGCCAACAGTCATTTAACTGCCAGTACAGGGTACCCATGCCCCGTGGCATCCCCCGCCGCCAGTGTTCCACCGCATACTTAACCCCGATTCCCTGTAAAATCTGACTGGTCCAGAGCAGATCTTCAAAAGTGCCGGGCAGACGGAACCAATCCAGTAGATACTGTATGATCGTAGTATTCCCAATTCCGCTGCGCTGATGATGTTCCATCACATAGCTGGCAATATTACGGTCTTGCGGCTCAGTGTAAGTATAGACCGTCTTCGGTTCCGGAAAGGATTGGAAGCCAAATTCACTATTAAAGCGATGATGACAAGTTCGATACCATTCAAAGGGTTTTTTGCCATGCCAGATATCCCAAATATGGGCATCACCCCAAGCCGGGTTAGAAAAATCCTCCCGTTTACCTTTAGGACTATGGGGACTACCTGGCCAGTAAGCTGTTGTCGGGTCTAATTCCTTGACCAGCGCCGGCAATAAATGATCAAATAACTTTTGATAATCCGTCCAGCTCATCTTGATCTTTTCCGGATCCCATTGTTCGGCGGCAATACCCATTTCAATCTCATTATTACCACACCAGAGGGCCAGACAGGCATGACCACGGATCCTCTTAATATTCTGTTCGGCCTCGGCCTTAACATTAGCCATAAAATCATCGTCAAAAGTAGGATAGGTCCCACAGGCAAACATAAAATCTTGCCAAACACAGAGGCCTAATTCATCACAAATATCGTAAAAAGAGTCATCTTCATAGATACCGCCACCCCAGACCCTGAGCATATTCATATTCACATCGGCCGCACTGGTCAGCAGTCTTTGATAATCCGCCCGGTCCAGCCGCGCAACAAAGGTATCAGCCGGAATCCAGTTAGCACCTTTGGCAAAAAAATCAATCCCATTAACAGCAAATTTAAAGGATTGTCCCCACTGGTCATCTTCTAATATCAGCTCCAGCTTTCTGAGACCAAGCCGTTTTTCCGCCCGATCCAGTATTACGCCCTCCTGATTAGCGAGTTCAAGCTGGAGATGATAAAGGGGTTGTTCTCCCAAACCATTGGGCCACCATAGTTTGGGGTGCTCGACGATCATCTGAAGCGTAGTATGCTGACCGTTCAAACCGATGTCTCCCCTGTTCAGCTCCTCCCCTTTAAATACTAAGCGATAGCTAACCTTTAATTGTTCAGCCGGCTCTTCTTTAATTTTAATCTTTACCGCTAGTTTTACCACTGACGGAACTGAATGGTCCTGCCAAACAGATAAGTCATCGATCCGGGCTGTATTATAGGCGATAATCTCAATATCACGCCAGATCCCCAGGGTAACCATTTTTGGTCCCCAATCCCAACCAAAATTACTGGGTTGTTTGCGGAGCCATCCTCCGCCGTTCAAACGATGATCACCGACACTCCAGGCCGGGAGAAAAAACTCCTGCTCTTTTTTGCGAAGATAAGGCAGCGGGGCAGCAAAGTAGATCTCAATAATATTATTGCCTTTTTTCAGTACCCCGTTTAGGTCAAATTCCCAGCTGCGGTACATATTATCGGCCCGACCGACCAAGTAGCCATTTATTGTAATCGAAGCCAGGGTATCTAACCCTTTACAACGCAAAAAGATATGGTCTTGATTCAGAACATCTTCCGGGACGGAAAATTTCCGTCGATATAACCAGTCGGTCTCCCCAATCGCCAATAACTTCTCTTCATTATTCCGGTAAAAGGGTTCGTCAATTTTACCGGCAGCCAGCAAATCGGTATGAACACAACCCGGAACCCGGGCCGGGATCGCCTGTTCCTCCCCTTTTCTCGATAACTGCCAGTCACCATTTAACTTCAAAATCTCCATTGGACACCTTTCCTTTGCTCTATTCCTGCTCAGTTAAATAATTTAGTAATTATACTATGATTATATTACAAATCAGTTGGGCAAACCTCTCATTTTTTCCACTCAGTCTATTATTTTTTTAGTTTTTTCACTATTTATGATAAAATATAAGTAATAGAGACTACATTGGGAGGGTGAATAAAAATGGAAGTTTATCCGCTGAGCCATGAATCCCACTTGCCATATATTTTAAGGGTAAACCAAATTGACGGGCATTATCCGGCCCATCGCCATAATTTCCTGGAATTTTCTTTTATTACGGAGGGTGAGGGGAAAGAAATCATCAATGGACAGGAGCACCAACTTAAATATGGTACTTTTACCCTCCTCCTCCCCTATCAAGTCCACGAAATATATGCTAACCCCCAAAAACCTTTAAAAATATATAATTGTAATCTGGAACTGGAGATCTTTTTTGGCCTCGGCAAAATAAGTGAGGAACTAAATGAAATGATTTTCAATACCAAAGAAGATTTACCTTCACATGTTCAACTGAAACCGGAAGCTGCCCAAAAAATTGAGGGGATTATCGGTCAAATGCTCGCAGAAACTAAACAGCCCAGGTTATGGAATTACCTTTTATTTAAAGTTAAATTAATTGAACTCTTTATTATCTTTGACCGGCAGCGTCGCCGTCAATTGCCGAAGTACCAAAAAAGCGAAAAAAAAAGCAGAGGTCATATCTTAATGTGGAAAATTGTCTTTTATCTCCACCAACACTATCAGGAGAATATTACTTTATACAATACCGCCCACCGATTTGGCATCAGTTACAGCCACCTCAGTACTATTTTTAAAGAATACTTTGGCCAGACCTTCCATTCTTTTCTAAATGACATCAGGATCAAGCACGCCTGTGCTTTACTCTCTTTTACTACGATGAAAATTATTGATATTGCCAATGAGGTCGGTTTCAACTCCTATCCAACCTTTTCCCGGGTCTTCCAACAACTTAAAGGGATTAGTGCTTCTGAATACAGACAACAGGGCTAGTCGTAGCTATATTTCAAAGACCCAGTTGATCCAAAACCCCGGCCAATCTATCTTTTTTCTGCTGAAGTCTTATTCCCAGAGCCTGTGCCTTCTGATGGAAAGACTGATTTGCCATAACTTGCCCAATTCTATCTCCCAATGTATCAATCCGCAAATTATCTTTTTCAATAAAATCCGGTCCTACTCCCAGTTCTTTTACCCGTTCCGCCCAGTAATATTGGTCAGCTATCTGGGGAATAATTACTTGGGGTTTTCCACAGTAAGCAGCGGTATGGGTTGTACCTGCTCCACCGTGATGGATAACAAGATCAACCAGTGGGAACAACTTTAAATGGGGAGTATAAGCAATCGAAATAACGTTTTTAACCTCCTCTTTTGGCCCTAATAACTGCTGCGATACCACAAAAACCAGCCCTAATTTTTCCGCCAGTTTCTCAATTACCGTTCTGGTTTGCTCCCGGGTATAATCCGGCATGCTTCCAAATCCAATATAGATAATTTTTTGCCGGTCCCTGACTTGACTATAATCAATTACAGTCTGATTTTCTTCTTCAAGATACCAGTATCCGGTCTGTTTAAAATTAACTTTGATATCGGGGGCGACCGGATCAAGTTCGGCATCGGTAGCGATCAGCATATTATCCCGATATAGCTCAGTGGGGGTAGCGACAGTACTAAGTCCCAACTCTTTCCGATATTTATTAATCGAATTACGGGTAATTTTATTGGAATAGTTTTTGTATAACTTCCATAACAACCAATTCCTGATTCTCCCTTTTGATTTTACTGAAAACCTGAACGGTGGATAAGAGCCGGACTCCAAAAATCGCGATGTATAGTAGATATGATAATAGGGAATCTGATAAAACTCGGCAAGGTGGATACCGGCAATCTGTACTGAGGCCCCGATTAAGATGTCGCTCTTCTTTAATAAAGACTTCATTTCCTGGAATTGTATCTCAGTCATCTTCTCGATTAACGATATTTGATCTCCTTTCTTCCGATTACCGGCTTCTGCGGTGATTTGATTATAATTAATCGTTAGGCCATTTGCGGAAATACCTTGCTCTTGACAGAGGGCGAGACCATTCTGCGGTACAATCATCTGGACGGAATGCCCTCTCTTTTCTGCTTCTTTCGCTAAAGCTACACAAGGACGAATATCACCATGGGTACCGATCGGTGCAATTGTTATATTGATAACTTCCGCCTCCTTTTTTATTTTTGAAATATTTTATTTCATTTATTTCATCATTATTATAACTTATATCCTTGACCAACACAAGATTTTTTGATATATTTTTAGTAAAATAGTTTAATAATTTTAAAATTAGGTGTAGACAAAATGAATGGATTTGAAAGATTAAAAAAACAAAAAAGAACAGCCATCCTATTGGCAGCGGAAAAGCTCTTTCTCCAACATGGGATTAAAAAGGTCAGTATCAAAACGATCGCCGCTGCGGCCGGGGTTTCACAAGTGACTATCTACAATCACTATCATGGCAAAAATGAACTGGTAGAAATTGTGGTGGAAAACATTATCAATAAACTAATTACCCAATATCAAGAAGTTATTAATAGTCCCAATTCTTTTATGATAAAATTAGAACTTATCCTGAAACTACGGATTAAAGCAATATCAAATGGCAGTTGGTATTTATTAAGTGCAGCTGCTGCCGACATTAACATACGCCAGAAAATTGAGCATAGTTTAGGTGTAATGTTGAAAAAAATAAACCACCGGCTAGTTCAACAGGGAAAAAAAGAAAAAATCATTAATCCGGCGATCGAATCGGAAACGATTGAACAATATATCGAGATGTTTCGGAATTGGTTTGACGAATCTAAAACAGCTGCTACCAATGAAAAAAAGGCTAATGAATTTTTGCAGCTTTTTCTTTATGGCATCAGGGGAAAAATGCGATCTGATTAAGCTTTCTTTAAAAACCCCGTTCATTCAAGAACGGGGTTTGCAGCGTATTATCTTATTTATGTTATTATTGTAAATTTTCCAGGGTAAAGGTATCTTCAAGAATTTGGGGATTAAACTCAATTAACTTGATAATAAACTCTGTCTTGGTATTCTCCTTAAGCTGATCGACCATAACCGATTCTACCGGATACCAGCGCTGATCAATCTGCTCTACTTTGTTAACCTCCGTTACCTTTAATAATCTTCCGCTACGGGCATACAATTCTTCTTTTAAACTGATAAACCTTTCTTGATCAATCCATGTCTTACGCCGGTAATAAGAAACCTCTTTCCCTTCTCTGGCAATCCCCTCTAAGAGATAACAGGGACGTCCAGCTAAATCTTCCTCACCAATCAGCTTAAAATCATAAAGATCAATTAACTTATCCGATTCCATCATATCCTGATAGGAGAAATCGCTCCCCATCATGCCCTGATTAAGCATATGACCGGAGATCTTGACAACATCCTCAGCATCCGGAAAGAACATCCAGAGGTCATCCGCTCTTTTTAAAAACTTAGTTCCCCGGTCCCGTGGATTTGTGAAGCTGGTAAAGGCATTTTTTCCTTGGATTAAAGAAACCATGTTTTTGGTCATTTTTCGATTTCCATGAATAATAACCATCTCAGATTCTACTTTTGCTTCTTCGAAAAATTCGTTATTATCACGTCGGTTAATTATCTCTACAGCAGTAATTGCAGTTGCCGAATCAGTTAGCAGACCTGTTAAGACTAACATACAGACAAAGATCATGATCAGCCGATTAACCACTTATAAATCCCTCCTCATCCCAATCTATTTACGCTTGCTCAGCAATTATATCTCCCGTAAAGCCTCGGTTGGTTCCAATTTAGCTGCCCGCCGGGCCGGGATCATACAGGCAATTGTCACTACAATAACCCCCAGGATAAAAGCAAATACAGTATTAGCAGTTGAAGATACCGGATAGATAATAGAGTTAAAAACAAGTTCTGAACTAAATCCGGCCATAGCTGAGCTAAAATCAATCCCTGTCACAGCAAAATATTCATTTATGATAGAACCCAGCAGAGCACCGAGTAAGCTGCCGATAATTCCAATGATGCCGCCTTCAATAATAAAAAGCTGTAAAATATTTTTGCTCTCCAGCCCTAATGCTGACATCATTCCAATCTCCTTTGTCCGCTCTTTGACAATCATGATCATCGTATTAATGACCACAATACTGGCTAATAACACCAGGAAAATATATATTTGATTATATATTAGCTTGGCCAATTCCATATAAGGAAGTAAATCACTGGTCTCTTGATAACCCAGGGCCAGATAGCGTTCCTCTGCATCGCGGCTGGCCAGTAATTCTTTTACCTCAGGCAACACTTGATCAACTAGCCCTCTGTTCGAAGTAACCAACAGCAATTCTGTCGACTGGTCATCCATATATAGCCAACTCTGAGCCTGATCCAGGGGTAGATAGAAGACAATCTCATCAAGCAGCTTAAGCCCGCTGGCCAGCCGGCCAACTATTTTAAAGGTAACCCCTTTTAAAGAATTAAAGGCTGTATTGGACAAAATAGTTACCTTGTCACCAACCTGATGGTTTAACTTAGCTAACAGGCCGGTTCCCATCACCACTTCCCGTTGACCTGGCTGAAACATTCTCCCCTCAACCAGCTGATCTTCAATATTAGTAAACTGAAACTCCTGAATGGGGTTAACCCCCCAGCCACTCATTGCTACCAACTCATTCCCGGTACTGACCATTGCTCCAAACTTCAGCCTGGGAATCACCATCTCTACATTTTCTATTCCTTTTAAGCTGTCCATCATCTCGTTTAGCCCCTGTCCGGCTAATCCATCGACCGGATAGTTGAGGGGCAGTAGGCGTTCCTGCTGTTGATATTCCCGGTCAACTATCTTGATGTGTCCCGAATAATATTGAATCTGGTCGGCAAAAACAGAGTCAATCATTCCTACGATAAATCCCCTGGCAAAAACAACTATCATCACCGCAAAGGCAATGGCAATAATCGAAATAAATGTCCTCAATTTATGTCGAAACAGATTTTTAAAAGCTATTTTAGTAAGAAATTTCATCTTTTCCACCCCCCTAACGGTGATAAATAGCCTTAACCGGATCTTTAACGGCTGCCCAGTAAGCCGGTAAAATACTGGATAACAACGATACTATCACTCCAAAGGTAAAGACATAGAGAAAAGCCTCCAGATTCCAGACTCCATACATTTTACCAAGCACCGGTATTCCGAAAGAAGATATATCTAACCCGGTTAGCGCCCCCAAATCTAGGCCATATCTTGCAAACAACCCGACACCAAAGACTCCGATCATTACCCCGATAATACCACCCAGGATACCAATACCGGTTGATTCCAGGACAAAGGTATAAATAATCTCCTTTTCCTGTAAGCCCAGTGCCTTCATCATCCCGATCTCTTCCATCCGCTCCAGGGCGGTCAGGATTACCGTATTGATGATGGCAATAGCAGCTATCAATAAAATAATTACCATGATCAGTTGATTGCCCATTTGTTTAGCTCCGGCAATCGATACAGCCTCCAGTTGATCCCAGGAATAAACCGCCAGACTATCATTGATCGTTTTTAAGCTGTTTGCTAGTAGAGTTGCTTCTCCCATCGCCAAATTTTTATTTCCTAACCTGACAATCAACTTACTCACCCGATTATTAACATTGAGTGCCTGCTGGACAATATCGAGCGGTAGATAAACCGCATTACTGTTAATATTAGGATTACCGGTATGAACCAACCCTGATATCTCTGCATCAATTGTATTAAAGGTTTCATTTTTATCTTTAACCAGCAGGGTAATATAATCACCTATCTCCAGTTTAAGGAGATCAGCCAGTCTTTTTCCCATAACTGCCTTATACTCTCCCGGAGAAAACATTGTTCCCTCAACAAATTGATCTTCCAGGGCAAAAACTTCGGTAAAACTCCCGGGAATAACCCCTTTACCTACTACCGGTAGTTCATTAGTTCCGTTATTGAGCCGGGCCGGAAAATTTAGCTCCATTGAACTGGCCTGATATCCTTTAACATTCTCCACAGCTGCCGATAATTGCCGATCAACAACCAGTAGATTTGTTAGGGGTAGTTCATCTTCTTCTTCCCAATACTCCTGCTCAACCACCTGCAAATGACCAGCTTCATAATCAATAATATTCTGATAAGACAGCTCAGTTATGCCGGCAAGCAAAGAATCAAAAAGAATAAAGAAAAAGATAGCAAAGGCAATTATACTAGCCGTGACTATAGTCCGCGTACGGTGACGTATTAAATTCTTGAAAGCCAATTTAGTCAGAAACATATTGACCTTCCCTCCTCTTGTCTTCTGAGATCTGACCATCCCTGATTTCGATCATCCTGCCGGCATAATCCATAACCTGCGGGTCATGGGTAGAGAAGATAAAGGTAGTTCCTAATTCTTGATTCATCTTGACCATGACTTCCAATACCTCAGTACTGGTTTGGGAATCAAGATTAGCCGATGGTTCATCAGCCAGAACCAATTTAGGTTCCTTGACCAGGGCCCGGGCAATAGCCACTCTTTGTTTTTGACCGCCGGACAGCTCATTTGGCTTTCGAGCTTCCAGCCCTTCCAGACCGACCGCTGCTAGTATCGCCATCACCCGCTCCCTGAGCTCTTTTTCCCGGCCTTTGGTAGTTAATCTGACCGCAAACTCCACATTCTCATAAGCCGTTAAAACCGGAATCAGGTTATAACTCTGAAAAACAAAACCGACATTATATCTTCTTAACATTGCCAGGTCTTTTTTGCTGAGTTGGCCTAACTCCCGACCGGCAAAAGTAATAACACCACTACTTGGTTTGTCCAAACAACCAATCATATTGAGCAGGGTCGTCTTACCTGAACCTGAGGGGCCGAAAACTGTAGTAAACTCGCCTTCTTCAATTGTCAAATCAACCCCTCGAAGAGCCGGCACTTCAATTTTTCCCTGGTGATAGACTTTTCTAATTCCTTTCAATTCCAGTAGACTCATTTTATTACCTCCTCTTAAATCATTCACGCTTCTTAATCCCATTTTTAATAAAAGCGAGCATCTTATCAATTGTCTCAATTAAACCGGACTCATCATCCAGATCTATCTTGCCGTCTTTACCTTTATATAGAATATCCCCCAGCGAATAATTAATCCCGGTTAATAATCTGGACACTAAGGCCGTATCGATCGTCGGATCAAGTTCACCTTTGGCTAACCCCTCTTTAAGTAATAGCTGAAAATAATCGAAACTCTGATCTTCATAATCATTCCAAAGCTCACGTTGTAATTCTTTATTATTCAATAAATTATTAGCAATATCAATCAGGCGCGGATTTTCTTTAGCAAACCTGAACCCACTTAAGTAAAGTTCATGTAATAGCTCAAAAAAACCGTATTTATCTTTATTAAGCATCATATCATGATTAAGATACTCTAATTTCTTATTTACAATCAAATCGGCGATATATTTAAAAAGATCTTTCTTGTCGGCAAAATACTGATAAAAGCTCCCCTTTGCGATGCCGGCTTGATCAGCTATTGCCGTAATTCTGGCCTTATGATAAGGATATGCGGCAAATTCATCCAGTGCTGCCTCGATCACCCTTGCTCTTTTTTGTTCCGGCAAATTAAAAAATGTCTCTTTAGGCATAACCTCCCCCCTTTCATGATAATTGTTAAATACAATAAATGAATGTGAAGTCATATTCATACCAATTTTACTTGTATTATATTATATGAATAAAAAAAAGTCAACTACAAACAGTACTGAGTTGTAGTTAACTTGTGATAATGTCATAGTGAAGATATCTTGATAATATCGATCCCGGTGAATGGTCAATTTCATTCGACATCACTAAGATCGACGGTATCTTTACCTAAATTATCATCCCGCAGATCAAAATAAAGGCTACCGTCAATTGGGTTATAACTGGCAAAGACAACATCATTTAGCTCGTTGATTTGATGCTCTTTTAATTTGTTGTTTAACCACTCCCGGGATAAACCATGCTGTCTCAGATTAGCTTCAATAACCTGTCCATCCATAATTACTTCAGAAACAATACTCTCTGTACGACCTGGTAGATTTAAATCCTCCGGGGTCAGCGGTTTTTTATTTGCATTAAGCAGAACACTCAATTTACCGTCAATCTCTAAAATACCGTAATCAACATCTTTAATATTAAAAACATTTTTTTGTCTTAATTCTAATAAAAGATCATCGAGATTAAATCTGGTTTTAGCCATATTTTTTTCCAGAATCTTGCCCTGATGGATCAAAACAACCGGTTCTCCGTCGATCACCTTTTGTGCTGTTCTGTTTTTCAGCGAAATATACTGCATTAAAAAGGTTAAGGCAGCAAACAAAGACAGGCCGACAAAATGTTGCCAGGTCCTTTGATTAATATCTGAGGCCATATTTGCCGCAACAGAACCAAAAGTAATGCCATTAATATAATCATAAAAGGTTAATTCCGCGATCTGCTTTTTCCCGATTATTCGAGCATAAAATAAAATTGAAAAAAAAGCTAAAATAGTTTGTAAAGTAATCTCTAAGACAATTTTCATAACTAACTCCTTACTGGATATTTTAAAAAACAATCGGTTAAGCTAAATAAAAAGTCAAGGAGGAAAGAAAAATGAGTTTAGCGACCCAAGCGATCTTAACCCTTATTTTTATTATTATTGGCTTTGCTGTTTTTTATTATCTTCATAATAAGGAGTTATTATGAAACTATTTAACCAAGCTGGACATTAATTATAAAGGACTGGCCGATACGATCCGGTTATATTGGTTGTAATTACCCAACTTAATGTCGGCCGGCCTTTCCGGCCCGTCAAAATATAAGCGCTCTGCTTCCAGTTCTTCAATCTGAGCTAGCTCACCGGTCAGGTAATTTTCCAGGCGAGCCCTTGTTGTTTTGATCCGGGCCAACAGGCCTCCATAGCGGAGGTCAATTATTTCCCAGCCAAAGGGTTTATAGGTTGCAAACCACTGTTCCCGGTGCGCTACCCTTAATTTCTCTACCTGGGTATAAAGCTCCGGCAGCTCAACCTGATAAAGATTGCTGATTACCACTTGATCACCTTGATCATATGCTTGCTTCATCCGCAAGCCCAGATCACACTTATGTTTTAAAACCGTGGCCAGGTTAAGGAACATCTTAAATAAGTAACCCCAATGCTGCTCAGTCGACAGGTAGTCCTTGAGCCTTGCCTCCAGCTTAGAATAATGTTCGAACAGCTCCATTCCTTCGATATGCCGATCAAATAATCCCAGCAGGGGGTCCTGCCATAAAAGGAATTTAGCGGGATTTGATTGAAGAACAATATTTTCCTCTGCGATCTCCGGAATCGCGTCAAAATTCGTTAAATCAATAAAGGCATCATAATCTCCCCCGGTACAAAACTCAAACCTCTCCTTTACTCGCTCCAGCTTAAGATCAGGAGAATAGCTATGTTCAGCAAAAAGCTGGAACCCGACTAAGGCTGAAAATAGGTTGGTCTCTCCTCCATTATCACCCCACATGGTGGCAAAAACCTCTTTAATCCCTTCCTGTTTGCAGGCCTTTAAGGCCGCGTTAGTTGTAACAATTGTTTTGTTCAGATTCGGAGTAATCCCTGCCCAGGTCCAGATTCCGCCGGCAAAGATGGGTAATTTGCCAAAATCCTGATGTTTTCTGATAAAATCCCGATAAAACCCTTCATCATTGTGATAATAATCCCAGTAGACCAATTGCACCTCTTCCGGTATATGATCAATGACATCCTGAGGGATATCAAGATCTAGCTGGTAATATTCCTGATTTTCCGCAGCTAAACGGAAATACATATCACTCCAAATCATCGGGACTAAACCGTATTTTGCCGTGATCTCTTTGACCAATCCCAGGTGTTTATTGATTATGTCAAAACTAGGTTGGTACCCGTTCCGGTCCAGATATCTACCTCGCCCCAGAGCATGGGCCTCATCCATCCCGATATGGATCCGCTTACTTTTAAATGGTGCTGTAGCAGCTTTGATCATTTTATCGATAAACTGATAAGTTTCCTCTGCCCCTACCAATAAGATATCACCGGTATCCCTGATTTCACTGGCATAATTCCACTTAAGGGCCTGTTGCAAATGAGCCAGGGTTTGAATACAGGGAATCATTTCAATACCGAAGGTATCGGCATAATTATCGCATTCTTTTAATTCTTGATAGCTATACCTGCCCCGCATATAGCCAAAATAAGGCAGTTCGTCAATTTGATAAGTATCTTCCGTATAGAGCATTAACATATTTAAGCCCATTATTGCCATTAAACGGAGAATTTTCTTAATCGTCTCTACCCTTAAAACAGCATTTCGGGATACATCGATCATCACTCCGGTCATCGTAAACTGCGGTCTTTCTCTTTCGGCAAATTCCGATTTTTTTCTGAGATTTTCCAGTAACAAGCCCAGCCCCCGAAAAAAATGAATTTTCTGATCATACTGGATCAGACCTTTGTTCCCATCAAAGACTACTTTCAGCTCACCCGGCTGATTAATCACCTCAATCATTACTCCTTCTCGGCACAACTCAAAATCAAAATCCTTAGTCAAAATCTCCATACCATCTTTTAAAGTGGATATTTCCCCAATAAAATTAAGCTTCATTATCCTCACTCCCCCGACATAAATCTTGGATTTTGAATAACTTGATCAATAGATGATAATCTAATTACTAATTTTATTATAAATCTCAAAAAAAATATTGTAAAGTAAGAGATTTAAAAAGATAAACACATAAATCAAATTTTTACATATAATAAATTAACTTTAGTTTGAAGGAGGATTTAATATGAGTAGATATTGTGTAAATCAAGCCTTTATCTTATTCCTCATTCTAATTTTGCTTATCCTTGGTTTTATGTATTGTTTTTACTAGAACCAACAATTAGGATAACTTCATTTCTTGCTTATCCATAAAGGAAAAAAAGAGACTGAAAATATGGATAAATTTTGTATTACTCCTTTTAGCGGATCCAGTATCAAATTCTTTAAACTATTGTTGATCAGGGGTCGTTCTGTGTCGACCTCTCTTTTTTATGGTCTCTCTGATGTTAAAGCAAACTAAAAAAATGGATTACCCTGTTATTGATATAAGTCACTATTTCGGTAATAAGCACAAAAGGGCTAACTAACGGGAGATCAAGAACCACCAGCCCGGCATATGTACCGGCAATTAGCCATAATACCAGAAAGGCCGTTAATTCCCGATATTTTCTTTCCTTCAGCAAGGAAGGAAGTTCAAAAAAAGCAATAATTAACATTAATATAACTACTCCCCACATCTCTATCCCTCCCTCAACGAATATCCGGTCCTTTATTAACCAATCCCATATTTTTAATATCGGCCTCAATGGTTAATTCTACGGGAAGATTAGCAAAGATCTCATCCCAATTATCCTCCATTTCCAGCCATTCTTTATACATAAGACGGTAAAAAGCAAAACCAAAACCAAAAATATCACACTGGTTGGACTGGGTCTTTTTCAGGGCCAGCTCAATATCATTGCGAACGACCTGGCTAACCCGTTGGTTAAGGCTTTTTGTAACCACCGACTCCTCTTTAAGACCACTCTCTCCGGTGATATTCACGATATGTCCGCTAACTTTGATCTTCAGCTTAATTAGCGGCTGCCCTTCCCTGATTACCGGCTTTATTTGCGATGAACCCCTGCTGATCAGGACATCAACCAGCACATCTTGTTCACCTGGATATTTAACAACCAGGGTTCCCGCCCTGACATTACCGATAATCCAATTACTGCCCCTGGTTTCCCGGTCATTTAATAAACCAATCAGACGATCATCCTTAAAAAAATATTTCCCGATTATTCTGATCGGAGGTTCGATCCCGGGATCAGTTTTATCTTCTCCGCTATTGTTTTTTTTGTCGCTTAATTCCAGTCCGACGACATGCGGTTCAATCCCCGGTTGGACCAATTTAGTAAAAAAATCCCTGGTATCCTCGACGGCAGTTCCGCCCATTTCCTCCATAGTTAGATATATTTGATTGGTTAAACCCATCACATTAGACGATTCGATCGGTAGATTTACTGTTAACATTTGCTCCAGATTATCTTTAGCGACCGCCAGGATGATAATTCGCCGGCTCTCTCTACTCCGGGCAACAGCATTAACTACCGGCAATACTCCTTTGGTCCTGGCCATCCTCTCCGAAAAAACATATAACTGGGCATGGGAAAAGGAGATCCGCCGGCTGACCTTTTTACTCATATTAGCCAGGGCATCATAAAGGGAATGCCCCCAGGCCGAAACAGTCCAGTAATTGGGTTTTTCATTACCACCAGCATTCTGTCCCTGCCTGATCAGGGGACTGACGATTTGAAAGATAACCTGATAAAGTTCCCGTTCCGGGTTATAGTCAAATCCACCCCCAATTACGATAGCCCGTCGCTCCGGCTCAAGACGGTCCCAGCAGCCACAAAGAGATAGCAAAGCAAAAAAGACTAATAATACCAGTATTTTTTTATACATAAATTAATCCCCCTTACTTCTCCCGGTAGTATTTCTAAGCAGATAAGCCAGCCAGAGCAGGGCCAGGGGAAAGATTAGCAGGGCCAGGCCATAAGGGGCAAAAATAGCCGGTTGGAAAAATTCATTAAGGGCAAAGATATCCTTAAATCCACCCACTGCCATAAAAACCCAGATCACCGCCATCGGCCAGAGTAAAATACGATAGTCTTCTATCTTTAACCACTGGGAGAATCCTTTAGCACCACTGTACAGAAAAGTTGAGACAGAGATAAAAAGACCGAATCCCCACGAAAAAATAACCAAAACCTCCATTCGTTGCAAAAAATAAGTGATTTGCACCGATCTGATCAGGGTCAGCAGGGGAAAAGTAGCCCGGGCTCCCTCCTGCGGGCTTAAAACGCCGATTGTAATAATGGCAACTAAAATCAGGATAGCTAAAGAAGCCCCTTCGGCAGTCATCGCTGTTTTAATAACTTTTTTGGGGCTAAGCGTGGCCGGAGTTAGGATACCCAGCACCCAGGCCTGGCTAATCAAGGCAACTGGTGTCAACGCTCCTCGGAGCACCGGACCCCATCCCCGGACAAATACCGGTTGCAAATTATGGATATCAAACTCCCCCAGTGGAACTAAAACAACCCCCACCAGCATAAAAACAAACAGGATGAATAAGACATCAGCTATCCTTCCCAGCACTTCGATCCCCTGCTGTACACAAACGGTAGCGGCAAAAACCATAATCCCGGTAATAAAAATAATTGGTGTATGCGGTAAAAAACCGGTGATTAAAACCTCACTATAAATCCTAATATCTACTACCGACAACTGCAGAAATAACCACAGAAAAACCAGACTGAACAATTTCCCGGGCCAGTACCCCAGCAGCAGCTGGCTATACTGGATAATAGTTTTGTCGGGAAATTTAGTCGCCAGTAAAGCAATCAGCAAAATAAAGATCTGTGAACCGAACAGGGTGACTATTGCGGAGATCCAGGCATCCTGCAGGGCATCAGCTGACGTCAAGACCGGTAGATAGGCCAGGATTATCGTCGAACGCATCAGAAACAATAAAAACCAAAGCTGGCGGTTGGCAATTTTTTCTATTCTCATTCCTGCTATTCACCTTTTCTTTTAACCGGAGGGCGGGGCTTTTGACCTTTCTTTTGTCGCTGCGGCTCCCTGCCGCCGACCAGTTTTGACCGGAAAATTAAACTCCACCAGGGAAATCTAGCGATACTATCTTTCATATCCTGCAAAACTAAGGGTCCAAAGGGCTGAAAATAAGGTTGACCAAAAGAACGTAAAGCACACAGGTGGATCAATAAGATCAAAATCCCGAACTGAATCCCGAAAAGCCCGATACTACCACCTAAGAACAGAAAAACAAAGCGCAGAATCCGGGCCGCGATGCCGAAAGCAAAATCAGGGGTAGTAAAAGAAGCAATTGCCGTCAAGGCAACAATAACAATCATCGGTGGTGAAGCCAACCCGGCATCAATTGCTGCCTCACCCAGAATTAAAGCCCCGACAATACTGATCGCCGAACCAATTGCCTTCGGAAGGCGGATCCCGGCTTCTCGTAAGACTTCAAAGAGAAATGCCATTAAAAAGGCTTCAACAATAACCGGAAAGGGAACACCCTCCCTGGTGGCAGCTATTCGCAGCAACAAGTCAATCGGGATCAATTCCGGGTGAAACTCAATAATACCGACATAAATCCCGGGCAGAAAGATCGATATTGGGTATGCAATATACCGCAATAATCGAATAAAACTACCGATCGGGAAAGTTTCATAATAGTCATCAGGGGCCTTGAGAAAATCCTCAAAAGTAGCCGGTAAGATCAGAA
This sequence comes from Halanaerobiales bacterium, assembly GCA_022360715.1. Classification (GTDB taxonomy): domain Bacteria; phylum Bacillota; class Halanaerobiia; order Halanaerobiales; family DTU029; genus JAKSCG01. The sequence continues at coordinate 36,148 of JAKSCG010000213.1, forward strand.
CAAAAGGTGTCCCGCCGGTCAGGATGGCCACCTTACCTTCCAGCAAGCCAAAGACTACTTTATCCGGTCTTTCTGTCCTTTTGATCAGGGGAAAAACACTCATTGCTTCGTCACTGATATATTCCTGGATATAACCAGATTCGAGGATCGAGTCGACATCAATTCGTTCTATTCGTGATTTTACCTCATCAATCAATTCTTCACTGGCCAACCCTTTGATATAGGCTATAGCTACATTTATTTTGGTTAATGAGCCCATTTCAAACTTCTGTAGCCAGAGGTGAGGTATCCTGATTCTTTGCCGGAGGAGCGAACTATTGGTGAAAACATTCTCGACAAAACCATCACGCGGTCCCCTGATCGAAATCTCTGCTTCGGGTTCCTGAATATTTCTAGTTTCGTAACCCCTGGTTTCACAGATAATTGCCCGGGAATAGCCTTCAATAAAAAGGGCGGCCGAACCAGTAGTTGTTTTCTTTAATATCTCCGAGAATTGCGCAGAGACAACGACAGTTTTATTATTTAAAGCCTGTCTGGTAATTGTTTCAATCAAAAGATCAGCCTCATCATTCAATTGAAGCTCTAATAAACTGATTTGTAAGTCCCGCAGTATTTTCTCAACCGCTACCGGATCAGAGACTCCTACCAGAAAAACAAGGGCAGCATCAATCTGCTGCGTCCCTATTTTTATTTTCCTAATATTGAGGTCAAAACTATTCCCAAAAATATCTGTTATCTTTTGGAGATTATCGCTTAAACCGGGTCCCAATTTCATTTGCTTAACAAAATCTTCCCGTTCACTGATATTAAGATCTTCCAGGCTATTAACAACCCGCTGTTCTTTTCCTTCTTTTTTAGTTAATATTTTTTTAAAAAATTCCAGGCATTTCATATCCAACGCTCCATACTATTATTGTATAAGTGCAAAGATGGCTCACGTTGTATTATTTACAATTATCAGGAGAATTATAAAAAAAGATGAGTTTTATTTAAATTTGACTTATAAAATCTCTGCTTACGTTAAAGACTCTCTTATTAACATGATCAAACATCACAACCGTTAACTGTTTACCGTCCGTAACAGTTGAGTCTCCCAAAACATCCAGGGAAAAGACCGCAAAAGACAACTGCTTTATTATTTGATCCGGTGACTGATTATTTAAATCTGGGAAATAGCGCTGAATAATTGCCCTATTTCTTAAGAAAGCGGACCTTTTTTCTTTAAAAGAGGGAAGGTAACCCTGGTTAGCCCAAACGGGTAATTTAACCCCGCGGTTATTTAATAATAAATCAAATTTTAAATATTCCCGAAAAATCTTGAGATCTTGCTTAATTGTAAAGCGGTAAAAATCAAAAAGGATATCATACAGGGAAGGACGGCTGTGCATGAACTGATCTAATCCTTTACTCACAAAAAAAGCAGACAGGTCGGCAAAAAAGCCAAAAGCAGACTGGTAATTATTAGTAATCAGGTAGTTAAGGCTTTTTTCAAAAGCAGCGGAGTTATAGTATTTATTTAAAATACCGGCTATACCTTTTAACTGAATTATTTCCTGATAAGTAAGGAAATTATTTTCCAGCACTTCATAAGGCGGGTTATTGCTATATTTATAACCATATTGTGCAGCTTCTTTTCTGATCCTGGTTCCTTTTAACAGTTTTAAAAAACCGAGTTGGAGCTGATCGGGTTTAAGATGAAAGACATCATTAAAGGATCTTTGCAGGGATTGATAGTCCTCACCAGGGAGGCCGGCAATCATATCAAGATGGAGATTAACCTTACCCCCTTCCTTTAATTTTTCAATCTTTCCTTTAATCTGCTTAAAGCCGCCCGTCCGTTCAATTAAGCGCAAAGTTGCCGGATTAGTCGATTGCACGCCGATTTCAAACTGAAAAAGCGAGTCCGGCACTGAGGATAAATAGTCGATGATCTCTCGATCGAGTAAATGGGCGGTTACCTCAAAGTGAAAGGTTGTCTTCCTTTTATGCTCAACTAAAAATCTAAAGATGGCCATGGCCCTTTCTTTCCTGCTGTTAAAACTTCGGTCAACGAATTTAACCAGTTTAACCTCATTTTCAATCAAAAATAATAACTCTTTTTTTACCCGCTCCAACGGCAAATATCTTACCCCCTGGTCCGTTGAAGAAAGACAATAGCTACAATTAAAAGGGCAGCCCCGCGCTGACTCATAATAGATAATTTTATCAGATAGTTGCTGTAAATCCCTCTGTTCGTAAGGGAAAGGCAGTAAATCCGGATCACAGGCCGGTGTTCTGATACCGTTCATTTTAATTTTGTTGCCTTGCCGGTAGGCCAGCCCCTCGATCCCATCCAGCTCAAAGCAACCTTTTTTTATCGCTGCCAGCAACTCCGGCAGGGCCGCTTCACCCTCACCACTGATAATATAATCAATCTGCTTATTCCCTGCCAACATACTGCCGGCCTCAAAGGAAACCTCCGGACCACCCAGAATAATTAAGCTCTCCGGTCTCACTTGTTTTAAGCGGTCGGCAATCTCCAGGGTCATAGCTATATTCCAGATATAACAGGAAAATGCAACCACATCAGCACTGCTTTGAAAGATAGCTGCCGTTATCTTGTCCGGATGATCATTGATCGTAAACTCAGCGACGCTCAGTTGATAACCCTTTTTCCTGCAAGCCTTTTCCAGATACCTTACGGCCAACGAAGAATGGATATATCTGGCATTCAAGGTCGTTAATAATACTTTCATTGTTTACACCCACTTATCACTAATTATTAGTACTTAAATCAAACAAAAGCTTATCTCCATATCTGATCTTAAAAAATACAATCCAGGCAATAAGAGCAACCCCTCCCGTTACAGGCAGCACATATGGAGGAAGGGTATTAATCAATAATCCGGCCAGAATTAATGCCACCGGCATTATTACTTTGCCCAGACTAAAGCCTATGCTTAAAACCCTTCCCCGCAAACTATCTGGTATGCTCTTTTGTAGCATTGATATTAAAGGAATATCAATCAAGGAGATCGCAATTCCCATTAAAACCAGATCAATAATATAATAAACTAACAGGGTCATTTTGCTAGTAAAAAAAGCCAAAAACAATAACGGAATCACGCTACTGATCATACAAAAACCCAACAACAAATTGCTGACAAGTAATAAGTTTAATAGCGTTAAACCCCTAGTAACCTGCTTAATCAGAAAAGCTCCCATAATCATCCCAACTGAAAAAGATCCCTGAATAATACCAAAATATCTGAAACCCAGTTGCAGGACATTATTTACTATAAAGGGAAGTGGTACTGATATCGCTAAAGCGGTAAAGAAATTAGTAGTAATCAAAATAGTAAAGATATAAATGAACGATTTTTGCTTAAAAAAGTAATTAACCCCATCTTTTATTTCCTTAAAGATATGTTGCCTTTTATTCCTGTTTCCCCTCTGCTCGGAGTTATAATTAAAATCGATAAAAAGCTCCAGTAAAGCTGAAATTAGAAAAGATAACCCATTGATAATGATAAAAATACGAATATCGACCAAAGCAAAGATAAATCCCCCGATCATCGGACTAATAATTGCTGCTGCCGAGTCGATCACCTTACTCAGGGAATTTATCTGTAGTAATTTCCTTTTTGATACCAGATTAGGAACAGCAGCAACAAAACTAATGTCAAAGATTGTGGTGAGAGTTGTAATCGTAAAAGTACTGATATAGATAACATATACACTTAAATCATATTGCCTGGTATAAAAATAAAGGGCAATTAAAAAAAACGCATTTAAAAAATCCGTTAAGACTACCAGGACTTTGCGATTAAACCGGTCAGCAAGTACTCCGGCCAACGGATTAAAAATCAATCTGGGAAGGACATTAAGCACCAGCGTAGTGGCAAAAGAAAGACCGGAACCGGTTAACTGAAGCACAAATAATCCCATCGCAAAACCATAGATAAATGTACCAAATAACGAGATAGTTATCCCTGACCCAAATAGAATAAGATTAAGCAGCTCCCGTTTTTCTCTTGTTGGAACCCTGCTTTTCGGCAATTCTGTTAACATCATATTCCCCCCTTATTTCTCAATTATAAATAATGGGGTCAGGGCTAGTGCAAGGGGGATATCTTAAAAATTTCTTAAGAAAAAGGGAAAAAGATCGGGTCTACCCTATCTTTGGGCCAGCAGGACGAAGCTATATACTTCTTCTTCACCTTCCTGGAAATAATTCTCATACCTGCCTCCTGTTCTTACAGCATTGCTAATCCATTGCTCAATTATTTTATAATTCAGTTCCTGGATCTTACCCTTGATAAAATCAAGTTGAAAATTTTTTCGCTCTTTAGCCGGGATAAAGCTATTCTCGACAAACTTCTTAAAAAGAATATATGAACCGATCAGCATTGTATCACCTTTGGTATAGCGCTCAATCACTTCTAAAAGGAACTCTTCATGTTCAAAGCTATAATTGCTGCTTCCGGAAAAATCAATCAGTATATCAACTACCTGTTCACTAATCGGAACCTTCCGGAAATCACTGCAAATAAAGATAATTTGCCTGTGCAAGCCTGTTCCCTCTAAAATCCGCTTTAAAAACCTTTGCTTTTTCAAATCATGGTCAACAGCCAGATAGATCGTGTCAGGCGGGATATCTTGATAGATATGACGGAGGAAATAGCCGAAACCTGAGCCTAATTCCAGCAATACTTTACCCGTAAGACTGTTAAAATCCAGTTTTTTATAGGTCCATTCCAGCCCCTGATAAAGCTTATCAAGATATTCATCACTGGTTGTATTAATATAATCAATAATATGTTCCGGTTGTTCAACCCCTTCCCCAGTAAACCTGTCCACCATCAGGATACCATCATCGATCACATACTCCATCCCGCAGCTACATTGAAAAATCCCATTCAGCAGTTGATTGTCCTCAACCGCCCCTTCGGCTAATATAAGCTTCCCGGCACAGTTACAACAACGGAAAAGACCGAGCAGATCAATCCTAATCCCCATTTTAGAAGCCTCTTGGTTATTCAACTTCGATAATTCCTCAATCTTTTTCTGAAGTCTTTGCTCAGTCATACTCAATCTAGCTAAATCTTGCTTGAGCTGCTCTTGTTTGCCTAAAAAGATCGCTCGATAGTATTGGTCTTGCTGGTAAGGGGTTAACCGACCCAGTCTTTTGAATGAAAAAATCGACTGGATCTCCTTGAGGGTAAACCCTAAGCCTTTAAAATATATTACATCAGCGAGGTCCTGCTGACATCGCTGATCAAAAAAATATTGGCCACCCTTTTTTTCGGGAATAATTAAGCCCAATTCCATATAATGTCTTACTGTATCAATACTAACCTGATTACTTTCGGAAAATACTCCGATCTTCATTTTTGATCATCTCATTTATAATAATTTAGATAACTAAAACAAAAGATAATCCTTTTAATCCAACTTCTTATTATTCTGATATATCACGTTTTATATTCAGGTATAAATAAAAAATCCTGACTACTGCCAACAAATGTAAACCGGTTAATATTAATACAATTATTCTAAACAAAAAATAGAAGCGAGGTAATTCAATTTTTGCTTCTGTCATAGCCGGGAAAAATAATAGTACTTGATAATAAAGGGGAAAACCGGTCAACAACAGGAAAAAAAGTAAACGTTTATACATAGCACTTCTTGAGCGATTATTATTAAATAGCGATAAATCTATCTCTTCTTGATTCCACTCACGGGAAAAATAGTACCATCCCGCAATCCTGGCGACAAAACTCCAACCGGCATCTTCATATATTTGCAGATACTCTGCTTCGCTAATTTTATCAAAACTCCTAAAATCAAATTGGTAAATTAATTTCTTCGGTTGTTCTTCTTCAAAAACATATTTCCCAAATTTTACTTTTACTAATCTGTACCCCTTTAAAGCCATCTCTTCGAGGAATTCTTTTTCCTTATCTCCATTCCAGGCAAAAAACATCTTTCTAACAGTTTTTTTCATATTGACACTCCCATTTCGCGGGCTCCATTGCTAACCATTTCTTGCAGACGCTCAATTTCATAGTTAAGCAATACCCTTCCGGACTCAGTTATTTGATATAGTTTTCTTCTTTTATTTCCTTTATCTTCACCTATTAAAATTATCTGCTTATGGTCTAATAAAGTACTAAGTGCTCCATACAATGTCCCTGCTGCCAACCTAACCCTACCCGTCGTCATTTCTTCAACTTTCTTGATTATACCGTATCCGTGAAGTGGCTCAACTAAGGCCAGCAAAATATAGTATGTTGCTTCGGTTAGTGGGGAAAATCTCTTGATATTATTCATCTTTATCCTCAACACCTCATTTTATATCGTCTATCTTTATAACAGATCATTATATATCGCTATGCTTTATATCGTATAACTATATATTATCTAACATCATTTATTTTGTCAAGATTTTTTAGAAAACGCAAAAAACCATTGCAAGCGGCTTACCAGCTTACATATATCAACTGCCTTCTAGCAGTTGTGTTTGATGGAATAACCCTCTGTATCCCAGGAAAAGGAGAAAGATCAAACCTGCACTTATCAAAAATGTCCATCTAATTCCAACAGATACAGCTATTACCCCCATTAGTACACCAGCTACTACCTCCCCGACCGCCCCGGCCAGATTATTAACTGAAATAATAGTTGCCCGTTTACCACTTTTTATAAGACTATTTAACAACCCCTTTTTAAAGGGCCGGCTCAAACGCCTCAGTATACTTAACAAAAGAAAAGAAGCTATAGCAGGATAGGGGGAAAAAGCAAGGGTTACAGTGATAATTAACATTATCATTCCCAACTGAAATAAGGCCAGGACGTTTGCAGAATTATTAAACCTTTTATTGAGTATAAAGGTCATTTTTTTTACTAAAATAGCACTGGAAAGGGTTGAAATTGCAATAATCCAGCCATAATAAGCAGTATTAATAGTTAAATTCTCATTAAAATAAACCTGCCAGTACTCATCAATTGCCGAAAATGCAAATTCCCCGATCAGAGTTAGGAAAAAAAGCACAATCAAAGTGTGGTTTGCTATAAAATCCTTCCAACTCAGTTCTTCCAAAAATACCTGCTCATCATCACTACTTTTATTTGCGCTAATCCTCTCTTCCTCTCCGGTATATAATTTTAAAATAATCAAACCGGTTAAATTGACCAGGGAAAACCCAACCCAGATTAAACTTAATGTAACCAATTGAAGGAAAGAACCTATAATTAAACCCACTACCATAGCATATAGCATAACCCGTTCCCCCTCAGCCAGCATCAGGGTTATCTCCCCTTCACCGGCACCCCCGACCAGCATTTCATCAACTGTCCAGGCCTCTCCTGCTCCGGAAATAAAAGTCTCCCCCAGCCCATATAAAACCTCGGCTATCAGGAAGGTAATAAAATAGTGGGAAAACCCATAAACTAGTCCGGAAAGGGCCATTATTACTAACCCAAGTAATACAGAAAGTCTTCTTCCTTTACAATCTGCCAAGTAACCCGTGGGAACCTCAAACATTACAATTGATGTCTCAAAAGCTGAAGAAAGAATTCCAATCTGCAATAAATCCAGCCCTCTACTCCTGAGAAAAAGTACATTATATGGAATTATTAAACCAGTAGCCAGACCCAATACGCCCTGCAGGATATAATATGGTCTGATTTTAAATTTATACTTCATAATAGAATTTCCTTTCAATCTCTCGCAAGCGTTTTCTAATCTCAGGGTTGCTATCTCGCGTAGCTTCCAAAAGGAAAATGTCATGAGAAATTGCCTCCAGGGCCA
>JAKSCG010000175.1 GCA_022360715.1 Halanaerobiales bacterium
CTATATCACAGTATGTAATTAACCTTAACATGAGATGTATTTAAACCTTAATATATTGTGCTAAAACGTTGGGCGCAGTAAAATTAACCTTAACATGAGATGTATTTAAACGCCGGTTGGTGGCTCAGAGGAGAAATCAAAGAAGAATTAACCTTAACATGAGATGTATAAACACGAAATTCTTACGGAAGAGGGGGAACGGTCTAAAAAGATTAACCTTAATTCGGAAACTTATTTTGAGGCAAAAAGCGAGAATATCTTAAGCGTTATGTATCCATATCTCATAATGATGCGGCAGAATAAGAACAAGCCTTATCCTGCCGCATAGTTTCTCCTATACAACACTACTTTCCGAAGCCAGGACAGCAGCATAAGCGGTTTTTGTCACCCGCAGGCATCATAGCCTTTATTCACGCTTATTTTCCAGCCGATCGCTTTTTGGCGGACACCGATAAAATCGGCGTAGATGCCTTTCTGCCCCACAAGCTCATCATGGGTTCCCCTTTGGACAATCTTGCCGCCATCGACCACCAGGATTTGATCGGCATGGCGTACTGTTTTCAGCCGATGGGCGATCATAATAACGGTCTTATTCTTCGTCAGCGCGGTGATCGCCGTTTGCAGTTCGCGCTCATTTTCCGGGTCTACGTTGGCGGTCGCTTCGTCCAGAATGATGATCGGCGCATCCTTGAGCATGGCGCGGGCAATGGAGATCCGCTGTTTCTCCCCGCCGGAAATCGTAGCCCCACCCTCCCCGAGCATTGTGTCGTAACCATCTGGTAGCGCAGTAATAAACTCATGGCAGCAAGCTTTTTTTGCTGCTGCTACCATATCCTCCCTCGTGGCGTTCGGTTTCCCGAATTTGATATTATTGGCAATCGTATCGTTAAACAGGTAAATGTTCTGAAATACCATGCTGATATTGGCGAGCAGACTGTCCAGCGTGTATTCCCGCACATCCCTGCCCCCTAACAGAACACGACCTTCGTCTACATCCCAAAAACGCGCGATCAGATTGCAGAGAGTGGTTTTACCTCCCCCCGATGGCCCGACAATCGCTGTCGTAGTCTTAGCCGGTATAGTAAAGCTCACATCGTTGATAATTTTTCTGCTTTCATAAGAAAAGCTGACATTCTGGAAAGCGATATCGTAATTCTTGGGTTGGTGTACGGTTCCGTCCACATCCATAACCGGCGTTTTGTTGATTTCTTCTACGCGAGCAATGGATGCATCAACTAGCCGCAGAAAAGCAGACATGAGCCCAGAAGCGATCAACCCGCTGTATACAAAGAAGCTGGAAACAATCATTAATAGGCACAAAACCAGTTCCATCACACCGGATAAGTATAGAGCAATGGAAACGACCAGGATGACAACACTGGTTAAACTTAAGGCCAGTTGCTGTAAGGCAACATAGGGGGTAAGGCTTATTTCCATATCAAAATTTCTTTTTTCTACCTCAGCTATGGCTCGATTGATCGCCTTGTTGGCGTCATGATCCAGTTTGAACGCCCTGACCACGGTCATGCCCTGGATGTATTCCAGGACGGTTTCCACGACCTTCGCCTGCGCTTTTTGACGTTCTGGGGACAGCATTCGGGATTTATATTGTAATACTCCATTGATCAGCAAAAATAATAACACTCCGGCCAGAGTGATCAGACCGATGCGCCAGTCAAAAATAATCAAGCTAATAGTGATAATCAATGTGCGGATGAGTCCAAGAATCGTCTTGGATAATGCAGGAGGAGCAATCTTTTCTATCTCCTCCATCGTTGTTGTAGCTGCGGCGGTAATCTTTCCCAGGCTGTGGCTGTTGAAGTAGCCCATCGGCATATACTTCATCCGATCGCCAATCTGAATCCGCTTTTCTTCACACATGTTATAGCTACCGATGATTTCACTTTGATCGGAAATATGTCGTGTGATCATCATGCCGATGACGCTCACCAGCATAACACCTAGCGTAAGCCATACGGTCTGGCTGCTCATGTTATTCTCGACAATCGCACGGATTACAATAGCCATCGCCAACAATTGAAATGCCTCAAATACTGAGTGTAGAACCGCAAAACCAATACCTTTATACCATTTGCCACTGTGTTTGCCCGCAAAAGCAAAAAAATTCTTAATTATGCCAAACATTTTTCTCCCTCCCTACATCTGGTCTTTGGCGCTGGTATGAGCCTGCCACATATCACGGTACAGCGCACAGCTTTCCAATAAATCTTCGTGTTTGCCTTGTGTTACTATCTTTCCATCATGTACAACAGCAATTTGATCGGAATTAATGATGGTAGACAGCCGGTGCGCAATGACAATCAAGGTCTTCCCTGAGACCAACTTGGCCACCGCTTCCTGGATAACTGCTTCATTTTCAGGGTCAATATAGGTGCCGGCTTCGTCCAAAATAACGACCGGTGCGTTTTTCAGCATAGCGCGGGCAATGGCAATCCGTTGCCGCTCACCACCGGACAAATGACCTCCTGCCCCACCTGTAACTGTGTCATAACCGTGTTCCAGCGTCATTATAAAATCATGGCAGCCGGAGGCTTTGGCCACGGCTTCCACCTCAGCGTCGGTCGCACCTTGCTTTCCCATCCGGATATTATTGCGAACCGTATCGTTAAACAGATAAGTATCCTGCGGCACATAGGCAATCAGATCCATTAGCTGGCCGGTTGGAATATCCTTAATATTAAAACCACCTAAAGTGATTTGACCGCTGCTTACTTCCCAAAAAGAAGCGATCAGCTTGGCAATGGTAGATTTTCCGCTGCCGGAGGGACCGACAAGAGCGGTCACCCCGCCTGCCGGAATCATCAGATTTATGCCCTTTAAAACCTGTTCTTTCTTATAGGCAAAAGTGACGTTTTGCAGGGCAATACCATAATCGGCTATTTCCTTAGCTTCCTCCGGCCTTTCCAGTTCAGGCTCATCTAAAATTGCGCCAATATCTCCAATGATGGTACTTATTTTGGAAAGGTCATCAGTAAAGCGCACGGCGGCAATAAGCGGACCAACGATGCCAAAAGATAAAATTATGATCGGAATAAAATCCAGGCCAGAAAGAGAACCGTTCAGGTAAAACAAGCACCCCACCGGCAGTACGCCCAAAAGTACGGCCGGCCAGATGCTTTGGGCGACAGCAGAATAAATCTGGGTAGCTTTTACCCAATCCAACATTAATCGTGTATTTTTCTGCACGGCATCGGTAAATTTGGCATAAGAGTTGGCTGACTGGTTAAATGCCTTAATGACTTCAATACCATTGATGTATTCCACCACGGTAGCGCTCATGTGTTTTCCCGCATTAGTGGCAGCGGTATATCTAACAACGTAGTCTTTCATCATACCCATATAGGCGATGAATCCGAGCGGCAAGGTAATCAGCGATACCAACGCCATACGCCAGTCCAGAGTGAACAGATAGACGATGATACCAAACGGTACAAGCAGATTGGCGGTCATTTCAGGCAGCGCATGGGCGAGTGGACTTTCGAGAGTGTCCACCCGTTCTACCATCGTTGTCTTTAGCTTGCCGGACGGTGTATCCAACAGATAACCCAGTGGTACTCGGGTCAGTTTGGAAGCCAGCCGGTACCGCACCTCCGAAATAACCGCAAAAGTTGCTTTATGAGAAATGTGGGTGGAAATATTCAGGCAGAGAATCTTCGCTGTAAGTCCCAAAGCTGCTACACCGCCCCATATCAGATAGACCGAAAGCTCTCGGTTACCTTCGATCAGACTGACTATCATTCTCGATACAATGAAATAGGGTACGAATCCTGCCGCCACACCTACAATTGCAAAAATAACTGATGCAGTAAATTTCCCTTGATGGGGTTTGGCGAAATCCGCTAAGCGGGAAAGGGGATTTTTCTTTTGTTTGTCACGCATAACAACTCCTCCTTTAAGTTAGTGATAGCTAACAATATACTATTTTTTAATGGCTCATTATGAGCCATTAAATAGTTATGGCCGCAAAATGCTATTCCATCCGGCTGCAAAAAAACATCGTAGCCGCTCAATGTGATTGTCCGCGTCTTTCCTGGTCATATCATGAATCACAACTTCAAAGATACCGGAATAGAAAGCGCTGGATAAAATGTGCATTAGCTCCGGTGTACATCTGCCTGATGTTAGTGCATCATTACACGTAGCCTTAATAAATTTTAAGTTGTATTCCACATCGATCTCTACCAGGTCGTGAATGAAGTTTGCGTAGGGGGTTCCGGACGCACATGTAGTCAATAACTTGAAAGCGTCGAAATGCTCATAGATGTACTTAATGAATAGAGGAAATTTATCGTTGGAGTAATCTTTAACAACTTTTTTTTGCGTGTCTCCCGGCAATTCGGAAAAAGTGTCCCGCATGGATAAAAGAAGTTCCTTGATCCCCCTGACGGTAGGAAGCACCAAGGCCTCAAACATAGCCTCCTTGCTTTCAAAGTGACGGTACAAGCCGGCTGCGGAGATATCTGCATTTGCAGCAATTGTTCGCATCGAAGCTCTTTCAAAGCCCTTATCTAAAAATTCTTTTTTTGCACAAGGGATTATTTTTTCCAGAGTCTCGGTCTTATCCTTGGGCATTTAATCACCCCTTTTTATAGTTAACAGTGTTAGCTAACGATGTTAACTACTATAACAGATCGTATATCTCTTGTCAATATAAATCAAAAAATTTGCACATAGGATACAGTAATGTAATGAAAAAGTAAAATATGATAATCATTTGGCATGTTTTGTTTAAATAAATTCTTGGCATTTGAAAAAAAATTATATTTTTTTTATAAACCAAAGAAGGATTTTTATCATAATATATTGAACATTAAATATAATGGTGAAAAATTATAATAAATAATAATTATGAGGTGAAAAATAGTATTAAATAACCTTTTTTCCGTAATCATTTGGCGGAAAGCAGTAATAATATTCCAATTATTGAAGGATTAAAAAAATTAAAATATTTAACCGACAATCAATATATTTGTATATTTATGCCTTTAAATATTAAAGTAGACGATGGTTGCCCGTGTAGAGCAATCGCGATAAAGCTGAGTTATTTAAGCGAGATAATTAATGTGTTTTAATTGAGAGCCTAAAATAATAACTGGTTGTACAGAGAAAGGGTGTCTTTGATGAAAGAAATATTAGTAAATCTTAAACGTTTTGATGTGCCCAGAAAAAAGGGCGGAATTTGTCCGTTTGATAATCCGGAAGATTGGATCAATTCTGTCATAGAAAAAACGGTTCGACTCGGTTTGGGGGAAATAAGTGATATTAGTCTTACCTTTTTTTTGCCGGAGGCTTTAATCATAAGTGCAGTCAACAAGCTAAAGCAAAGCCCACTGGCCAAGGGACATAATATTCGGATCGGCAGTCAGGGGGTATTCAGGAAAGATATAAATCCTGGTGTCAACTTTGGAGCCTTTACCACCAATTTACCGGCAACAGCAGCCAAAAATATGGGTTGTAGCTGGACTATTATTGGACATTCCGAAGAGAGGGCAGATAAATTAGGAATTCTGGAAGAATTTGAACCAACTATTAAGTTTAAAGCCGGATTGCTGGCCAAAGCTAATGAGACAGTCGACAGGATCATTAATTATCAAATTAATAACGCCCTGGCAGCCGGTTTGAATGTATTAATGTGTGTTGGCGAGACGGCCGAAGAAAAAGGAGACGGAGCTTTTGATGCACAAAAATCCTCGATTAAAGCTGTATTAAAAAGACAGTTATTATTGGGTTTAAAGGGGATTAAAGAAAAGCTGAACCAAAAGAAGCTGGCAATTGGCTATGAACCAATCTGGGCGATTGGGCCCGGTAAAATTCCCCCGGGCAAGGAGTACATCAGTTTTGTTTCGCAATATATTAAAGAGACAGTAAGAAAATCGTTCGGATTTGTACCAATAGTAGTTTACGGAGGTGGTTTAAAGGAAGAAAATGCGGCCATGATTTCAAATATAGAAACTATTGATGGGGGCCTTGTTGCTTTAACCCGTTTTAGCGGTGAGATAGCCTTTGAAGTGGAAGGACTAAAGCGAATCATCGAGCAGTATCGGCAGTAGGTATGTAATCTGTCCGTTAAGTGAGGAGGAAGCAAATGAGGGGTTAAAGGTAAAGTTTGAGAAAGGTGGTTAATTATGTCCCGCTTTCCAATTGAAAGACAGATGGAAATAATTAGTTTGCTTCAAAACCAAAAGACCGTTAAAATTGAAAACTTAAGTAGAATGATGAATGTCTCAGAAAATACGATTAGAAGAGACCTTAAATTGCTCGAAAGCAAAGGAACATTGAAGAGAATTAAAGGTGGGGCAATGCTTCCGGATTCATTTATTCAGCCTTTCCAAATTAGAAACGTAGAATTTAAAGAAGAAAAAGCCTTAATTGGCAAGGGAGCAGCTAAATTAATTAATGAGGGTGATATCATCATCATTGATGCCGGTACTACTACTTTGTATTTAGCCAAAAACATCGAAAAAAGGGATATTACAGTCCTAACAAATTTTGTTGATATTGCTTCGGAATTTTATAACAATAACCGCGAAGTTAAAAAGTTAATTTTGTCAGGTGGGATTACCAGATACAGCACCCATTCTTTAATTGGACCACCGGCCGAAAGTTTTTTTGCCCAAGTTAATGCCGACAAACTATTTTTAGGGGCAGGTGGTCTCCATTTAAGTAAAGGTCTTACTAATGCTAATATGGAAGAGATTCCTGTTAAAAGAGCAATGATTAATTCGGCTAAACAAATAATCTTATTAGCTGATTCATCCAAATTTGGCAAGGTTCTGTTAAGCCAAATCTGTCCGCTGGAAAGACTTGATTGTATTATCACTGACCATAAAGTACCTCTACAAATTGTTGATCAATTAGAAAATATGAATATAAAAGTAATCATAGCCGAAAATGAACATTTAATCTAAGCAACTATCCCATTTTTTACAAAATATGATATAATCAATATTATAAAGATAAAAAAGGGGTGGGCAAATGCGTGATCAAAGATATACCAAATTAGCACAGAATTTGATCAGCTATTCGATTAATTTACAAGCGGGGGAGAAACTACTGATTGAGGTAATTGGTCTGGAGATTCCTTTGGCCAAGGAGATAATCAGAGCGGCTTATGCAGTTGGGGGCATTCCATTCTTAACGGTTAAGGATCGAGTTCTTTTGCGGGAGCTATTAATCAATTCAGAGCAAGAACAGCTGGCCATGATCGCCAGGTATGAAGCAGAGCGAATGCAAGAAATGGATGCTTATATCGGGATTCGCGCCGGGGATAATATCAACCAATGGGCTGATATCCCGGCTGAAAAACTCAGCCTTTATAATGAACATTGGAGCAAGCCGGTACATTTTGAGATCAGGGTACCTCAAACCAAATGGTGTGTAATGAGATATCCTAACCATTCGATGGCTCAATCATCAAATATGAGTACAGAGGGATTTGAAGACTTTTATTTTAATGTCTGTAACCTCGATTACGCCAAGATGTCGAAAGCAATGGACCCGATGGTGGAGTTGCTCAACCGGACAAGCCATGTTCGGATTGCTGGGAAGGGAACTGAGCTGGAATTCAGTATTAAAGGATTACCGGCAGTTAAATGTGCCGGTAATTATAATATTCCGGACGGAGAAATTTTTACGGCTCCGGTTCGGGATTCTGTTAATGGGGTAATCAGTTATAATGTTCCGGCGGTTTATCAGGGATATACTTTTGAAAATATCACTTTACATTTTGAAAATGGCAAGATCGTAAAGGCTGAGGCTAATAATACGGAAAGATTAAATAAAATCCTCGATACGGATCAAGGGGCAAGATATGTTGGTGAATTTGCCCTTGGAGTAAATCCATATATTTTAGAACCGATGAAAGATACCCTTTTTGACGAAAAAATTGCCGGTAGTTTCCATTTTACGCCGGGGGGAGCATATGAGGAGTGTGATAATGGTAATAAATCGGCAATCCATTGGGATCTGGTCTGCATTCAACGGCCGGAATACGGTGGGGGCGAAATCTACTTTGACCGGCAGCTTGTCCGGAAAGATGGGCACTTTGTTAGCAAAGAACTGGCCTGCCTAAATCCGGATAATTTGAAGTAAAATACCGGATAATTTGAAGTAAAATAAAGGATGTTTAGGTTGTAGGTCTTAATTAAGTCCTACAACCTTTTTTGTTGCAAGTTAATTCCCCGGTGGAAGCTATATATGACAATCAGTTGTCATATATAGCTGATTATAATATGTATTATTAGATAAAAAGGGGAGTTGTTGATGAAGTTAGATCATTGCTTAGATTATTATAGTCAACAAGGATTAATCACATCACCGGGTTCTTATCAAGATTTACTAGCACAATTTCCAACGGAGATAGCGGAATTGTGTGAAAGGATCAATGAAACAATCTTAATAGATTTTATAGTCAATATGGGATTGGTTTCAGTTCCGGCCGAACATCTAGATGACATTCAACTTAGAAAAATTGCTGATAAATTAGCAAAGATAGTAAGTAGGAATGGGACAGACCGGCCGGAAGCAGCTAATTATGAGAAATGCTTATTAGGAAATTGTCGGGATTTATCGCTGATGGTCTGCTCAGTGCTGCGCAATCAGCAAGTTCCGGCCCGGGTAAGATCAGGATTCGCAACTTTTTTTGATCAGCAAAAATACTTTGACCACTGGCTCTGTGAATACTGGAATCAACAAGAAGAACGTTGGATTAAGGTAGATTGCTGGATGAGTCAAATACAGTATCGTCAAGAAATACTGCCGCCGGAATTAAGTGGGGGTTTGCTGGAGTTGGATTATAATCCATATGATGTCAAGGAACAGCACTTTATTACCGGTGGTCAAGCCTGGGTTAATTGCCGCGAGCACGGAGATAATCCCGATCTTTATGGAACTTATGAGGAATTTCTAAAAGGAAGCTGGTTTATCCGTGATAATATGCTGCGTGATCTTTTATGTTTAAATCAATTAGAACCGCTCCCCTGGGACTGTTGGGGCCTAATGGGCAGAGAAAATAGCCAGATAGAAAGCGGAGAACTAGTTGTACTGGATGAAATAGCAGGATTCTTGAATCAGGCTGTCTTTACGGAAACTACTTTGGCCGAGCAACTGGCCAGATTGCACATCAAAGAAGCCGTGCTCGCTTCGCTAAATTAATTTGCTTGTACTGATAAATAGGGACAGATTCCGGGAGTAGGGTTAACCTACTCCCTTATTTTTTTAAAAAATATTATGGAAAAGGAATTGTCAAAACGGTGAAGAATAAAAATAATTGGAGATAACAGTTAGAACATTAAAACATAGCGGGAGGAGTAGAAGTAATATATCAAAAAAATTATTAGAGGAGGAATAAAGATGGCAACATCTTCTGTCCTGGAAGTTAGTAAGCTATCCAAAACTTATCCGGTCAGAAAGGGCCAACCGGTCAAAGCGGTGGATAATATATCATTTCAGGTGAAGCGCGGGGAGATATTCGGCTTACTGGGACCGAATGGCGCCGGTAAAACCACTACTGTCAAGATGATCTGTAGTTTGATCAAACCGGATAGTGGCGAGATTAAAATCGACGGGATTAGTGCTTGGAAGCAGCGCAATAAGGCCTTAACCAAGATCAGTGCTGTGCTGGAAGGCAACCGGAATATTTACTGGCGCTTAACGGTAAAAGAGAACCTGGAGTTTTTTGCTGCCCTGAAGGGGATTAATCCGAAAAATATTAAAGGTAAAATTGATTACTATATAGAGCTATTTGACCTACAGGATAAGATGAATGAGACAGCGCGCAAACTGTCGCGCGGGATGCAACAGAAACTGGCCATCGCGGTAGCGATGATTGCGCAAAGTGAGGTAGTCCTGCTGGATGAACCAACCTTAGGGCTGGATGTTAAAGCCTCTTATGAAGTCAGGGATTTGTTAAAAAAACTGGCCGGAGAAGACGGAAGAACCATTGTCTTGACCACTCATGATATGAACGTAGTACAGGATACCTGTGAACGGGCTATTATTATTAATCATGGGAGGATTATTGCCCAGGATCGGGTTGATCGGTTGATCCGCCTTTTCCAGGTCAAATCTTATAAATTTGTTATCGCAGATAAAGTGAGCCAGGCCCAAAAAAACCAGCTCCGACTGGTTCCCCACCTAACTCTTCATGAGGAGGAGCGGGAAACAATTATTGATTTAAACCTGGAAGATTCCCGGGTTTTATATCAGGTCATTAAGATTCTCAGTCAAGAAAATTCGCCGATTGAATCAATTGACCGGCAGGAGATTAACTTTGAAAAGGTCTTTATGGAAATTATTAATGGGAGTGAGCCTTCGTGACAAGTAAACTATTATTGTTTAAAGCAATGATGAAACGCGAAATCATTTTAACGATTCGTTATTTTTCCAATTCCCTGGCCGGTTTAATTACACTCTATATTGTTTTTTTACTAATGTTTTATGGATATAAAGAGTTTGCGGGGGGGAGTGCAAACCTGGGCAGAAGTATCGAAGGCCTGGTAGTTGGCTATACCCTCTGGTTCCTGGCCCTGTCTGTTTATCAGGATATTACTTATACAATTATACGGGAGGCCCGGGAAGGTACTCTGGAGCAACTATACATGTCGTCTTATGGTTTTGGCTGGGTGTTGACGGTGAAAACAGTGGCGTCCAGTATTTTAAATTTGATCATGGTCTTTCTAATCCTGCTCTTATTAATGTTTACCACCGGGAAGTATCTCAATCTGGATCTTGTTTCCCTCTTCCCGGTAGTTTTTTTCATCTTATTGGGGCTGCTTGGCCTGGGTTTAGCCCTGGGGGGGATAACCCTTATCTTTAAAAGGAGTGAAAATTATCTGCAGATCATGAATTTTGCCTTAATTGCCCTGATTGCTATGCCGGGCCGGACTTCCTGGATAAGGTATTTACCGTTAAACTGGGGCTCTACCTTAATTTATGAGATAATGGTAGACGGGAAATATATCCTTGAGTTTAGTTGGACTGAGCTTTCGTTTTTGGTCGGTATCGGGCTCTTGCATTTTATGATCGGTTATTTCGTTTATAAGAAGTGTGAGCAGAACGCAATGCAGAAAGGGATGTTGGGCCATTATTAAAAGCTAACCGACTAGCTATTAAAGCCATGTAGATCGATGATCTATGTGGTTTTTTCTGCTTGTCTGCCGGGAAAATAAGGATAGCTTAATTAATAAAAGTAAGTTTAATTTAATAATCTTTTAGAGGATTTTCGCGACTGATTCAGAATTATATATTTAGAAGGATATTGATATATTCTGAAATGGAGTGAACTCAATGAAAAAAAATTATCACGCTTCCACGATCCAGCGGGCGATTGATGTTTTAAATCTCTTTAAAGAAGAGCATAAATTATCTTTTACCGATATTCAGGAGGAGCTTAAGTTTAATAAATCGACACTTTTTCGGGTTTTATATACTTTAGAATATAATAACTATATTTCCCGGGATGAACACGGAAGATATGAATTGGGGATCAATATGTTTATTTTAGGTAATCAGATCTCCAAATCGCATAAATTAATCAAAGTTGCTGATCAATACCTTAAGCAATTTTCCGTTCAAATTAATATGACGGTCCATTTAGGCATCCTGGACGGATATGATGTAATAATCATCGAAAAGTATTATCCCCCCGGCAATATTAAAATGTTTTCCCGGATCGGAAGCCCGGTACCACCTCATTGTACCGGTCAGGGTAAGACCTTATTGGCCTATTCACCCCCGAAATTAGTGGAAAGGGTAATTAATCACCATGGAATGAAAAGATATACCCCACAAACAATTACTACTCTGGAGCAATTATATACCGAATTAGCGATAATCAGAGAGCGTGGCTATACAATCGATAATTCTGAGCACGAAAAACACATAAAATGCGTTGCTGTCCCGGTGTTAAATGACCGGGGACTAATTGAAGCAGCACTTAGTATCACTGGTTTAGTGATGGATTTTAGTAGTGATGCGGTCATCGAGAAATATGCACGGGCCTTACAGGAGGTAAGGGATAAATTGGCCAAAGAGATTGGCTATATCTAATCAGAGCTTACGATTAAGCAAAGGAGGTGGTAGCGATTGACAGCTACATAATTGGCAGAGGGGTTGAGGAGATTGAAACCCCGGCATTATTATTGGATCTGGTTAAAGTGGAAGATAACCTCCAAAAAATGGCCGGTTTTCTCAAAGAGAAAAAGACTTACTTAAGACCCCATTTTAAAACACATAAGAGTCCGTTTTTGGCCCATAAACAAATGGAAGCAGGGGCGATCGGTATCTCCTGTCAGAAGCTGGCCGAAGCTGAAGTTTTAGCTAAATCCGGTCTTAAAGATATTTTAATTACCAATCAAATTGCCGGCCGGCAAAAGATAAAAAGACTGGTCAATTTAGCCCGCTATACCGATCTAAAAATAGCGATTGATCATCTAGATAATGCCCGCGAAATATCTGAGGCTGCTCTGGTCAAAGGGGTTCGGGTTTCTTATTTAGTTGAAATTGATATTGGAATGAATCGAGCGGGTGTTAATCCCGGTCAACCCGCCTTAAAGCTCATTAAAGAAATAAATAAACTGTCCGGATTATTTTTTTTAGGGATAATGGCTTATGAAGGCCATACTGTTTTTATCAAATCATATCAGGCCAGAAAAAGTGCGGTGCTCAAAGCGCTGGCTAAGGTCAGTGCCACCAGGGATCTATTAAGTAAGAACGGAATTGAATGTAAGATAATTAGTTGTGGGGGTACCGGTACCTATTCGATTACCGGTAGTTATCCTGCTGTTACCGAGATCGAGGCCGGTAGTTATCTGACGATGGATACAAAATATGATCAGATCGAAGGGATCGGGAGTGAATTTAAAAAGGCTTTAAGTATTTTAACTACTATTGTCAGCAGACCGGACCCGGAACGGGTGATTGTAGATCTCGGCCTGAAGTCAGTCAGTCAAGAGTTTGGTTGGCCAACAATTAAAGTCGGCGGGGCAGGGGAATTATATCAGCTTTCCGAAGAACATGGTTTTATCAAATTATCTAAAGGACGAGCTAATTTATATCGGATTGGCCAGAAAATCGAATTAATTCCCAGCCATGGTTGTACCACGATTAATTTACATGAGCTCTATTATGGGATCAGGGATGGTATAGTTGAATCTATTTTACCAATTGCCGCTAGAGGAAAGTTTTATTAATGTAATCATTATACTTGAAATATGGCAGTAGTGCTCCGGAGAAGAGGGAAATCAATGGAAATAATTGGACTATTAATTGCTTTTATTTTGATTCTTGGTTTGGTGATCAAACGGGTCAATTTGGGGATTGCGATGCTGGTCGGTTCAATCGTAATCGGTTTAACCTCTCCCCATATCGGGTTCAACCAATTTTTTAAGATATTGCGAACAGGTGTTGTCAATCAAGTAACCTTTGAACTGGTCTTGATGATTATTAATATTACGCTGATTGCTAACGTGATGAAAGAAAGTAAAATGATCGATCAGATCATTGATAATATGTTAATTTTGTTCAAGCGGTTTGAATTAATCTTAATGATGCTTCCATCGATTATGGGTGTTTTAGCCATTCCGGGCGGGGCGGTGATGTCTGCCCCGATGGTTGATCAGATTGCCCGGGATTTAGGGTTGAGTAACAGTAAGAAGTTGGCGATTAACTTGCTGTTCCGACATATCTGGTATTTTATCTTCCCCTTTGTACCGGGATTAATTTTAACGGCCGCTTTAATCGGAGTCGATGTATTTTTTGTGATCAGACATATGTTCCCGTTAACTTTAGTAATGGGAATAGCCGGCTATCTAACCCTTTTTAGAGGAATAGATCATAGTTGCTGGCGAAAATCAACAGCCGGGAATAAACTACAGGCCATAAAAGGGTTGCTGCTGGGGTTATTACCGCTTTTATTGGGGATATTCCTGCCCTTGCTCACTCCGCTTCCGTTCTGGCTATCCTTATTACTCGGCCTGATTTATCTGCTTATTAGCCAAAGAAATAAGATAGATTTTAGGACGATATTAAGACGAATTGACGGTAAATTACCTCTGGCAATTATTGGAATCATGGTTTTTAAAGAATTTATTGGTAATTTATCGGCCCTGCCGCAGTTGGCCAACGGAATTATTGCTGCCGGAATGCCGGTCTGGTTGTTGGCTATTGTTTTGCCGGGGTTGATTGGGTTTATTACCGGGGCATCGTCTGCTGCGATTGGTATTTCGCTTCCGTTATTTATTCCGCTTATTGGTGATTTAAAGGGTAATATGGGATATCTTGTGCTGATCTATTATGTCGGCTTTTTTAGTTATTACCTATCGCCATTGCATTTTTGTTTACTTTTAACGGTGGAATATTTTGGCCTGTCCTTAAAAGAGAGCTATCGGTATTTATATTTACCTATGCTGGCCGGCTTGGCTACCGCAATCTTATTATTTTTTATTTATTAGGGCCTTGACACAAACTCAATGGCAGATATATTTGACTTTTTTAGCCGAATTAAATATAATTTAGAAAATAGCAAGAGAAATCTTGGAAAGTAGTGAATAGGGATGGAAAATGTTGCTTTGATTAAGAAATACCATTATCATCACCACTAGCGGGTTTGTAGCTATGGAAAGATAACCATAGATGCAGGCTCTATTTGTGCTTAGTTTCAGATAGGCTTGCATCTAATGGTGATATGTAATTGTTTTAAGCCATGTAGATGTGATATCTATGTGGCTTTTTAATTTTTTATTATTAAAAAGAAGGGATGGATATTGATGAATTTAAGGAACTTAAAAGGGACCAAAGATTTTTGGCCGGAAGAACAGATTTACCGGTATAAAATCAGACGTGTTTGCGAGGAGATATTTCAAAAGTATGCCTACATACCGATGGAAACACCTATTTTAAATTATTTTGAGCTGCTTGCTTCCAAATATGCCGGTGGAGCAGAAGTGTTAAAAGAGGTCTTTAGATTGAAAGACCAGGGAGAAAGGGAGCTGGCTTTAAGGTATGACTTGACGGTTCCCTTTGCTAAGGTAATCGGGATGAATCCATATCTTACATTACCCTTCAAACGTTATGAAATAGGTAAGGTCTTCCGGGACGGTCCGGTGAAAACCGGTCGAATGAGAGAATTTACTCAATGTGATGTTGATGTGACCGGTATTAAATCAATGATGGCAGAGGCTGAACTCGTGACAATCGTAGTGGAAGTGTTTGAGCAACTATCCCTGGATATTACAATCCAGTATAACAACCGAAAACTATTAAGAGGGATTTTATCAGGCGTAGGAGTAAAGGAAGAGCGAATTAACAAAGTAATTTTAATATTGGATAAAATGGAAAAGGTGGGAGTCAGAGAAGTAAGCAGGGAATTGGGGGAAAACGGGGTCGATCCCAAGACTACTAGTCAGATTCTGAAAGCTTTGAGTTTTAAAGAAGAAGACTGCGGAAATAAATTTGAGTTTTTTTTAAATAGTTTTGATAACCAGGCCGTCAAGGAAGGGGTTAAAGAGCTGAGAGAGTTAAATGAATATTTGCAGATTCTATCTTTATCTAATCGGGTCAAGTTTAATCCATTTCTGGCCAGGGGTCTCGATTTCTATA
>JAKSCG010000098.1 GCA_022360715.1 Halanaerobiales bacterium
TGGTTATATCTAACCCGCCGAATACCACATTAGCTTCAACGGTCAAACGATTTTTTGCTCCTTCTTGTTTTGGTGAGCGGTAAGATAAATCGCCGAAAGTTACATTATTCCCATCTGGTAAGCTGGCACTGCCAAAGACAGAAGATGCCCGGATTACGACTGGTATATCATCAGGAATTATAACATCAGCACTACCAAAGATAGTATTAATCTCAATTAACTCATCATCCTCAATCGAAATTCCCCTCAGATCTACTACCCCTTTCCCAAAAATAATATTAAACTCCCTTTGGTTTAATTCCTCGACCCGAATGTTTGTTTCGCTAAAGATTACCGTATTCCGATCCTTTTCTAAAAATAAACTATGGCCAAAAAAGATTGAAAGCCCCAGATAGATAAAAAATAAAGCAAACGCAATCCGTAAAATCGGTATATTAATATTAAATGATTTTAAAATCGCAGATACTCCGATGAGAATCAATAAGCCACCCCAAAATATTTCACTAAAGAAAAAACTCATTCTCATAAATCTCCTTCCTCCTTATTTTATATTTTTCAATCTTATTGTAATATAGTCCCCTCTTTTTTTCAATTATTTAAACTAATAAAATGGCCTGAATAATAGCAGCAATTGCCATCAGGACCACCGGCGGAAAAAGATAGCGGTAGACCGGAAGCCAGTTAGCCGCAAAATATTCTTTGGTTAGGGCCAGACATAAGTGTAAAGGGGAAAGCAAATAGCCCAGAAAAGCAAAATCAAAGATTAATGAAGTATATATTACTTTACTTTCCGGCGGAATCATCGGCAAAAAAATAGGTATACTTATTCCTAGGGCAGCTGGGTAAAAACCCGTTATCATAGCTACAATGGAGGTTAATAATATTATCGGTATGATTAAAGAAAAATTGAAGTCACTCAATAAAACAGTAATTATATCAATC
Organism: Halanaerobiales bacterium; assembly: GCA_022360715.1. Classification (GTDB taxonomy): domain Bacteria; phylum Bacillota; class Halanaerobiia; order Halanaerobiales; family DTU029; genus JAKSCG01. The sequence goes on from JAKSCG010000098.1 coordinate 943, forward strand.
GCTCCACTGCCTTCGACCATACTTTTAAAAGCCATAACCCCCATAATCAGCAAAGTCAAATTATAATTAATTTCCTTGAACAGAAAATCTTTTAGTCGGCCAAAAAACACCTTGTGCTTCTGATCCGGCGGTAGTCTCCGGCCAGCCCCCAGCAAAAGACCGCCAACGACCGACAAGTAAAAAGGAAGATTAATTAAAAATGAAATCAATAAGATAATCAGGACGGGAGAAAAACCTTTCAAAAAGGTTACAATATATTTAGCCTTACCCCCTGACTCGACTTCTCTTTTGATCTGCGTCTTATCCAGTTTTGGATTAATCTTAAAGATAAGATAATAGAAGGAAATAAAACCAACAAAAAAGACTAAAAGATTAAATTTGATAATCTGGTACTTATCTACGTTGGCCAGTTCACTGGCAATAATCAAACAAGTAAATAAAGGATAAATAAACAAAGCAATATGTCTAAAAAAAACATTTACTGCTGTCTTCTGATGCGGGTCGAGGTTAATCCGCTCAGCACTATCTTCAATTAAAGGCGCCGAGAAGATCGCTCCTCCGGGTACATTGAGGGTCCCAAATACGATCGGGAAAATGATCGTTAACAACTTATTGTTATTTAGTAAATTAATCAATGAGTTGACTATCTGCTCAAGATCGCCTGTCTGCTTTAGGAGAGAACCCATTCCACTAATCAGCGAGATGGTAACCATCAGCTGAAGCGAATCTTTAGAAAATATACCCAATAAAATATTTTGGAAGACCTGCCCAACACCTAATCCGGAAGCTAAGCCAGCCACAACAGTCCCTACAAAAAATCCTACCCCCAAGTTTACCTTTTTAAAGCTTAAGAAAAGAATAGCTGAAAATCCGATCCCGATTCCAATGATAGCCACAATCTCAACTCCTACTACAATTATAAGCAACTTATATATCTTAACTTCAACATTTTTTTATAATTACCTGCTATAAATTAAAAAACTGGCTATTAACCAGTTAATTAACAGCCAGTAGTTATAGCTAAATTATTGTTTAAGCATTTCAGCTACCTGTTGAACATCCTTGTCACCACGCCCGGATAGATTAAGCACGATAATTTGATCTTTCTTCAGGGTCGGGGCCAGTTTAATCGCATGGGCAATGGCATGGGCACTCTCCAGTGCCGGTATTATCCCTTCTACTTTGGAAAGGGTACAAAAAGCAGCGAGGGCTTCCTGATCATTTACTGTCACATATTCAGCCCTTGCGCTGGCTTTCAGGTAACTATGCTCAGGACCAACCCCGGGATAATCCAATCCGGCAGCAATAGAATGGGTTGAAGCAATTTCCCCGTTCGCATCTTTCAGCATATAGCATTTGAATCCGTGGATAATACCCGGGTTTCCAAAGGTCAAAGGAGCAGCATTTTCACCAAAGTTATTCCCGATCCCCCCCGGTTCCACTCCAATTATCTTGACATCTTGCTCTTGCACAAAAGGATAAAACAACCCAATCGCATTACTTCCGCCCCCTACGCAAGCGATCAAGTAATCGGGCAACCGTCCCTCTTGCTGATAGATCTGCTTTTTAGTCTCCTGACCAATGATCGATTGAAAGTCCCTTACGATCGTCGGATAAGGGTCTGGACCAACCGCAGAACCGAGCATATAAAAGGTATCAGCCCGATTCTTAATTAAATCCTGTAAAGCCTGATCAACAGCATCTTTCAGAACTTTTCCCCCGCTGGTTACCGGAATAACTTGAGCCCCGAGCAGTTCCATCCGAAAGACATTTAAATGCTGGCGAATAGTATCAATCTCCCCCATATAAATAATACATTCCATACCCAATAGGGCACAGGCGGTAGCGGTAGCCACCCCGTGTTGACCGGCCCCTGTTTCGGCAATAATTCTCTTTTTACCCATTCGCCTGGCCAGAAGACCCTGCCCGAGACAATTATTTATTTTATGAGCACCGGTATGATTCAGGTCTTCCCTTTTTAAATAGATTTTAGCACCACCCAGTTTTTCGGTTAGGTTGCTGGCCAAATACAGGGGATTGGCCCTCCCGACATAATCCCGATGATAGTATGCCAATTCTTCCTGGAACTCGGGCTCATCTTTATACTTTAAATAATATTCTTTCAATTGATCGAGGACCGGTAATAATTCCGTCGGAACATATCTTCCGCCAAATTCACCAAAGTAACCACTCTCTTGCTCGCTTATCTTTACAGCCATATCCTTACCTCCATTCTTAGACTTGGCAGACTTAATAAAAAAAACCTCACTCTGCTGAGTAAGGTCAAATACCCGGTTAAGTATTATTATCTTTAAACTCAACTTGGCTCCACTTAGCTAAACCTCATCTCAGCAAAACTATCCGCGTTAATGTTATCACTCTACTCAACTGATTAAACTCCTACCCTCAAGCTCACCTCCTCTAACTACTGTGCTCCTAAAATAAAAGAATCTTTCGCGCTAATCTGATCAAAATTATAACAGACAATTCCCACCCTGTCAAACCTGTACTTTGGTAATAATTAACTAGTTCAAACCAGCAACGCTTTTTTTAGTTGTCCGGCCTTCTCTTCACCGGAAAGATATTGAACAATCGCCAGCGAGAATTCCATAGCAACTCCCGGTCCGCGACCGGTTATAATATTCTGGTCAAGCACTACCCTTTCTTCCCGGTAATCACAGGAGGGCATCTCTTGGTCAAAATTAGGGTAACTGGTCGCCTGCTTACCCCTCAAAATACCGGCCTTTTCCAGAACGATCGGCGCGGCACAGATTGCCGCGACCAGCTTATTCTGTCGGAACAATTGACTAACCAGATTAATAACTATTTTGTTATCCCGAAGATTGACCGAACCGGGCATTCCGCCGGGCAAAACAATCCCATCGTAGTCAGCCGCCTGAATGGCAGAAATCTTTTGATCAGCTTTAATCACTATTCCGTGTGCCCCCTTGACTTCATTCCCGGCCAGGGCAACAGTTGTCACCTCAATTTCTCCTCTCCGTAAAAGATCAATACTTGTCACTGCCTCAATCTCTTCAAACCCCTCGGCCAGCGGGATAATTATCTTCATATTGCTACCTCCCTTAAACTAATGCTATACAGTTGGATCAAGATAACTTGCTAAAATCTCCCCATAATAAATGGTATGGTAATCCTTATCATGGTACCATTGTTGATCATATTCCGGATTAAGCTCAACCGGATTCATCGCCTGCTTAAAGACAATGCTACACTCATAATGAAATTTACACCCTCCAATTACCGGAGTTTCAACTTTAATACCCGGTATGGCAAGCAAACTGCACTCCTTAAATTTATCGTAATCCCTTCCCGATTTACTGCCACAGAAAGCCAGCTCTTTTTTCAAAGTCCCGGCCAAGGGAATACTGACCGTAAAATGATCGGCCTGTTCAATTAAATCATATGTATACCTCGACTTCCTTACCAAAACGGTAAAAATAGGTTTATTCCAGATATAACCTATACTTCCCCAGCCGATTGTCATTGTATTTAACTTATTCCCGCTTTTGACCGTTACAAAAGCCCCTTTGGCGATACTGGCGGTAATTTCAGTTAAATAACGGTTGAAATCTACTTCTTTCATCTAAAGATCACTCCCTTTTTTAAGTCTATTCTACTCCCTTTAAATCCTTCGACATAGTCTTCGTCAAGCCAACTGCCCCCTCTTTCCATGATTAAACTATTGGAGCGAGGGAGTTATCTAGCCCTTAACTATTTCTCTAAAACCCGGTTTTTATAAAAGTCTCCCACAACCACCCGCAAAACGGCATAAATCGGTGCGGCAAAGATCGCCCCCACAAAGCCAAACAATATTACCGAGGAAAGAACAACAAAGATAACCATCAAGGGATGAATCTCCAGCCTTTTCCCCTGAATTCTGGGTTGAATCAGATTCCCCTCCAGTTGTTGCACTACGATCAAAACGATCAAAACCTTGATTACCAGAAAGAGATCAGTTGTCACCGCAATTAAAAGTGCCGGTAATATCCCCAGGATCGGGCCAATAAAAGGGATAAAAGAGGTAACGGTCGCAATGATGGACAGAATCAGCGCATTGGGTAGCCTGATTATTAAATAGCCGATATAAGTTAAAATCCCTAGAAACAGGGCAATAATTAACTGTCCACCAATATAGCGGGATAAAGTATAATCAATATTCTTTAATAGCTTTCTACCCTGTTCCCGGTGATTATCCGGCAAGAGATTAATAATATTTTGATAGATCACTCGATCATCCTTCAAGAAATAAAAAAGCACAAAAGGAATCAGGACAATAATTGTGCTAACATTAGTTAATGTCGAAAAGAAACCGAACAGATTATACCGGATGCTGTTAATAATATTCTCAATAAAAGTGGTTAGTTTTTCCTGAATATTGACATTGCGCAGAAAAGGAAAAATATCTATTTGTTCGCTAAACAAGCTGTTAATATTAGCACCGGCTTCCTGATAGTAATTGGAAAGATTACCGATCAAATCCCTGATCTGTGATGAAACAATACTACCACCAAAATAACTTAAAATGATGACTAAAATTATAATAACAACAAATGAAATTAAAATGGACATACTTTTCGATCTCAATTTTAGGGTCAAAAAATAAACTAAAGGTCGCAGTAAATAATAAAGAAAGACACCGGCCAAAAGCGGGGTCAGCAATATGGACAGAACATTCCTGATCGGAATAAAAATATGATTAACATGACCAAGCAGAAATAAAATTAACAGAATCATGAGCAACGCAGAAGTAATTCGAAAAAACCTGCTTTCATACATATCCACTCTACTCCTCATAAAAATAGTTTTGTGTTTGATTGCAAGATAGGATAGACCATTTATAACCCTTTGCAGGGTGAAATGACTACTTTCCCTGTTCGCAAGGTTAACTAATTCAAGCGATAATCAATAGTTGGCGGAGAATAAGACCGGCAATTAACGCTATTAACATACTATTCAGGGTGCCGAATAAATAGTATTCGGCAAACTGTTGATCACTTAATTTAGCAAATCGGGCCAGTGATTTAGCGGCCAGAACCAAAGCCAACGAAGAAACCGAACCGAAAACAACCAGGGTCAGGATTAAAGCCCTTTCCACCATTCCGATATAACGGCCGGACGGTAGATGGTTATCTCCACCTTGATAATTCAAAATCTTCAACAGTTTTTCCAGCATCACCGCTCCGGCAAATATTACTACTATATAAAAGATAAGCAAATAGAGTAAGTAAGGTGATGCAATAACTCCCTGTAACCGAGCGCTTTCCAGAAATACCGGTTGTTCTAATTCTGTAAAGACAGTGAATAACGATGGACCAAAGACTCTCATCCCGATCAGATAGATAGCGCTGAAATGAAGGAGCTGATCAATAAAAAAGAGATTTAACTCAAAAACCGGACCTGTCTTTAATCTTAACAACCCTTCTTTTGCCCAATCAACGATAAGGTGGACTGCTGTTACTAAAAAGGAATAAATGAGCACCAGACGCAAATTAAAAAACCAGCTCAATAAAACTAAAGTCAGAAAAACAATAACCCCGTGAAAAAAATAACCCTTTAAACAATTATTCCGTTTTAAATCAATCATCCCTTTGGGTTGCAAGACAAAATCACTGAGCAGATGGGCCAGTATAGCCAATAAAAATATATTCATCAGCAAGACCTCCTTTCAGAATATTATTCCCCGACCAGCTCAAAATAAAAACGGATTAAATCACTGAGCTTACCTTCAACTTCCCGAACTTGACGCCAGTTAGCCGCACTACAGCGTTTTTCCACATTCTGAAGGGCGATCTTTAAATCCCGGGCCGCCCTTCTGTATGTACCCCGCTTCTCATAAAGGTGAATCGCCTCCCACTGAGCATCAGTCCATCGATCCTCAATCGAATCAATTAGCAGATAAAGGGTATTTATCATTTGATCAATAAATTCAAATTCACTTTTAAGCATTGTCCGACTCAATCTGCTTTCTTCTGTTCCCTCCAGTGCTTCCCGGGCGTAATAGAAAGCCGGGCCATTCATTTTCCAGGAAGTATCTGCTGCCCCTACCCCCATAATTGTACCGATCCCGATCCCAATTCTTAATTTATAAGGTAATAGTAAGTAGCGCAATTGCCGGACTAACTGTGGGTACACAAAAAAACCGGTCAACACACCCTGAATTTCGTCTCCCTTGAAAAAAGAAAAAGGGACAGCAATCTCTGGACTTTGATTAAACTGCTTTAATCTTTTACCCAACTCTTCACTAAGGTTTTGATATTTCCTGGAATCAATAATATCAGCAGTAATAACTGTATAGTTCAAATCTTGATTCATATTGATTCCCCCTTTTGTCTTTCATTATATAATACTACAACATTTCTTATAATAATCCTGCTTCTTGAAAAAATATAAGAAAAACCAACCACTGTTTAATCCTGTGGTTGGTTATCTCCTAAATATCCGGCGACCGGGCTGGTTACACTATGACAAAATTTTATTAATCTCGGCTACGGCATTCCGGTCAATGATCCGATAAGAGTCTTCCGGGGGATAAAGTGACGCCCCATAATGAATCTCCTGTCCGTGGGTAGCCGAACGATCCGTTTTATTGATAAAAGAAGCCATATGTATTTCTCGACAGCCAGTCTTTTCGAGAATAGTTCTGATATTATATTTATTAATACTTCCCGGCAAGATAGTGATCCGTCCGCCGGAATAATCGTTCAATCTTTTAAGTAGATCTAGTCCATAATCAACCCGGTCCTGCTGACCGGTCGTAAGGATGCGCTTGACACCAAGCTCAACTAATTGATCAATTGCTTTGAACGGGTCAGGAACCACATCAAACGCCCGGTGAAAAACCGCTTCCCGGTCACCAGTTATTCGGACAAGCTCGGCATTCCTTTTTTGATCAATCTCTCCGTCTTCGGTTAAAATACCAAATACCAGGCCGTCTGCCCCATGCTCAATGGCAAGTCGGGCATCTTCGAGCATTGCCGCAAACTCGATCTCAGTGTAGCAAAAGCCTCCGCCCCGCGGTCTGATCATCACAATAACCGGGATATTTAACCTCTTTTTCGCTTCGATTACGGCACCAATACTGGGGGTTAATCCGCCGAAAAAGAGCGAAGAGTTAAGTTCAACCCGATCGGCACCTCCTTTTTCTGCTTCAAAAGCACCCTCAACTGAACCACAACATACTTCAATCAGAATATCTTTTTTACTCATTATTTTCCTCCCACCTAATTAATTTAAGATCATTAACCGATATTTCCTCAAGGGGGTAAACAGGTCGCCGGACATTTTTATACGGCAACCTCTCCAAGAGCTGATATGTGTAACCGGGTGAAATCCCCAGCATAACCCGCCGGGCATATGGTTTAAAATTAGGATCAAGATAGCCGCTCTTTAAGACAACAATTTGATAATCCCGGGGATCTAAGCCCAGGGCCAAGATAAATTCCGGTTCAGTCAATACAATCTTTCTGGTCGAGATAATCAGATCAAGCCCGTTAAGATCAAGAACTGCTGCGGACAGGTCCCGATACGAGCCCAGACTTTTAATCTGACCGGTAAACTGGACCAACTTTTCCTGTATGATTGTATTTCCTGCTATTCTCCTTCCCAGATTTAAGGTAATTTCACTGTTAACCCCTTTTTCAACACATTTTTGATACGCCGTTTGATCGGCGATTACACAATAGAGGGTATCTTTTATACCGGCATGATACAAGTATTCTAAGGTATTGACAATATTCTGACTCCCCCCTGCCCCCGGGTTATCCCCGGAGTCGATTACAAAGACCGGATATTCTTTTTCCGCTTGCGCAATTTGAATCGCCTCTTCAAAGGGGTAAGCGCTAGTAGTAAAATTAAACTCTGCCCTCTTTTCAAAAAATTTAACGGCTAATTTTTTTGCTTCTAGTTCAGCCAGGGTACGGTCTCCACTGCTTACGACCAAAGCCGAACACTTATTAAACTCTACATCAACCCAAGGAAAACCGAGACAATATGATGAGGCCAGAATACCCGGTTTTTGATCGGTTTTGCTAATCTCCCCAAATAACTCCCGCATTGGTGATTTAGCGCTCTCCGATTTTTCACCGGAGACCAAAAACGGAATTTCAACCCCGGCAGTATATAGTTGATATTTATTGATTAGCGAGTCATACAATATCTCGGCAGTTCTGGCACCGGTCTCGATCTTATCAACATGGGGGGCTGTACGGTAACTGACCAGAGCATTGGCACTTGCCAGCATTTTCGCTGTAACCATCGCATGCATATCCAGCGCACAAGCAATCGTGATCTGATCACCGACCATCGTCCGGATTGCCCTTAAAAGATCACCCTCACCATCACCAATCCCCTCCACTGTCATTGAACCATGTAAAGCCAGACAAATACCATCATAACTCCGGTCTATTCCCCCGATCTGCTCTAGCAAAAGCCCTTTTATTCTCAGATAGGCTTCTTTAGTGACAATCCCCCCTTGGGAGGTAGGAAGAGCCACCACTGTAGGGATAATCTCAACCCCATAGCGGGAAAAAACCTTAATTATCCCGGCCAGACTACTATTTTGATAGTAATCCGGCCGATTGAAGACCTCCGCTCCGACCAAAAGCCTGAACTGATCTAATGAGGTAAAATCAGGGTTAAAGGAATTAGATTCATGAATAACTAAACCAACGATAACTCTCATAACAACTGCCTCCTTTCAATAAAATTATCTTAAATCTTATTCTTTAACTTCGGGTCTAAAAGATCACGTAATCCATCACCCAACATGTTAAAGCTTAAAACAACGATTGCGATTGCGATCCCCGGAAAAAAAGAAAGATGGGGGGCAATCCCAATGAAGCTCCGCCCATTACTAATCATAGCACCCCACTCGGCGATTGGCGGCTGTACACCAAGTCCCAGAAAACTTAAGCTGGAAGCAGATAAGATCACCCCGCCAGCGGTCAGACTGGCTTGAACGATCAATGGAGCAAAAGCATTTTTGAGGATATGCCTAAAAATAATCCTTTTATTAGTGGCGCCTAAGGCTTTAGCTGCGCCAACATATTCAAGTTCTTTAATAGTCAGAGTAAGGTTTCTGGTTAACCGGCCATAAACCGGCACTGAAAAAATAGCAATTGCGATTAACATATTAAATAAGGAAGGCCCCAAAACACTAACAATTAATATCGCTAATAAGATTCCAGGAAAAGCAAATATTATGTCCAAACACCACATGATCAACTGGTCAACTCTACCCCCAAAAAATCCGGCGATTAATCCTAACGGAACTCCAATAATTAAAGATAAACTAACAGATACAAAAATCTCTAATAAGCTAACTCTAGCCCCATAAATAACGCGTGACAAGATATCCCTGCCAAAATTATCGGTCCCAAACGGGTGGTTTTGATCTGGCGGGGCCAGGGTATTATTAAGGTCCTGTCGGTATGGATCATAGGGGGCTAGCCAGGGAGCCAAAATTCCGGTGAAAATAAGGGCTAAAACCAGCATCCCTCCCAAAATAATTCCTTTCCTTTTTTTAATTATCTTGTTAATTCGATATTTCTTAGGTAGATTCATCAATTCACCTCTTAATCGAACTTAAGGCGGGGATTTATTTGGGTTATCAACAGGTCTACGACAAAATTTACCGTAACAACAGAGGTAACAGACAATAGAACACTTCCCTGGATTAATGGATAATCTCGATAACGTACTGCATCGACCAGTAATCTTCCTAATCCTGGCCAGTTAAAGACTGTTTCCGTTACAACCGCCCCGGCTAATAAAACTCCAAAATGCAAACCAATAACTGTCACAATTGGAATCAAAGCATTTCTTAAAGCATGTTTAATATATACCTTAAACTCATTTAACCCTTTAGCTCGGGCAGTTTTAATATAATCCTGTCGGATAACTTCTAACATGCTGGACCGACTCATCCGAGCGATCAAAGCAGTTGGATACCAGGCCAGAGACAGTGCCGGTAATATAAAGTGTTTCCAGGAACCTGTTCCCAGCAAAGGTAACCAGCCGAGTTTAACCGCAAACAGATTCATTCCCATCAAAGCAACCCAGAAGTTAGCGGTTGATGCCCCAAGAATAGCCAAAAACATTACAACCTGATCAATCCAGGAGTATTGATAAATAGCTGCTAAAATACCGGCAATTACCCCGATCAAAACAGCAATCACATAACTGACTATCACTAACTTAAAGGTGTTTGGGAAGCTCTTCCCCAGGATACTAATAACTGTTTTTTCTGATCGAATCGAAACCCCTAAGTCACCCTTAACTGCATTTTTCAAAAATTTCCCATATTGAACAAAAAAGTGCTGATTCAAGCCTAATCGCTCTCTCATCTGTTCAACTGCTTCCTGAGTGGCTTGTTTACCAGCCATTAAGCGGGCCGGATCACCCGGAATAAATCTCAGCACAGCAAATATGATCAATGAAACTGTTATAATAACCAAGGGAAATACCAATAATTTTTTTATTATATAATGAATCAATACATCTTCCCCCTTTTTCGCAAGCAAACAGCCACCTTTATCAAGATTGTGTACATCGAAGAACAAGAAAAATTACCTTCAGAGGGGAACTCCCTCTGAAGGATATTCGGCTTAGAGCAGGTTTACTTACTCGAAAAAGGCTTCATTCAGCACAATTTGGTTATTCCCCATAATCCAGACACCTTGAATGTTACTCCTCACACCAGCCAATTTCTTAGCATAATAAAACGAGATATGTGCACCCTCATTATGAATAATTTTTTGAGCTTTACTATAAATTTCTTTGCGTTTTTCCGGATCAACGGTTATTGCACCCTCATTTAGTAATTGATCTACTTCTAGGTTGGAGTAAAAACCTAAATTTGCACCTGCTGGCGGGAAAGAAGCAGTATGGAATAAAGGCTTAAGGAATGTATCGGCATCAAGCGCCCCTGATGCCCAGGATGCAATGACACTATATCCCTTATTATCTCCTTTTGCCGTAAAAACTTGATCAGCCCAATGGGCATATTCCATTTTGTAAATTTTTACATCAATACCAAGCTCACTCCACATACCCTGTAAAGCTTCAGCGTAACTTGTCTCTGCCTCCTGAACTGCAATCGGAACTTCAAAACCATCAACATAGCCGGCTTCTCTTAATAACTCTTTAGCTTTGGCTGGATCAAATGGATAGGCTTCACAAGCAGGGTCATACCCAAAAGAGATTGGTCCCATTGGAGAATTTGCTATTTTACCATAACCCCTGGCAATGGCTTTAATTAAACCGTTTCGGTCGGTAGCATAGTTTAAAGCCTGACGAACTTTTACGTTGTCTAACGGTTTATGTAGGGTATTTAAGGATAACCAAAAAGTCTGATCAGTCTCAGTTTCCATTACCTTAATTTTAGGTGATTTCTTTAAGCTATTAGCATAAGCCGGAGGTAATGGATAAATAACATCAGCCTCTCCAGTCTGTAAAGCCATGACTAATACGGATTTTTCTGGTGACCATTTCCATTTTAACTGGTCAACTTGAGGAATTCCTCCCCAGTAATCATTATTTTTTTCGGTCAGAACATGTTCCCCGGTTACCCATTCAACAAATTTAAATGGACCTGTACCAATAACATTTTTAGCTAAAGAAATTCCATCATCCAGTGCTTTAGGGCTGATAATGGAAGCACTCCCCATCGAAACCAGCCGGTCAAAAGAGGGATAAGTCGCTTTTAAGTAAAATTTAACCTGATAATCATTAACTACTTCAATTTTACTAATAACTGGAGCAAAACGACCTCTTGTAGCCAAACCGTTATTAGGGTCAAGCAGTCTTTCAAAAGACTTCTTAACTGCCTCAGCCGTGAAATCTTCGCCATCATGAAAAACTACTCCTCTTCGCAACTCAAAAGTCCAGGTTTTTCCATCATTTGTAGCCTGCCAGTCAGTTGCAAGTCCGGGTACTATCTTCATCTCATAATCAAATTTTGTTAAACACTCATACATTGAATTAAGTACTGCCGCAGTATAACCAGCAGTATGATTAGATGGATCCATGGTTAGTGGTGCCTCTGTCTGCATTACGGTTAGAGTTGAAGCGAGTGCCGGAAAAACCACAACCATTAACCCAAAGACAAAAACAAAAACTAAATTCCTACTTACCTTCACTTTTAACACTCCTTTTAGTTTTACTGAATATCCATTAACCTTACTGCTAATTTTACTGCTGATCAACCCCTTTCTCCAACATAATTATTTTTTGCTGAGGAATAATTAATTATAAAAATACCTTAATTATAATTAAATTTGATCACAAGTTGCGCCAAAAATCGATGCTATTTAAGAAATTGTTAATGACCACCGCCGCCGCTCCCCAGGCCCAGGAAAAACTGGACCAATTCTTAAAAATGACCTCTTTCTTGAATTCAACCGGTAAGGTTAACCGGTCTCCATAAACATTGAGTATCTTTTGCTGGCTCTCGCGATCAAACTGAAAGTTTGAGCTAATAATAATTTGCGCCGGATCATAGGTTTCGGTTATCAATTTGAGCAGCAAAGCGGTCGTAACAGCAACCCGATTAAGGATGCTCAGCCCATTTCCCGGTTTAGACCGGTCTTGCAACCACAATAAAGGTTGCTCAGCAAAGCCGGTTTTTCCAGGAAATAGCTTAGCAATTTGCTTGCTTATCCCTTTTTTCGAGATCAGCTGTGAGACACAGGCGAGTTGACCACAATAACACTGCTCTTTATCCAGCTGATCCCGGTCGGTAAAATTAAGGATATGAGAAATTTCCCCGGCTCCCCCCTGAACACCACTATAAATCTGGCCATTAATGATCAAACCCAGCCCGAGACCATTCCCCACCATCAAAACCGCCAGTGAGCTTTTTTGTTCGCCTTTTTCCAAATTCATATATTCAGCCAGGGCTAAGGCATTAACATCACGCTCAATAATAATTGGCAGGTCGATCTGCTCACTCAACAAAGAAACAAGCGGGATCTTATGCCAGTTCAAGCGTTCGGAATATGTACAGTGACCGGTTTGAGGAGCAATGACCCCGGAAAGACTCACTCCCAGACCGATCAACCGTGCAGTTGGTTCCAGTTTGGTGCTTAAGGTTGCTACCCCTTCACTAATAACCTTCGTAACGGCCGCAGGAGCAAAACTATCAAAACTGAGTTTAATCCGATTAATATATTCCCCCTGCAAATTAAACGAGACCAGATCTACGCTATTATCCCCGGAAAGATGGAGACCAAGAACATACCAGCAGCGGGAATTAATTGCCAGGGGTAAGCGCGGTCGGCCCACACTCCGCTGCTGATAATTCTGTTTTTCGATTAAAAGCCGCTTGTTGAGTAAGTCTTTAACGATGGAAGTAACTGCCGAAGAACTTAAGTCGGTAAGACGCGTCAGATCAGAACGCGAAGCCGTTTGAACCTGATAAAGGGTTCTTAACAGGAGTAAAGTGTTTAATTTTCGCATTGTTGACATGTCATTAGCTTGGCTTTTAGTCAATTATTTTTTCCTCCAAAAAAATTAATTCTATTTAACGATAACACAGTTAAAGACAGATTGCAAGAATTTTAATAACAATTCAGAATCCCAACGATTTATAGCCAGTAATGCTCTAACCAGCGTTTTACTCCGGTCAGATCAAGTTTAGTGGCCAACGTTTGCAAATAGGGGATGGCATTATAGTCATCCAAGGTAATATTATATGGTAAAACCGGGTTATAGCGGTAATAATGGTTACCGATCAACTTTCGGCTTAACATAATATCAAGATGGGTATTACCTTCACTAAGAGCCAACAGCAATGGTAAAGGGGGATTGGCATTTAAGATCCACTGCAATCCACCCCATTTCACGGTATTGGCACACTTCTTATATCTGGTTTGACCTGTTCCTAACGACAAAAGCCGGATATTTTCGATTTTCTGCCGCCCGCTCTTTTGATCAACGGCAAACCCAAGGGCTAAGGTTCCAGGGTTATTGGCCACAATACCCCCGTCAACACAGGTATTATATGCCGGAAAATAAACAGGGGCAGCACTACTGGCCATACAGGCATCAACAACCGAAGTATTACCGCTATCCGAACCGGGAAAATTATTAAAAAAAACCGGACACCAGCTATCCTGTTCAGGCGAACAGCTGATTGTTTTAAAGGAAGGAATCAAAACATATCTCTTTAACTGATTTAGTTTGAGTTGAGGAGTAAAAAAATCAAGCAGTGTTCGCCGTAGTTTGGCATTATTGTATTTGGGGTTTAATAAACCCAGTCTTTTCGGACTAAAAATATGGCGGCAAGTCTCCCTGGAATAAAGGTTAAAAACTTCTTCAACTGAAAAACCGGCAGCCAGTCCCAGGGCAATAAATGAACCGGTCGATGTTCCGGCAAAGAATTTCACCGAGTTAAGAAGGGAGGGTTGCCAATCAATCAACCTTTTTACAATACTAACGGTCAAAACACCCCTGATTCCACCACCATCAAAAGACATAATTCGGAATCTACCCATCTCTTCACACTCCAAAAACATATTTCAGTTAGCTCTTCCAAAGCTCACTTTATGATATGTTCCGGGAGGATAAAGGGTGTAAGATCAGGGGTATATTTTCTTTGTGGAGATACGAAAAAAGGGTTAACAAAGGCTAACCCGTTCATCGATCTCCCTTTTTTCTTTTAAAAAAGACAAAAGCCAAAATGATTACCACGACCAATACCGGCGGAGAAGCAACTACCATTATAGTACTAAATATAATTGAGAGGACGGTAGCGACTACCCCAAATACTGCTCCCAGTACTCCGACAATGAGCGGGAAGATAAGGCTAATCACCCCGAAAACTACTAAAATTGCAATTACTGCCATTATAAGATCCATCTTTTCTCCCTTGTTTAGACAATTTCCTTGACAAAACTCTCAATCCGTTTTAAGCCCTTTTCGATATTATCCATCGAAGTTGCGTAAGATAAACGAATCAAGTGATCGGCTCCGAAGGCTATACCCGGAACAACTGCTACTTTCTCCGCTTTCAGGAGTAAGTTGGCAAAGTCGATCGAACCATCAATTCTTTGGCCCTGATATTTTTTAGCCAGTAGGTCCTGAATGTTGAGCATTACATAAAAAGCCCCACCGGGTTTTAAACAGGAAAGCCCTGCCATTAAATTAAGCTGCTCGACCATATAATCCCTTCTCTTGGCAAATTGCTCAACCATTTTAGCAACAGTCTCATCTGAAGCAGGATGGGTCAGGGCCGCCACACTGGCATACTGGGCAATTGAGTTGGGATTAGAGGTGGCATGACTTTGCAGGTTGGACATGACCGATATTACTGCTTCCGGTCCGGCGGCATAGCCAATTCGCCATCCGGTCATGGCAAAGGTTTTAGATACACCATTAACCAGGATCGTCCTGTCTTGGACCTCTTTACCCAGGCTGGCCAGACTAATATGTTCCAGTCCGTCATAGACCAGCTTTTCATAAACCTCGTCCGATACCAGGTAAAGGTCATGCTCGACGGCCAACTCGGCAATCCGTTCTAATTCTGCCCGGTTATAAACAGAACCGTTGGGATTACTAGGGCTGTTAATTAATATTGCTTTAGTTGAAGCAGTAATCGCCTTTTCCAGATCAGCCATTTTCATTTTTAAGTCATTTTGCTCACTGGCCTCTACAAATACCGGTTTTCCGCCCCCCATTTTAACAAGCTCGGGGTATGATACCCAGTAAGGAGATTGAATAATTACTTGATCACCGGGGTTGAGGATAGCTTGAAAGGCATTATAAAGAGAGTGTTTAGCCCCATTAGAAATAATAATTTCTTCCTGCCGATAATCCAGACCATGATCGCTCTTTAACTTCCGGCAGACTGCCTCCCTTAGTTCTTTTATGCCGGCAGCGGCGGTATAGCGGGTCTTTCCGCTATCCAGGGCCTCTTTTGCCGCCGCAATGATAAATGATGGAGTAGGAAAGTCCGGTTCCCCTACCCCAAACCCGATCACATCAAGCCCGTCTGCCTTCATTTCTTTGGCCTTAGCGCTAATGGCCAGAGTTAAAGACTTACTGATTGACAAATGTTTTCTGGAAAGTTCCATCATTTGCACCTCCGTTATTATCCTGCTCGCCTAAACCGAGTTTTTTTAAAAACCATCTTTAAATATTTCGATAATAACCGATTATTATCCTGCTTGCCGGGGAAAAATATTATTTGGCTTGTTCTTGCCAGTCGCCAGTTTCCCCGGCCAGTTCAAAGCAGTCGTGGAGAACATGGACTGCTTGTTCGGCCAATTCCTCGTTAATCAAAACCGATACTTTAATATCAGAGGTAGTAATCATTTGAATATTAATCTGGGCCTGACCAAGGGCGGTAAACATTTTCGCCGCTATGCCCGGTGTAGTGATCATCCCGGCTCCGATAATCGATACTTTGGCTACGGTAGGATCAATTTCCACCCGCGACGAACCCAGTCCCTGAGCAATTTCTGTGATATATTTTTTTCCTTTCAGCAAATCTTCTTTACTGATCGTAAAGGTGATATCATTTTTGTTATTCCGCTGGAGGTTCTGGATAATCATATCCACATTGATGCCGTATTTTGCTAAGTTATTAAACAGCTGTCCGGCGATGCCGGGGTGATCAGGAACCTCTTGTACGGTAATCTTCACTTCATTTTTATCACAAGTAACACCGGTCACATTTTTTCTTTTCTCCATCTCATCCATCCCTTCTACCGTTGTTCCCGGGTGGTAATTAAAGCTGGAAGCAATATATAGTTTAATCTGATAGTGTTTAGCCAGTTCGACTGATCTAGGATGGAGCACCTTTGCCCCCAGGTTGGCCATTTCCAACATCTCTTGATAAGAAATAGAGGTTAGTTTTCTCGCCTTAGCGATCATCCGCGGATCAGTAGTATAGATCCCATCAACATCAGAATATAGTTCACACCGTTTAGCCCCCAACGAAGCAGCAATTGCCACCGCTGTTGTATCAGAGCCCCCCCGGCCGAGTGTAGTAAAATCATCAAGGGTATTAATCCCCTGGAAACCGGCTACAACCACGATTTTCCCTGCTTTTAGCTCAGTCAAAATCCTTGCATTATCAATCTTCATTATCTCGGCCCGGTTATGCCGGTTATCGGTCGTTATCTTGACCTGACTACCGGTCAGCGATATTGCTTGATAACCTTTGGCCTGAATCGCCATTGATAAAAGGGCAATTGATACCTGTTCGCCAGTAGTAAGCAGCATATCAACTTCACGGGGGTCAGGATTACTGGCTACTTTACCGACTAATTCAACTAATTGGTCAGTTGCATCCCCCATCGCTGAAACAACAACAACTATTTGCCGGCCTTTTTTGTATTCCTTAATTACTCGGTCGGCGACATTTTTAATTTTTTCGACATTCGCTACTGATGTTCCTCCATACTTTTGTACAATTAAAGCCATTGCATCCTCCCTACTTACTATTAAAATTTATTCTGCTAGTCCTGAAAGTCGATCTCCTTAACTACTGAACTTAAATCTGCCGGTACCGCAAGGGGTTCCTCGATTGTATCAATGGCGGTAGTAGGATCCTTCAAGCCGTGTCCGGTTAAGACGGCAACTACTTGTGTGCCTGGCTTAATCCTACCTGTTTTTAACATTTTCTTTACCCCGGCAACTGATGCGGCTGAAGCAGGTTCGGGAAAGATCCCTTCACCGGCTGAAATCTCTTGATAAGCTGCCAGGATCTCTTCATCGGTAACATAATTAATCAAACCGGCCGATTGAGTTGCCGCTTGAACTGCCTGTTCCCAACTGGCTGGATTACCGATTCTAATTGCCGTAGCAATTGTTTCCGGATTTTCAATAACCTTATTTTGGACAATAGCGGCGGCCCCTTCAGCCTCAAACCCCATCATCTGGGGCAATCGCTTTATTTTACCGGCTTGATGATATTCCTTAAATCCCTTCCAATAAGCAGTTATATTCCCGGCATTCCCCACCGGGATTGCCAGGACCTCCGGTGCCGCTCCTAACTGCTCTGCAACCTCAAAAGCCGCACTCTTCTGCCCCTCAATCCGATAGGGATTAATTGAATTAACTAATTTGACCGGATAGCGCTCAGCGATCTCTCTGACCAGTTGTAAGGCCTGGTCAAAATTCCCTTTAATCGGAATAACCTTGGCCCCATGCATTAAGGCTTGCGCCAATTTGCCCAGGGCAATCCGCCCTTCCGGAATAATAACGAGCGTTTTCAATCCGCTCCTGGCTCCGTAAGCTGCGGCCGCGGCTGAAGTATTACCGGTTGAAGCACAGATAATCGCTGCTGCCCCGCTTTCTACCGCATTGGTCACCGCCATGGTCATACCACGGTCTTTAAACGAACCGGTTGGGTTAGCCCCATCATATTTTAACCATAGTTCAAGATCATATTGATTGCTAATTCTTTCCGCCAGGATCAATGGCGTATTCCCTTCCATTAATGTCACTGCTTTGGTGTCAGTTTTAATCGGCATAAACTGACGGTATGCCTCAATAACTCCCGGCCAATTTTCCACAGTTTTATTCCCCCTTTAATTCTTTATAAAGCTTCCACCCGGATTAGATTATTAATCGCAATAACATCAGGTAGTTGTTTTAACATTTTAATCGACTTATTAACCGCTTCTTCCTTGACCCGGTGGGTTACCAGGATAATCGGTACCACCGGTGTCAACTTATGTTTCTGAATTACTGAAGCCAGACTGACCTTATTATCCCCCAAAACTTTGGTGATCTGGGCCAGCACCCCGGGTTGATCATTCACCTGGAGCCGGAGATAATATGAGTTTTCAACCATATTTATATTTTTGAGTGTCTGTTCTACCGGAAAATGAAAATTTAGGGTATCAACTCGTTGTTGACAAATATCCTTCCCCACCTGAATCATATCAGCAACTACCGCACTGGCCGTCGGCATCTGACCGGCACCACGACCGTAGGACATTACGTCATTGACCGCATCCCCGTGCAGGTAAATGGCATTATACTGATCATTAACCAGGGCCAGGGGGTGATCTTTAGCCACAAAGGCCGGATGTACTCGAATATCCAGCCCATCTTGCTCATTCTTTGCTATTGCTAATAATTTTATCACATAACCCAGTTCGGCAGCAATATCAATATCTTCTAATTCAATCCCCTCAATTCCCTCCACATAGATCGAATTAACATCAACAAAGGTCTCAAAAGCAATCGAAGCAAGAATTGCTATTTTATAGGCAGCATCCAGGCCACTCAGATCAGAGGAAGGATCCCGTTCGGCATAACCATATGCCTGTGCCTCCTGCAAAGCCGTTTCAAATTCCTGACCATCCTTGCTCATTTTGCTTAAAATGTAATTGGTAGTACCATTTAATATCCCGAGGATTTTTTCAACCCGATTGGCCGCAAAAGATTCTTTGAGGGGGCGGATTACCGGAATGCCCCCGGCCACACTGCCTTCATAACTGATATTAACCCGGTTATCCCGGGCCAGTCGGAACAACTCTTGACCATATTTAGCAACTACCAGCTTATTGGCTGTTACTACACTCTTGCCCCGCTTAAGGGCATCGACAATAAACTGATAAGCCGGGTTTTCTCCCCCGATCAGCTCTACAACCAGTTGAATTGCCGGATCATCAAGAAGATCCGCCGGCCGGTCGGTCAGCAGTGCCGAATCAACCATTACTCCCCGGTTTTTATCCTTTTCCTGCACCAATACCTTGTCAATCACCAAATCACAACCAACCTTGCGGGCAATGTTCTCACCGTGCTTAGCGAGGATGGAAAAAACCCCGCTACCAACCGTGCCCAAACCCATCATTCCGATCCTGATCATCTACTCGCTGCTCCCTCCTAAGCCATAAAAACCCCCTGATTATTGGGTTTAGTACAAATATAGCTGCCCCTCACCCCGTAACGGGCAAAAACGGCAAGCATCCTCTCGGCGATTAGCTCTTTTTTCCCCCCGTCACCAACAATGGCCAGAATTGCCGGCCCAGCCCCGCTTAAAGCCACTCCGGCGGCTCCGGCCCGGTATCCGGCCCGGATCACCTCTTTAAAACCCGGAATTAGCGGAGAACGATAGTCCTGATGGAGCCGATCATCCATGGCAACCGCAAGCTTATCCAGGTCTCCGCTATAAAAACAAGCGGTCAGCAAAGCAGTGCGGCTATGGTTAAAGAGCGCATCGGCATAACTGACCTGAGTTGGTAACACTTGTCTTAAATCTTCTGTCTTTAACTTGAAATCCGGTATAACAAAAACCATTTCAATCCCCGGTTGTAGCTCAACCTTTTTATAAATCGGCCCCTGCTCGGTCATCACATTAATAATCAGTCCACCCTTAAAAGCTGGTAAGACATTATCCGGATGACCTTCAATCTCGGTCGCCAGATTGATTATTTCCTGCTCAGTTAAGCCTTGCTCCAAAAAAAAATTGGCCCCAACCAGACCGGCAATAACTGCTGAGGCACTACTGCCTAAGCCCCGCGCAAAGGGTATATTGATCTCTTCAATCAGCTCAATTCCTTTCAATTTCCGTTCCCGCAAAGCAAAGGCCCGCTCCATGGCCTGATAAACTAAATTCTCTTCGTGGGGGAGAGTAATCTCTCGACCAGCCCTTTGATCAAAGAGAGTAATCCGGCAACCATTGCTGCGCTCTTTAAAAACAAAAGTATTATATAATTCCACGGCCAGACCGAGACTATCAAAACCGGGTCCAAGATTAGCCGAAGTTGCCGGCACCTTAATCCTATACATAAAAATACTCCCTCCGCAATTAATTTGCAAGTCAGTTTAGAAAATTCTTATCGTTTATTGTATCATTACTTGCGGCAAAAAACAAGAATAAATCAGGTTTTATTAAAGCGCCCGGGGTTAAAACCGGAGCAATTATTAAGCATATTCCGCATCAAGCCAGGCCTTTTCCTCTTCGATCACCCGACGGTTTTCTTCGGGCGAAGTCCCGCCAAGCGAGCGGCGGGAGTAAACAGTATTCTTAAGTAAAAGGTGCTGAGCAAGGTCTTCGGAAAAATAATCTTGAAGTTCCGGGAAAAGCCGGTGCCAACTTGCTAAAGGGATCATTTCCAGTTCAATTCCTTTTTCCAGGGAATAGAGCACGGCCCGCCCAACCACCGCATGGGCTTGACGGAAGGGTAACCCCTTGCCGGCCAGATAATCGGCCAGGTCAGTTGCATTCAAAAAACCTTTGGTGGCTGCTTGGGCCATCTCCCCCTTATTGATCTTAAGCGTTGCTAGCATTGCCGGGAAAATCTTCAAAATTACCTGCAAGGTATCGACAGTATCGAACACCCCTTCTTTATCTTCCTGGAGATCCTTATTATAGGCGAGGGGGAGACCCTTTAAGGTAGTTAACAGCTGGAGCAGGTGGCCATAAATCCGTCCGCTTTTCCCCCGGGTCAGCTCGGCCACATCCGGGTTTTTCTTTTGCGGCATTATACTGCTCCCGGTGGCATAGGCATCATCCAGTTCGATAAAATTAAATTCACTACTGGCCCATAAGATCAGTTCTTCACTCAGTCGGCTTAAATGCATCACTACCGTAGCCGCTACGGCCAGGAATTCAATTAAATAATCACGATCACTGACCGCATCAAGCGAATTCAAACTAAGGGCCGGAAAACCCAATTCTTTGGCTACCCACTCCCGGTCGATCGGAAAGCCTGTTCCGGCCAGGGCTGCTGAACCAAGCGGCAGTACATTAACCCGCTTTAAATTATCTTGCCACCGCTGATAATCCCGTTTAAACATAAAATAATAAGCCAGTAAATGGTGGGCCAGTGTAACAGCCTGGGCCCGTTGCAAATGAGTATAACCAGGCATAATGACATCGAGATTAACGCTCGCCAGCGCCAGAAGGGTCTTTAACAGGTTTAATAAGCCTTGCTGCAACTCTTTAATCTCGGCCCGCAGGTAAAGACGCAGATCAAGAGCCACCTGGTCATTTCTACTCCTGGCCGTATGTAACTTCCCGCCGAGTGGGCCGATTAACTCGATTAGTCTATTTTCCACAAAGGAATGAATATCTTCATCTTGTTGCCGGTCAAAGGCAAGCTCCCCGGCTTCAAGGGCCTGCTTTATCTGTTCTAAACCCTCGACAATCTTTTCCCCTTCTCCCTGCTCAATAATCCCGCTCCGGGCCAACATCCTGGCATGGACTATACTCCCGGCAATATCATAACTATAAAGCCGCCAATCAAAAGGCAGTGACGCACAAAATTGATCGACCAGTTCGGCCGTATCCTGTTTAAATCTACCACCCCATAATTTCCTCATTTCGCATATTCCTTCAGCAAAACGGTATCCTGATTCTTTTCCTTGACCTGGCGATGGATCATGGTCGGCAACCCCCACAGTTTAATAAAACCCTCTGCCGCGGCATGGTCAAAGCGATCACCCTGCTCATAGGTCGCCAGCTCAAACTGATAGAGCGAATGGGGAGATTTCCGCCCCACCACTGTACAATTACCTTTATACAACTTCAGGCGAACATCACCGCTAACCTGCTGTTGTGTCTCTTCAATAAAGGCATCAAGGGCCTCCCTTAAAGGTGAATACCATAAACCGAAATAGGTCAACTCGGCATATTTAGCTGAAATAATTGATTTATAATGGGCGGTCTCCCGGTCCAGGGTCAGGTCTTCCAACTGCTGATGGGCTTTGGTCAGGATTTCGGCGGCCGGGGCTTCATAAATCTCCCTGGACTTGATCCCGACCAATCTATTTTCGACCATATCAATTCGTCCGATTCCGTATTCGGAACCCAGTTGATTCAGCCTTTCGACCAGGGCTACCCCCTGATAATACTGGTGATCTATTTTAACCGGCACCCCTTTTTCAAAGGAAATCGTCAAATAAAGGGGGTGATCCGGCGTATCAGCCGGATCTTTGGTCCACTGGTAGGCATCGGCCGGCGGTTCATTCCAGGGATCTTCGAGGAGTCCGCATTCAATACTAATTCCCCAGAGATTACTATCCAGACTGTACGGACTATCTTTGCTGGCTTTAACCGGAATGTTATTAGCTTTGGCATAATCAATCTCTTCATTTCTGGTTTTAAACTCCCATTCCCTTAATGGAGCGATGATCGCCAGACCAGGATTTAAGGCCCGGAACGAAACATCAAACCTGACTTGATCATTACCTTTCCCGGTACAACCATGGGCCACTGCATCGGCACCATGCTCTGCGGCTAAATCGACCATCCTTTGCACAATTAAGGGGCGGGACAAGGCTGTCGCCAGGGGATATTTCCCTTCGTAAAGGGCGTTAGCCTTTAAAGACTTAAAAACATAATTGTGGACAAACTCCGCTCTGACATCATCAATATAGACTTTGCTGGCTCCTGTCTCCCACGCCTTTTTTTCAATTAAATCCCAGCTTTCCACACCACACTGTCCCACATTAGCCACATAGGCAATAATCTCTGCCTTAAACTTTTCTTTCAACCATTTAATCGCCACCGATGTATCAAGCCCACCGGAATAAGCAAGCACTATTTTCTCTATTTTATTCTTCATCCTATTCCTCACCCTTTCCTTTTGCATTATTATACATAATATAGTATATACATTCAAGTAGTTTTTTTAAATTGTCACAAAAAAAAGCCCTTAACTATCAACAAACCATAGTTAAGGGTAAACTGGGTAGAAGTAAATCGGAATTGTCAAAAGTAACTTGGCCGGCCTACCGCCGGTTAATCCTTGATCTTCAGGATAAAGAATAACGCCAGCATAAAGGAAAAAATCGCGCTGATAAAAAGAATTCCGTAACCGAGCCGTTCAATTAAAAACCCGACAAAAACCGGTGCTAAAATAGCCGGAATAGTTGAAAAAAAATAGTAGACTCCGGTATAAGCCCCAATTTTATCGCCGGCTTGGTCCACGACCATCGGGTAAGAATTAATATTAATAAAAGCCCAAAAAATCCCGCCAATTAATAAAACCAAACGGATCACCAACAGGTCACTGGTCAAAGCCAGTCCACTAAAAACGACAATTAAACCAATAATCCCAATCGTAATAATCTTTTTTCGGCTATACTTCCCGGCCAGGATACCGCTGGGAATAGCAAAAAGAACAAAGGTCAACGAAAAAAAGAGGAGCGCCTGAGCAGCGGTACTTTCCTTGATCAATAAGTAGTTCCTGCCGTACAGGGTAAAAAAGGTTTCAACCCCGGCATAACCAAAAAACCAGAAAAATATTGCCATTAAAATATATAAAATCCTCCGCTCCCGGGTCCGAAATATCTCCCCGACAATCTGCCAGATCTTAATCTGTTCTCCTGTCCTGGGGCGCTCCGGCTCTCTTAACTTCATCAGAAAAGCCAGTAAAATTACTAACAAGAGTAAGGAAAAGAGAATAAAGGGGAAAGCCGGGTTCAGCTCATATAAGCGGGCAGCCAGGCCATAGGTTAAAATCGCCCCTACTCCCCCCATAAAATTAACTACGCCGTTGGCTTTACTGCGTAAAGGGGAAGGGGTCAGATCCGGCATCAGGGCAACGGTAGGGGAACGAAAAACGCTCATGGCCAAATTCATAATGATAATAAAGACCAGCAGCAACCAGAAGTTATCGGCCAGGGGAATTAAGGCAAAAAATAAAGCAGCTATCGGAATACCGATGATCATAAAAGGCATCCGGTGGCCAAAACGGGAATAAGTGTTGTCACTTAATGCCCCAAAATAGGGTTGCAGGGTAATTGCAGCGATATTATCTAAAGTCATAATCAATCCGATCAATGTCTCCCCGGCCACAAAGCGTTTTAAAAAGATTGGTACAAAGGCATTATATAAACTCCAGGTCGCCATTATAATTAGAAAACCTAGTCCTATAAAAATAGTCTTGCCATAAGATAATTTATTTTGGTCTTTGTCTTGCAGTAATGATGTTATGTACGGCAAACTTATCCACCCCCAGTACAGATCTGCTCTCGTAGTCGTAAAGCCCTGTCCGGATAATCGGTAATAATCATGTTAACTCCCAGTTTAAGCAGTCGGGCTAACTCTTCCTCGCGATTGGCTCCGAAAACATTAAGCTCAATCCCTGCTTCCCTACAACCCGCAACGATCGGGGGCAATACCCCCGGATAATAGGGATGAATGGCCTCAGCCGCTACCATTCTGGCGTAAAGCCAGGGCTGATAAAGACCGGCCATGTACAGCAGCCCACATTTAATTCCCGGCGCTAATCCTTTCACTTTTACAATACTATAATGATTAAAGGAAGATATAAGCACGCTGGACTCCAGTCCAAAATTTTTTATTTCGGCCAGCACCATTTCTTCAATCCCGTCATAAATAATGGGACCGCTCTTTAGCTCAATATTAATCACTTTAGCCTTCTTAACCAGTTCCAGAGTCTCGGCCAGGGTAAGTATTTCTTCCTGGGCAAATGATAAGCCAAACTTGCCCCCGGCATCCAGTTGTTTTACTTCCTTGAGCGTCAAGTCCTTAATCAAGCCCTTGCCATCAGTCGTCCGGTCAACGCTTTGATCATGGATGACCACCGGTTGACGATCCCGGGTCAGGTGCAGATCCAATTCGACGCCGTCAGCCCCGGCCGCAAGGGCCTGCTTAAAGGAAACTGCCGTATTTTCCGGAGCGCTACCCATTGCCCCTCGGTGTCCAATAATTAATGTCTTGATCTCTTCACCCCATTTTGATAATTTAGAATCTCTTCCCTTTTATTATATACCCAAGCTATGGTAATATTCAATAGTTAAATCTTGCAATTTACGCGGAGTGGAAAAATATTACCCCAGGGCCTGTTCCAGATCAGTGATCAGGTCTCGACTATCCTCCAGGCCGATCGAAAGTCTGACCAGTTCAGCAGTTAATCCCAGTGTGTGGAGCTCTTCCGGTGAATAAGAACGATGGGTCATGGCAAAAGGGTATTCAATCAGGGTCTCAGTGTCACCGAGACTTACGGCTAATTTAATCAGTTTCAGCTTATTCAGCAGATTTTTGGTGGCAGATAGACCGCCGGCCAGTTCAAAAGCAATAATTGCTCCAAATCCGTCCATTTGTGACCGGGCGACTTGATGGCCGGGATGAGCGGATAACCCGGGATAATAAACCTTTTTCACGCGGGAGTGCTGTTGTAAAAACTCAGCTACCTTGACGGCATTTTCCTGATGACACCTCATCCGCAGCCCTAATGTTTTTAAACCCCTTAAAAGGAGCCAGCCGTTAAACGGGCTTAACACTCCACCCAGTTCACACATATAAGCAAACTTGAGTTGATCGATATAGTCCTGATCACCTGAAATAGCGATTCCGCCTAAAGCATCACCATGTCCACTGATGTATTTAGTTGCACTATGAACGACCAGATCAGCCCCCAACTCCAGGGGTCGTTGCAAATAAGGGGTAGCAAAGGTATTATCGACTACCAGTCTAATCCCTTGTCCGGCAATAAGCTCACTTATTTTCCGGATATCGATGATCTCGAGAGTGGGATTGGCCGGTGTTTCCAAAAAGACAACCCGACTTTGCGGTGTCAGCACCTTTGCTAGGTTTTCGGTTGAGCAGAGATCAATCAGTTTTGTTTTGATTCCATATGCCGGTAACAAATTGCTAATCAGATTATGGGTAGAACCATATATAACCCGGTGGGCAATCAGTTCATCCCCCGGTTTTAGCAGCGAAAAAAGGCCGGAAGAGATCGCCGCCATTCCGGAAGCAAAAGCAACCGCATCTACACCCTGTTCCAACAGGGCCATTTTCTGCTCCAGCACTTTCAGGGTCGGATTATTCCCCCGGGTATATACGTAATCATCAGTTGCAAAGGAAAAGGTTTTTTCCGCTGTCTCCAGGCTATCAAAGCTAAAGGTAGAAGTCATAAAGATCGGGTTATTTAAGGCATTTTCCGGCTTTTTCCCCTCGCCACCGTGGATGGCAAGGGTATCAAAGTATTTGCTCGTCTCACTCTTCTTTTCCATTACTCATCACCACCTTGATTTTGTTTACCCAGGGCTTCCGGCGGCCGGGAGCGTAAAACCGCCCCGGCCAGCACAACAATTGTCAATAAATAAGGCAACATCTGAATTAATTCATTGGCAATACTGAGGTTTAAGCCCTGTAATCTCATCTGTACCGCATCGGTAAAGGAAAAAAGTAAGCTGGCCGCGAATCCGCCCAGTGGATTCCATTGGCCGAAGATATTGGCGGCCAGGGCCATATAACCCCGGCCCGCCGACATATTAACACTAAACCAATTCAAATGTCCCAACGAAAGATAAGCACCGCCCAGACCGGCCAGGACTCCACTGAAGATTACACAAAAATACTGAATTGCTCTAACATTAATCCCGACAGTATCAGCAGCGGTCGGATGGTCCCCGGTCATTCTAATCCGTAAACCCAGTGGGGTTTTGAATAATAAATACCAACCGGCAATAATTACCACTAACATGATCAAGACCAGGGGTGATTGTTCAATAAAAAATACTTTAACGAAAGGGAGCCGCCCCAGTAAAGGAATGGTAATTTCCGGTAAACCGTTAACATTAGGCGATGAACCCCTGCTCCCCCATAAAACCTGCATCAGCCAGGTGGTAAGACCGAGGGCCAGCATGTTTAAACCTACCCCGGCCACCACTTGATCGGCCTTAAATCTGATCGTAAACAGGGCAAAAAGGGCGGCAAATCCACCCCCGGCAATCATCGCCAGGAGTACGCCCAGCCAGGGTAATGAGCTATAGTAACTACCCAATACCCCGGCAAAAGCCCCGGTTAAGATCAGACCCTCCAGTCCCAGATTAATGATCCCGGCCCGTTCGGAAAAAGCCCCACCCATCGCTGCCAGAGCAAGCGGGGTAGCCATCCTGAGCGCTGCGGCCAGAGTATTTAAGTTAAAGATTAAAGCAAGTAGCTCATTCATTTCGCTCCACCTCCCGGTCTGTTCAGCAGCGACCCTACCAGCAACTGAATAAAGGCCGGGGCAGCAACCAAGAGGATCACCAGTCCCTGGATAATCCTCATCAAATCAGCCGGAATCCTGGCATATAGCTGCATTGACATACCACCGGCCTCCAGTGCCCCAAAAAGCAGGGCAGCCAGCAATACACCCCAGGGCCTATTCCGACCCAACACAGCTACCGCGATCCCGGTAAAACCATACCCGGGAGAAAAATTGGTAATAAAGCGGTTAAAAAGACCCAGCACGAGCGTACTACCGGTTAGTCCTGCTACCGCACCACTAAAACCCATCGTCAAAATATAGATCCCGGGTACAGATATACCGGCATACTCAGCCGCCGCACTATTCTTACCGACAGCCTGGATATCATAACCAATTGAAGTCTTTTTGAGGAGATAGTCACTGAGTACAACTACTGCTAAACCCAGGAAAATCGCCCAGCTCAGCCGGGTAAAGGGAATCAATTCAGCCATCCGGGCCGACTCCGCTATCAGCGGGGTTTGATCAACCGGGCCGGCTTCTTTATAATAGTTTCGCAGTAAAAAAGTCGTCGCCAGGATAGCGATATAGTTCAACATGATCGTAGTAATTACCTCATGTGCCCCGGTCCGGGCCTTAAGATAACCGGGGATAACCCCCCAGCATCCCCCGGCCAACGCCCCGGCCAGCAAAGCCAGCGGTAACAAAATTAATCCCGGCAGATGGGGAAATGTCAGGGCAGTTACTGCAGTTGCCAGAGCTCCCCAATACAGCTGACCTTCTCCACCGATATTAAATAATCCACTTTGAAAACCAATCGCTACTGCTAATCCGGTAAAAATCAGCGGGGTGGAATTAAGAAGGGTCTGGGCCAGGTTATACGAATTACCGAACGCACCGTAAACAAGATGATAATACGCCTTGCCCGGATCGTGACCGGAGAGGTAAATCAAGATCCCTCCCAACAACAGGGCAATTACAATCGCTACCACCGAATAAAGTAAATTAAAGATAATTCCTTGCTGATCCTTTAACTTATTCAGTCGGACCATTTTTGACACCTCCCCGGCCCTGGCCGGCCATCAACAAACCGAGTTCTGCTTCCGTAAAATCAACCGTATTCCCGCTCGCAACAATTCTTCCCTCATAAAGGACAATCAGCCGATCACTCAAGCTAAGTAATTCATCGAGCTCGGCCGAGATCAGGAGAACCCCTTTCCCTTCTTCCCTCATCTTTAATAACAGCTTATGAATATATTCAATCGCACCGACATCAACCCCCCGGGTCGGTTGGGCCGCCACAATCAGCTCCGGTTCCCGCCTTAATTCCCGACCAATAATCACTTTCTGTTGATTCCCGCCGGAAAGGTCTTGCACCAAAGCCTGGCTACCGGAGGTTTTGATCCTAAATCGCTCAATAATAACTTTACTGTTCTCTCTGATTACCTTATAGTCGAGAAAACCCTTTCTGGCATAGGGTTGCTGCCATTCACTACCCAGGATCAGATTTTTTTCCAGGTTAAAATCAGGGATTAAACCCCGTTTAAGCCGGTCAGAAGGGATATGCCCGATTCCGGCATAGCGTCGTTCTCTGATACTCCAACTGCTTATATCTTTTCCTTTAAAAAAGATTTTTCCCTGGCTATTTCTGCTAAGTCCGGTGATCAGTTCTTCCAATTCCTGTTGTCCGTTACCTTCTACCCCGGCCACCCCCAGGATCTCTCCCGCTTTAATCACAAAGGAGAGCTGCTCCAGTTGGCGATTATTTTTTTTATGATAATAAGTAAGATGATCTGCTTGCAGGACAGTCTTACCGACCATAGCTGCTGCTTTTTTTACCCTTAAAATAACCTCCCGACCGACCATCAGCCGGGCTAATTCGGTCGGACTTGTTGCTGACGTAGCAATAGTAGCAACTTTCTTTCCGTCCCGTAAAATGGTAACCCGATCCGAGATCGCCATTGTCTCTTTCAACTTGTGAGTGATAAAGATAATGGTTTTACCGCTTTCTTTCAATTTTTTCAGGACAGCAAATAATTCTCCTGTTTCCTGTGGTGTTAAAACAGCGGTCGGTTCGTCCAGGATCAAGATCTCAGCCTGGCGGTACAGGGCTTTCAGGATCTCTACCCGCTGCTGCTCCCCAATCGAGATGTCTTCTACCCGGGCCCCCGGATTAACACTAAGCTGATAAGTAGCGGTTAATTCCTTGACCTGTCGCATTCCCTCCGCGTAATCAATCAAAATTCCCCGCCTGGGTTCCCGGCCTGCGATAATATTCTCAGTAACCGTTAACCGACCGACCAGCATAAAATGTTGATGGATCATCCCGAGACCGAGTTCGATCGCTTGACGGGGGCTTTTAATCTCCACTTCTGCTCCGTTAATCAAGATACTACCCTGATCCTGGGAATAAAGACCAAAAAGGATCTTCATCAACGTAGTTTTTCCCGCCCCATTTTCCCCGAGCAGACAGTGGATCTCACCCCTTTTAACCGCGAGATCAATCGAATCGTTAGCTAAACTATTACCAAAAGATTTGCTGATATTTTTTAGCTCGACAACATTCATTAAATCACTCCTGAAGGCAAAAATAACTAAAGAATTCAATCGATCCGGGGTTGATTTCCCGGATCGATTCCTTTTTTATTCGGCCAGACTGGCCGGAATTTCAATCTCACCATTAATCAGCCTGGTCTTAACTGCTTCTAACTGGCCGACAACCTCAGCCGGAAGCAGGCTCCGGGAATAACCGAGTGCCCCCTCTTTCACCCCCAGGACATGAATCCCGGTTGCAAACTGCTGGTTTAATACCTGCTCAATCGCCAGGAAAACGGTATTGTTTACATACTTCATCCCATTTGTCAGGACGTTGTCCGGGGCTAGATGACCCTGGTCGGAGTCAGCACCGATGGCGTAACAATCCTTCTCGGCCGCCGCTTTAATTACACCCAGACCGGAGCGGCCCGCTGCTCCCCAGATAATATCAACACCTTGTTCAACCATCGAAAGGGCCAACTCCTTGCCTTTGGTCGGGTCGTCCCAGGCCCCTACATAGGAATGGATTACTTCCACTTCCGGGTCAACAAATTTCGCCCCGGCGTAAAACCCTGCTATATTGGCATCGATCAAAGGAATTTTCATTCCGCCGATCACGCCGATTTTTCGAGCCGGATTAACCTTTGGATCAGCACTGCGGGTAGTCATCAGCGCCGAAGCAACCCCGATTAAAAAGCCCCGCTCCTGTTCAGCAAAGATATAGGAGGCGACATTAGGCTGCTCCACTACCATGTCCACAATCGCAAATCGCTGCTCAGGAAAATGCTGGGCAACCTTACTCAGGGCATCGGCCTGGTCAAAACCAATTGAGATAATCAAGTCATATCTCCTGGTAACGGCAAATCGGGTTAAAAAACTTTCATATTCGGCAATAGCAGTCGGTTCGGCCCGATCATACTCAATTCCCAGTTCAGCCACCGCTTTTTCCATGCCGGCAAAAGCTGAATCGTTAAAAGACTTATCACCGAGACCCCCGGTCGCAAAAACAATGGCAAATCTTCCTTCCGCCCGAGCCACTCCGTTAACAAAAATTGCGGTAACCGTAAGCAAAGCAACAATGATTAACAATCCTTTTTTCGACATTAAACCTTCCCCCTTAATTTTTTTAAAATAATGAGCTACACTCCAAATGTAAATTAAACAAACCCGGAAGATAGATCCCTTTCCTTAATAAGGTGGAGGAACCTATCCGTCCGGGCTTTTTTCCCTACGGTGTAGTATTATCGGCTAACTATAATAATACCTGCACCACTCGGACCAGCCTTATTGGTAAGCGGAACCCTAGGTGCACTTCCTCGTAGTCCAGTTAGTTTAACGGCTAACCGGTAGAAACTTGCGAACCATATCTTCACAATTATACGAGGTTTATTCAATTTCCACTCTCCATTATAAATCAAGATTAATCAAATGTCAAAAACCTTTCACGAAACAATCGCTTTAATTGCCAGCTTAATTTCATCCTGAATCGCTTGATCAACCTCAACCCGGTGCGGATTATAATTACTCCCGTCAAAATTAATCGCCATGCCGTCAATGGCCAGCACAGCACCGGCCGCAACCCCGTGCAGACCAGCAATGACAAATAAGGCACTGGCCTCCATCTCTACGGCAATCACCCCCGCCTGACTAAAATATTTATTGGGCACCCCCTCCAGTTCGGGATAAAAGGCCGCCGTAGTCAGAACAATGCCGGTAGAAGATTTAATCCCCAACTCCTTTCCCGCCTCTTCCAGCTTATTGACCAGTTGATAACTGGCCACCGCCGGATATGATAAAGCGATTAATTTATCGGTCAATCCGTCTTCCCGAACTGCCGCACTGGCTACAATAATATCCCCATCCCTGATCTCCCGGTTTAGTGAGCCGGCAGTCCCGATTCTAATGATCATCCGGGCGCCCCCTTGAATCAACTCTTCAAAACAGACTGCCGCCCCGGCAGCCCCTACGCCATGTGAAACCACCGTCAGCTCTACCCCGTCTTTTTCCCCGTTAAACAACCGGTATTCTCGGTTATATGCTATCTCCTCAGCCCGATCGAGCTCCCCGGCAATCATTGCTGCCCGGACCGGATCACCGCAGGTTAACACCCTGGTTTTAATATCTGCTGAATTTACTTTGAGTATTGGCAAAAACCTTTTCTCTGGCATTACTCTCTCCCCTTTAAAAAATTTTCAGTAAAACCTTTAACACCCCTTTTTCACTGGCGCGGGCAAAGGCCTTAACACCCTGCTCCAGGGGATACACACAGTCGATTAAGGCGGTAATCGGCAGTTTATTCCGCCGCAAGAGCCGGAGCGCCGGCTCAAAAGGACCGCAGCGTGAACCGCTGATCGTTATCTCATTGACAGCGGCCTTACTTATATCCAGTGCTATTGGCTTAGTAATCGTAGTCTTCAGAATAATTTTTCCCTCGGCTCGGACCAGGTCCAAAGCCATCTCCAACCCGGAAACACTCCCCGTACAATCAATAACTACATCGAAATTACCACTGATCGTTTCAGCAGTAAAGGTAGGTATCTCCAGCTGCCGGACAATCTTTAGCTTATGCTGATGCTTCCCGGCCAGATGAATATGATAACCCATCGCCCATAAAGCCAGTGCAGTCAGCAAACCTAATTTTCCGTCTCCCAGCACCAGAATTCGATCGGTCGGTTTCA
The DNA here is from genome assembly GCA_022360715.1 of Halanaerobiales bacterium. Classification (GTDB taxonomy): domain Bacteria; phylum Bacillota; class Halanaerobiia; order Halanaerobiales; family DTU029; genus JAKSCG01. Next base: position 34,082 of record JAKSCG010000098.1, read on the forward strand.
GATGATTCTTTTCAACAATTTCAATTCCGGCAGCCAGTGGTTCAATAAAAACAGCCTCTTGATCGCTAATTTCCGCAGGTAAGCGGTGAATATTAGCGCGGGGCAGAGTCATATATTCGGCAAAAGCCCCGTCCCTGGCCTTGATTCCGATCACTTTGATCTTAATACAATGATTAACCCGACCCTGCCGGCAGGCATCACAACTGCCACAGGGAAGATTAATCGAACCGGTTACCCTTTGCCCTTGTAGCTGACCGGCCGGGTCCTCGTGTACAATACCCATAAACTCATGTCCCAATACTCCGTTAAAGCCCAGATATCCCCGGGTAATTTCCAGGTCTGTATTACAAATCCCGGCCCACTTAACCCGGATTAATACCTGGTCTGCTACCGGCACCGGTCGAGGCTTTTCAATTAATTGTAGTTGATTGTCTTGAAAGACCAGGGCTTTCATCCAGTCCTCCCCCTTTAGCTCTATTTGCAGCTACCCGGCCAGGAGCCAATCCTTTCCCGGTGGGTATAAATATTCATCCGTTTACCGCGGACAAAACCGACCAAAGTTATCCCCAGGCGATAAGCCAACCGGATTGCCAGGTCAGTAGGAGCAGAGGCCGAGACTACCATCGGCAACCCGATCCGGGCTGTCTTTAATAATATTTCGGCCGTGATCCGGCCACTGGTCAGTAATATTTTAGACGCCGCCGGGAGCCCGTTTAAGATCAAATGTCCAATTAACTTATCTACTGTATTATGACGTCCAATATCTTCGCGAAATGCCTGCCAATCACTACCCACATCGACCAACAGGGAATTATGTACACCACCGGTCTTTTTAAAGAGTTCGGACTGTTGGGCCAGGGCAATACTCCATTCCAATAGTTTCTCCGCTTCAATCTGTAGTTGCGTTCGCACTTTTTTTAAACCAGTGCCGTTTAAATCGGTATAAATCATGCTCCTCCCACATCCACTGGTAATAATCCGATTTTTTAAGCCGGTGGTTTTTAAATCGGCTTCGGCTAAAGTAAGCGCAAGCCGGTCTTCCTTTTGCTCCAACAATAAAATATCATCCCTGCTCTTCAGCAAACCTTCGGAAAAGAGAAACCCAACCGCCAGTTCATCCAGTTTAACCGGACTACAGACAAGGGTGACCAGTTCTTGCTGATTAAGCAGGATTTTTAAGGGAAATTCCCGGACGACCAGGTCTTCTTCTTGCCGCACCTCTTGATCGCGGATCCGGGTAATCGTAAAACTCTCAAATAGTTCCATTCAGTGCGCCTCCAACAATTTCCGAACCGTTTTCAGGTCGCTTTGCTGATTGATATTATAAAAAAGGCGTTCCGGATCGCCGGCCTGACGGAGCATCGTCTCTTTGAGGATTCTGACCTTTACTGCCGGAAAAAAACTCTTGACCTTTAGATAATTAGCTGTGATGGAATCAGCGATAAAAGGGAGACAACTCTGCCGGTAAACTGCCGCCAGGGGTTCAAGATGCCCCCGATATTCCGGAATTAGAATATCATATTCACCACCACAATTCAAGACAAAGTTGAGATAATTGATGGTAATAAACGGCATATCACAAGCCGTTAAATAGTTATACTCAGTATCAGAATAAGTCAAACCGGTATACAGCCCTCCCAGCGGGCCTTTTTCCGCTACAATATCTTCCAGCAAAATAACCCCGTTTAAAAAGGAATAATCGGTCCAGGGGGTTCCCACTACATAAACCTTCTCAAAAACAGCCTGTAAAACGGTGCTGATTTTTTTGATCATCATTTCCCCCCGGAAATTAATCAAAGCCTTATTTCTACCATATCTTGAGCTTTGACCGCCGGCCAATAAGATCGCATTCATCCTCAGCATATCCTCTCGATTTTGACAGCGGTCACCTTTAGTTCCGGTATTTTCGCAACCGGGTCCAGGACAGAGTTAGTCAGCCGGTTAGCCGGGCTCTCCGCATAGTGGAAAGGCATAAAAAGCTGGCCGGTTTTTACTCTCTCCCCAACCCGGGCATAGGTCTCTACTTCGCCCCGCCGGGAGATTACCCGGACCCGGTCCTGATGATCAATCCCTAATTTCCGGGCATCTTTTTTGTTGATCTCTACATAGGCCTGTGCTTCGTAGTGATCGATCACCCGGGAACGGCGAGTCATTGTCCCGGTATGGAAGTGGTATAGCATCCTCCCGGTCATCATGATAAACGGATATTCTTGATCGGCTTCTTCCGCCGGGGGAAGATAAGTAACCGGATGGAATTTACCCCGGCCCCGGGTAAATCTGCCTTGATGTAAGTATTTCGTCCCGGTACAATTTTTATCCCGGCAGGGCCATTGGATACCTGCTCCGAGTAGACGTTCAAACTGAATCCCCCCGTAAATTGGGGTTAAGGAAGCAATTTCGTTCATAATCTCGGCCGGGCTGGTATAGTACATCGGATACCCCATCTTCCGGGCCAGGGCTGCAATGATCTCCCAGTCGGCCCGGGCCTGACCTGGCGGCTGAATAGCCTGATTGACCAACTGAATCCGCCGTTCGGTATTGGTAAAGCTACCGTTTTTTTCGGCAAAACTGACGGCCGGAAAGACTACATCGGCAAATTGCGCTGTCGCGGTCAGGAAAATATCCTGAACTACCAGAAAATCTAATTTTTGCAGAGCAGTGCTGATGTGATGCTGATCCGGGTCGGAAAGCATCGGATTTTCTCCCATAATATACATCGCTTTAATCTGTTGATCGACGGCATTAAACATTTCGACAACAGTTAATCCTACCTCAGTAGATAACGATGTATTCCAGGCCTGGGCAAACTTCTGCCGATTTTCATCACGGTCAACCGGCTGATAACCGGGATAAACATTGGGCAATGCTCCCATATCACAGGCACCCTGCACATTATTCTGTCCCCGGAGCGGGTTAACCCCGGTTCCTTCCCGGCCGATATTACCGGTTAACATCGCCAGATTAGCCAGGGAAAGGACATTATCGGTTCCGGTATGATGCTGGGTAATACCCATTGCAAAGTAAATTGCTCCCCTTTGTGCCTTAGCATATAACCGGGCCGCCGCCCTGATCCGTTCAGCCGGAACACCGGTAATTTTAGCTGCTGTTTCCGGTGAGTAGTCATTAACCATTGCTTGGACCGCCGCAAAGTTCTCCGTTCGTTCACTAATAAATTCCTGATCATATAAACCCTCCTTGATGATCAGGTGGATCATCCCGTTGATCAGGGCCACATCAGTTCCGGGTCTTTGCTGTATTTTAAGATCAGCCATTTGGGCAAGTTCGATTCGGCGCGGATCAGCAACAATTAATTTTGTACCTTTTTTAACCGCCCTCTTAATCTTACTGGCAATCACGGGATGGTTTTCCGTCGGGTTAGAACCGATAATCAAGATGACATCGGATTGCTCCACTTCGGCAATGGAATTAGTCATCGCCCCTGAACCAAACGCCCGGGCCAGTCCGGCTACGGTCGAGGCATGACAAAGCCGGGCACAGTGATCAATGTTATTATTACCAATTACCGCCCGGATAAATTTCTGCATCAAATAGTTTTCCTCATTGGTGCACTTGGCCGAGCTTAGCCCCGCAATGGCTGTGCTCCCGTCTCTATTTTTTATCTCCAGCAAACGATTAGCCACCAGGTTGAGGGCTTCCTCCCAGTCAGCGGCGATAAATTCCCCCCCTTTTTTAATCAAAGGGGTTGTCAGTCGATCCGGGTGATTGATATAATCATAAGCAAACCTACCTTTAACACAGGTCTCTCCGCGGGGATTGGGTGAACCGGGTTGAAAAACCGAGCCGACCTGGATTACCTGGTTATCTTTGACCTGCAACTCCAGTTGGCAGCCTACACCACAATACGGACAGGTTGTTTGAACCCTGGTAAATTGATAAGAGCGGCCTTTCCCGAGCGCCGGTTTGTAAATTAAGGCCCCGCTTGGACAGTATTCCACACAAAGACCACAAAAAACACAGCTGGACAAATCACTACCCAGTCCCTGTTCAAAGGGTGTCCCGACCCGAATTTGAAAGCCCCGCTCCACAAAGTCGATCGCCGCCGAAGACTGAACCTCCTGGTCGGCCCGGATACACTTGCCACAGATAATACATTTATCGGGATCAAACTGAATAAAGGGATTTTCATCGGACAATTCAAACCTACGTTCTTTTTTATTTCCAAAACTTGATTCTGTAATGTCATATTGATAGGCCAGGTCCTGTAACTGACAATCCCCATTAGCCTCACAGGTCAAACAATCAAGGGGATGGTCAGAGAGGAGTAGATCCAGGATCTCTCTTCTGGCCGCAACCACCCTTTGACTTTCGGTTTGCAGGCGCATTCCCGGACTAATCGGTGTACTACAGGCCGCAAGCAGTTTTCCTGTTGTTTCATCTTCAACCAGACATAAACGACAAGCCCCGGAAATACTGAGGTGCGGACTATAGCATAATGTCGGGATTTTAACTTCGACCTCCGCCGCAGCTTGCAGGATCGTATTCTCTGCTTTGACATCATAAGCGTGGCCGTTAAAATAGAGCTTCATCTGCTTTTCCTCCTCTGGTTATGAGATCGCCTGAACCGGACAGACTTCAAGACAAGCCCCACAAACTATACACTTGCTTTGATCGATATAATGAGCTTCCCTGAGCTGGCCACTGATCGCTTCGACCGGACAAACCTTAACACAGCGAGCACAGCCGCGACAGTCTTCTCCCTTGATCTGATAGGCAGTCCTCAAATGTTGACACTGCTTACTGGGGCAACGCTTTTCACTGATATGGGCTTCATATTCATTCCGGAAAAATTTAATCGTGCTTAAAACCGGATTAGGAGCCGTCTGGCCCAAACCACAGAGCGAAGTCTCTTTTATCGTCCGGCTCAGCGCTTCCAGTTTTTCCAGATCTCCCTCCTGTCCTGCTCCGCTCACAATCCTTTCTAAGATCTCCAACATTCGCCTGGTACCGATCCGACAGGGGACACATTTTCCACAGGATTCATCCTGGGTAAATTCCAGGAAAAAACGGGCGACATCAACCATACACTTATCCTGATCGATAATAATTAAACCGCCTGACCCGATAATCGCACCAATCTCTTGCAGGGACTCATAATCAATCGCCATATCCAGATATTGTTCCGGGATGGTTCCACCTGAAGGGCCGCCGATCTGGGCCGCCTTAAATTTTTTGCCGGCCGGTATTCCCCCGGCCAGCTCATAGATAATCTCCCGTAAAGTGACTCCCATTGGAACTTCAATTAAACCGGTATAACAAACATCACCGGCAATCGCAAAGACTTTGGTCCCTTTACTCTTTTCCGTACCGATACTGCTGAACCATTTGCTTCCCTTTAAGATAATTGAGGGAATATTGGCCAGTGTCTCCACATTATTGATCACAGTAGGCCTACCCCATAATCCGGAAGTAACCGGATACGGAGGTTTGGGACGGGGCTGCCCCCTCTCCCCTTCGATCGAGGCCAATAATGCTGTCTCTTCACCACAGACAAAGGCCCCGGCCCCTACCCGGATTTCCAGCTTAAAACCAAAATTAGTGCCGAAAAGTGCCGGACCGAGATAATTATTATCTTCAGCCTTTCTAATTGCCGTTCTCATATGCTTAATCGCCTGCGGGTATTCCGCCCTAACATAAATATACCCCTGTTTCGCTCCGATCGAATATCCGGCAATCACCATCGCCTCAATAATACTATGGGGATCTCCCTCCAAAATAGTCCGATCCATAAAGGCACCGGGATCTCCCTCATCGGCATTACAGACTATATATTTTAGCTCCCCTACCGCTCTCTTTGCTAACTCCCACTTCCGGCCAGTCGGAAAACCGGCCCCGCCTCTGCCACGCAATCCTGAAGCCTTAAGGGCAGCGATTACCTGGGCCGGTGTCATCTCGGTTAAAACCTTTTTTACAGCCTGATAACCGTCTGCTTCCAGATAATCTTCAATCCTTTCCGGATCGATCTTTCCCATCCTATTGAGGACTATTTTTTGCTGGTTTTTAACAAAATTAAGGTCGCTTAAAGCAGTAATCTTCGGCCGGTCACCTTCAATCATCAGCTCTTTTACCGGATTCCCCCCAATAAAATCTTCGCTAACGATCCGCTCGACATCAGCTACTTTAAGCTTGACATATAGGTTTCCGTCCGGATTAATGACCATCATCGGACCAAGACTACAGGGACCCAGACAGCCGGTCTTTTTTACCACCCGTCTGGTGGAATATCGATCATTTAGCTTAAATTTAGCTAGTTCCTCCTTGAGTTTATCCCAGATCTGCTCGGCCCCGGCTGAAAGGCAACCAGTACCGGTACAGAGCAATACTTCTTTCTTCACCAACGAGCTCTCCCCCTTTTTTTCGATTCCGGCTCAGTATCTGTTCAAAATCCCGGCCACTTCTGTGGTCCTGACCGTGCCATACAGCTGATCATCAATCATTAAAACCGGGGCCATACTACATGTTCCCAGGCACCGGGTAATCGTTAAAGTAAATCGTTGATCCGCACTGGTTTGCCCCATTTCAATCGCCAGTTCGCTCTTGAGCTTTTCCAAAATCTTGCCGGCCCCTTTGACATAGCAAGCAGTCCCCATACAGACACCGATAATATGTTGTCCCCGGGGTTCGGTATTAAAAAAGGAATAAAAACTAACCACCCCGTAGATCTTGCTTAAGGGTAATTTAAGTCTTTCCGCCAAATACTGCTGTACTGCCAGTGATAAATAACCGATTTCTTCTTGGACTTCATGTAAGACCGGAATCAGCTTTCCTGGTTGATCGCTATATTTTTCGATAATTCGGTCCAGTCCGGAAAAATTACCCATCTTAATTAGCTAACCCCTTTCAAAGTTTTGAATTTTTTTATTATTTATTATATAAATACAATAAAACCCCCTCTTTTCCTTCCTGGGAGGTTTTCTTTTTATCCCCCAAAATTTAAACCTTTACCGGATTTCTTAACGAGCAGGGTAGATTGACCAGGCACTTACCACAGACATCAGCCAGGCCTAAATCACGATAATGGTCGGCATTTTCCAGACAAAGCGCATAACATCTCCGCCGGTCAAAAGAGTCAGTTTTAAGGGCAGTAGTAACACAGCGAGCGAGACACTTCCGGCAGACTCCCTTTTCTTTGTATAGACAATATTCCCGATCCGGGCGGGGTGTCGGCTCAAACCTTAAATCGGTAATCAGACTACCAAGACGTCCACAGCAACCATGCTCAGTGATCAACATATTATTCAGGCCAAAATTACCCAGTCCGGCAATATAGGCAACATGACGGTGGGACCAATCACTGCGTAAGCTGTCTTGATCAAAATTATGGGTGGCCGGAATTGTAACGGTATGATAAGCCTCTTTTTCAAGTTCTTGCTGGAGATAGCAATTTAACTCACCGATAAGCCGATTGGTCTCAATATAGGCAATCGCCCAGGTCTCCGCACTACCCCGTCCAATAATATTATCCTGAACTATTTGCTCAGTAAAGGGTAAAAAATAGGTAATCACTGTTGCCGCATCTTTTAAAAAATCCCCGGGCAAATAATGAGACGGACTGACCGCTTCCTTAAGCCCGGCAAATAATTGATCTTCGGCATCGGCAAAAGCAACCGCCGGCTCGCGCCAGGTTGTACGAATATCACGTCTGGCCTGGTAGCGCTCGACAAAGTCTTTAATCAATTGTTTAATTTTTCTCTTCATCAGACCATTCCTCCCTTTTCTTTTGCTCCGGTATTTTTCTGGCCGATAAAAGGGCTAGATAGTTTAGGGTATCAAATAGATTATGAATAAGCAATGTATAAATGATCGTCCCCGTCAGGAGAAAACTTACCGATAATATGGTTGATATCACCAACCTGATCGGCAACATAACCCAAAACTCCCTGTTCTCTTCTACACCGCTTAAGACATTTAAGTAGTGGAAAAAGGTAAAGAGCAGGAGATAGATTAAGACTGAAATCCAACCCAATCTTACCGCTAATATATTTTGAACAAAACCGATGAAGAACAGGTCTTCGGCCGGACCCACTAAAAACACAAATGTAATCAGGGTAAAAAACCGATCGCGTGGCGTCTTGGCCAGAATAAAACTGTATTTTTTTCCGTATCTCCCGGTCTTAAGGGCGGAATAGGACAGGTAGGAAACCAATAGGGCCAATCCTAACCCCATCCCCAGGAAGATTAAACCGGTGTTAAGCCTGCGCAGAGAAAATAATTGGCGGGACAACAGACCAAATAAATTTAAAATAAATAAACTAAATAATATCTCTACAACCTTGGCCGTCATGATCCGCAGACTGATATTTTTCTCCGGTAGCCGGTTAAAAAAATAATTGAGTAGGAATTCTAGTACAAATAATGCCCCCATTGCCAAGATAATTATGCCTGATAAGGCCAAGTAATTGTAAGAAGCAAGTTCGATCATCCCAATCACCCTTCCTTAAATTTAACCGGAAGCCAGTTTTTTTCAATCATTATGTCCGTGCGGACAGATATATAAACACATCCCGCAAACTGATAACTGTCCTGCTTTTTTCATCTGCTCAAAATACCTTTTGCACTTTTTGGCATCATACCTGACTTCTCTTGGTTCTTCTTCATTAAATAATTTGCCGGTAAAGGCATGTACCGGACAAATATCTACACATTTACTGCAATCAGCACATCTTACCTCAAGCGGTCTACCGGTCGGTTTCAGTGGTAAATCGGTCAAAACGGAAACCCACCTAACCCTCGGGCCATTTTCCGGAGTAACCAGCAGACAACTCTTGCCAATCCATCCCAACCCGGATAAACGTGCCGCTAATTTATGGGAAAATTCGGCACAGATCCTTTGCTCATCAACCTGTTGAGAAGATGGAATCGGTAAGACATTATAGCCGTTGTCCTGAATAAAGCTGCCAATAAGCGAGGCAGTTAGATCTAAGCGCTGATTAACAACATCATAGGCGTGATGACGGTAATTTACGATAACTTCTCGTTTAGGTCGTTGTGGCAATTGATCAACGATATTATTAAGTAAAGCAATACCCAGGGATATGGCATACGGGTATTTGCTAATCTCTGTTCCGCCCTGTCGTTTTATTTCATCTGTTGCCAACGAGAGATCGGCAACGCCAAAATACTTTATTCCATTCTGTTTGGCTAATCTTTCAATCTGCTTATTTGATTGCATCAAACCACCTCCTTTAGGTTAAAATTAAGGTTCCGCTTGCCCTTCGGTGACATGTTGATGGTTTTTTAAATGTTCACTACAATATTCATAATTCCCGGCACATTTTGAACAATACCTGAATTCCATCTGGGGGTGATCAAGCTCAGTAATCCCGCAGATCGTACACCGATGAAGCGGTTCATTTTGATACCTGCTTACACCGCTGCTAAATTTTCGCTTATTACGATAAACCTGTTTTCGATTCTTAAA
>JAKSCG010000026.1 GCA_022360715.1 Halanaerobiales bacterium
ATACAATACCAAAGTGTGATGAAAAATCAGTGCATTACAATGAAAAATGGAGATCTTCAAAAGAGCTACCGGTTACAGCAGAGGAGCCTAATCCAAGAGAAGCCGTATGGTATTTTGGAAGATGGTTTATCAATAATTTTAGAATTGAATGCGATCATATTACCCCACCTGAGGATTATCGATCATCTCGAAACCCTCATCACGGAATCTGGGAGGGAGGTCCAGAGATTTGGCCTCATCTACGAATTTTCGCCGAGATTATAAGGAGCGCATTAATAAGATTATTTCTTGCTTTAAGAAAAACAGGTATGATAGAGAACTGTTGAGAGAAAGTCTATCTGAGGATTGTCTGGATATCTTTATCTTGGAAGGTTTAATCTGCTAACAGTGATGTATTATTTTCCAGCCAAGTTATTAAATCTTTTTTTGAAAATCCTCCTGAAGATAATTGTATCATCATTTTGTATGTTTCTTTTTCTGAAGCAATAATTTCCAAGCCATTTCTTTGCAGGAAAACATCCATGGCGACAAGAGCAATTCTTTTATTCCCGTCGACAAATGGATGATTATTACATAAGTGATAGCCGTATGCTGCGGCCATTTTGATTAAGGTATCATGTAAATAATTACCTTCATAAGTTGCTTTAGCTTGTTCGAGTGCAGAGTCTAGTAATTTTTCATCCCGGATTCCATAAGTGCCACCATAGGTTTGACTTAGTTGATGATCGAAATAAAGAATTAGTTCCTTAGGAATAAAGATATTATTTTTCATTTAGATAGTTCCTTTAAAGTATTTTTATATTTTTTATTAGTTTTATTAAAAGCTGTAGCCCATTTTGTAAATTCTGGATTATATGGTGTTAAAGTAAATCCTTCATTATTTTCAATAACATGTAATTCTTCGCCTTCTTTAAGGTTATATTTTTCAATAAGCTCTTTTGGAACCGTAAACCCAAAACTATTGCCAACTTTTCGTAATTTAATAGACTTCATTTTATCACCTCATTAATATTATAATAGCTGTTCAAATTTGTTATAATATGTTAAGCGGTTCAGCGGCTTTTGATAACAGGATTACTTGTAAATTGATGATAGAAGTTATATAATAGCTATGGACATTATTAAATTTATAAAAAGGAGAGTTGAAATGAATATTAAAAAAATAGGCTTATCTTTGCTTATCTTCATTTTGCTGGCAATTCCAGTTATGGCAGAGGAGGAAACGGAAAAAGCTGAAAATATTGCCGCAATCGTCAATGGTGAAGAAATTGAGGTCAATACCGTTGATCAGTACGCTAATTTAAACCAGTTTTTAATTCAATTACTACAGAGTAATCGTGAATTTGCTCAGGTGTTATTGTCGACCGAGGCCGGCAAAGAGGTTTTGAATGAATATCGGAAGATTGTTATCGAAGGTCTGATTATGGAGAAGTTACTTGTCGGTGAAGCAGAGGAAAGAAATTTAACTATTTCTCAGGAAAAACAGGATGAAATCTTTAACAGACAAATAGAGTATATTCTAACTCAACAAGGGATGACCGAAGAGCAATTAGTTGAAGCCCTTAAAGGGGAGGGTTTTGATTCTCTGGAGGCTTATAAGGAAGCATTTCTGCAAAATAATGAAAAACAATTTTTGTTAGGTGAATTACAGAATGCGATCTTAGATCCGCTGTCCGTTGATATTCAGGACGTGGAAGCTTACTATAATGAGAATATCGAACAATACAACTATGAAGCGGAGATCAGGGCCAGTCATATTTTATTGGAAACAGAGGAGAAAGCATTAGAAGTACTGGATAAAATTAATAATGGTGCTGATTTTGCCGAGCTGGCCCGGGAATATTCTACCGGTCCATCTGGTGAAAAGGGTGGGGACCTGGGTTTCTTTGGTCAGAACAGCAATATGGACAAGGACTTTAAAGATGCGGCTTTTGCTCTGGAATTGAATAAAGTAAGTAAACCGATCAAAACCCAGTTTGGTTATCATCTGATTAAGGTAACTGAGATGAAAGAAGCAGGGACAACCACATTTGAAGAAGCTAAAGACACTATTAACGAGCAATTACTTTCTGCTAAAAAACAGGAAAAATGGAATGAATTTGTGACTGAACTACGCGAAAAGGCGGAAATAGAGATCAGGCTGTAATAATAAAAAAAACCCGGGGCTATCCCAAAGTAAATATTGGAGATAGCCCTGTTTTTATTTTTGAGGGGTTCGCCGGGACTTAGGAATAGAGTGCTGATGCTCCGGTTTAAAAGCCTTTTTTGTCGGGACATGATTTGTTTCAAGTTCTTTCGCTACTTCCAGATCCTTCAATTTTTTAAATCTTTCCATCCCCTTTTCTTTATTGGAAATTCGCTTTTTCATCACCCACCTCCTTAATATATTAGTTTCTTTAAAATTTTGAAAAATATACAGATGAGTGCTTTTTTATAAATGGATAATGATCGTAACTATATTCAAAAATATTTGATTATTGATGCAGGAATAAATTGATTTGTCAAGAAATAAATAATGAAACAAGATATAGTAGTTAAGTAGATAGGAGATAGGGTTTAATCCGATAAATTAACGGTAAGGGGGAATGATCATGATTATTGGTGTGCCAAAGGAGATCAAAAATAATGAAAACCGGGTTGCGATTACCCCGGCTGGTGTCAAGGCTCTTCGCGAAGCCGGCCATCAAGTCTTCATCGAGACTAATGCCGGAGTGGGGAGCGGAATAAGTAATCAAGAATTTACCAAAGCAGGGGCTGAATTACTGGAGCAGGTAGCAGAAGTATTTGCGAGAGCAGATATGATTATGAAAGTAAAAGAGCCGCTAGCGGTAGAGTATGATTACTTTAAACCAGACCAAATCTTATTTACTTACCTACATCTGGCCGCGGAAGAGTGCTTGACCAAGGCTTTAATGGAAAAAGGGGTTGTTTCGATTGCTTATGAAACGATCCAACTGCCGGATGGTTCGCTTCCGTTATTAACGCCGATGAGTGAGGTAGCAGGCCGGTTGGCTACTCAAGCCGGAGCCCGTTTTCTGGAAAAACCCCAGGGGGGCCGGGGAGTATTATTAGGCGGAGTTCCTGGGGTAGCCCCGGCGAAAGTTGTTGTTATCGGCGGAGGAATTGTCGGAATTAATGCAGCCAAGATGGCAGTCGGACTGGGTGCTGATGTAACAATCCTCGATATTAGTGCTCCACAAATGAGGTATCTGGATGATATTTTCCAGGGTCGGGTAAAAACAGTTATGTCAAACCCCTATCATATCATCGAGGAGATCCGGGATGCTGATCTGGTAATTGGGGCCGTATTAATCCCTGGGGCTAAAGCACCAAATCTGGTCACGGAAGAGATGCTCAAGGAGATGAAAGAGGGTTCGGTGATCGTGGATGTGGCGATTGACCAGGGAGGATGTTTTGAAACAACTTATGCCACAACCCATGCGGAACCTGTCTTTGTCAAACATGGAGTGGTTCACTATTCAGTTGCCAATATGCCCGGAGCGGTAGCGAGGACTTCCACTTATGCCTTAACAAATGTTACCCTACCTTATGCCCTGGAATTGGCCAACAAGGGATATAAGCGGGCCTTAAAGGAAAATTACCCACTGGCCTTAGGGCTAAACGTATATGATGGCAAAGTGGTTTATCAAGCAGTGGCAGAAGCCTTTGCGATGAAACACTATCCCCTGGAGGACATTTTAGCAGAATTTTGAGGGACCAGGCTGTTGGTAGCAAAAACCAACAGCCTTTTTTAAAAAAAACAGTAAAAAAAACAGGAATTTGAGCAAAACCCGCGAATGTATAAATATTAATATTTATTAATAATTATAAACAAAGGCTCTGCTTGCAGAGCGCTGGACTTTTAAGTATTTACTTTAAAGTTTAAGGCAGTGGTAATGAATAAAATAAAAGGGTGAGTAAAGCTTGAAATATCATAATTACCTGGAGATAATCCTGGATAATATTAATGAGGGGATTCATATTGTCGATGAAACGGGGATGACGGTTGTCTATAATCAAAAAATGGCTGAGCTGGAGAATATGGAGAAAAGTACGGTGTTGGGGAAGAATTTGTTGAAGGTTTTTCCCTCCCTGACCGCTGAGAGTAGTACCCTGCTTCAGACATTAAAGAGTGGGAGGGTAATTCGGGATAATCAACAGGAATATTTAAATAAATACGGCCAGAAGATTACAACGATCAGTACAACTATTCCCATTTATTTGGAAAACGGGACGATCTGGGCACTGGAAATAGCCAGAGATATTACTAAGATCAAGGAATTATACCACCGAATTGTCAGTTTACAGGAAAGATTATATACAGATAATCAATCTGAGAGAGGTTTTTATACCTTTGCCGATATTAGGGGAGAGGATGAGAAATTAAAAAAGGTAATAAAATATGCCGAGCAGGCTGCTCAGACTGATTCCTCTATCTTAATAATTGGTGATACCGGCACCGGGAAAGAATTATTTGCCCAGAGCATTCATAGTAGTAGTAAGAGAAGGAAGCAACCTTTTATAGCCCAGAATTGTGCCGCCCTTCCGGAAAACCTGCTTGAGGGGATTCTTTTTGGAACCCGCAAGGGTGGTTTTACCGGTGCGGTAAACCGGAAAGGTTTATTTGAACAGGCTGATGGGGGGACCCTTTTACTGGATGAGATTAATTCTATTTCTCCGGCCCTGCAAGCTAAACTCTTGCGGGTACTACAAGAAGGACTGCTCCGGCCGGTGGGGGGTGAAAATGACCTTAAGGTTGATGTCCGGATCATTGCCACCAGTAATACCCCGCCGTTGGAAGCAATTAAAAAAGGTAATCTCCGGGAAGACCTCTATTACCGCCTGGCTGTTGTCTCACTATATTTGCCGATGTTATCGGAGCGCAAGGGAGATATTATCCGGTTGGCTGAATATTTCATCGCGAAATATAACCAGAAATTGAAGCTGGCCGTTGCCGGCTTAAGTCCCGGAGTAAAAAAACTGTTTTTGGATTATTCCTGGCCGGGCAATGTCAGACAGTTACAACATACAATTGAAGGAGCCATGAATATTATTGGGGACGAGCAGATCATCAGGGAAGAACATATTATCCCCTTTCTGATTGAACTGGAAAACGATAATGAACAAGGGGTAAGGGGAGAAGAAGCGATTCTGGTCGATCATAATCGGGAAAAATTATCCTTGCCGGAAAGATTAAATCAAATTGAAAAATCAATTATTAAAGATACATTAAAAAAAACCGGGGGTAATGTTACGATAGCAGCGCAGGAATTGGGACTCAGGCGTCAGAGCCTCCAGTACAGGATTGATAAATATAATATTGCCAGAAAATGAGGGGAGGTGTTATTGTCCAGCAGGAGAATAAGAGGGTCGGTCGGAAAGAGTAAAAATTACCGAAAATTAACTTTTAAGGAGGCAGTTTTAAGATGATTAAACTAAAATCTTTACTAGCTTGTTTATTAATGGGATTACTGGTTGTTACGATGGGGGGAGCAGTCGTTGCCAAAACCTATGTTGTGGGCACCAGTGCCGATTTTCCTCCGTTTGAGTATGTCGAAGACGGGGAGATTGTGGGCTTTGATATTGATTTGATTAAGGCAATTGGGGAATTAAAGGGTCTTGAACTAACCTTTAAAGATATTAGTTTTGATTCCCTAATACCAGCTTTAAAGGCCGGTAATCTGGATATAGTTGCTTCCGGGATGACGATTACTGCCGAAAGGGAAAAGGCGGTTGATTTTTCCGTTCCTTATTATTCAGCTAACCAGGCGGTAATTGTCCAAGAGGATTCAGCCAAAAACTTAACAGTCCTGTTTGGTGCTCATGATCTAGGTGTTCAGACCGGAACGACCGGAGACCTCTGGGTTACCGAAAACTTAAAGGAAAAAGGAATCCTGACCGGTCGAGTTGTTTATTATGATACCTTTGTGCTGGTTCTCAGCGATTTAATCAACGGAAATCTGGATGCGAGCGTACTGGATTTTCCTGTTGCCAAAAGGTTTACCGAACAGAAACCGGTGAAGATTGTTGCCGAGATTATTACCGGTGAAGATTACGGGATAGCAGTTAAGGAAGGTAATCAACAATTACTGCAATTAATCAATGAAGGGATTGAAGAATTGAAAACCTCCGGTAAAATGGATCAATTGCTCGATAAATACTTCCAATAATCTCAGGAAAGGGTGTTTTCTTATCGACAAGCTTGCCCTAATCTGGAGTTCCCTTCCATCTTTTTTGGAAGGGGCTCTGGTTACGCTCAGATTGTTTATAGCCGGACTGGGTCTAGGAGTTGTCCTGGGTATTCCCCTGGCCTTTGGACAAATTTATGGGAATAAACTAATCAGGGGATTGATTGCTGTATATGAACGGGTTCTCCGCAGCATTCCCTTACTGGTAATCCTCTTTTTGCTCTATTACGGTTTACCGTTGCTGGGAATTAGGTTTCCACCAATGGTGGCAGCTATCCTGGGACTCGGTCTGCGTAGTTCGGCCTATCAGTCTCAGATTTTCCGGGGAGCAATTTTATCGATCAGTGAAAGCCAGCTAAAAGCCGCTCTTTCACTGGGAATGACAGGTATTCAGGCTTTTTTCCATATTATCTTGCCACAGGCGATCAGAATTGCGATTCCTCCCTTTGCCAATGAGGCGGCTATTGTCCTGAAGGATACTTCCCTGGCTTATGCACTGGGGGTTATTGAATTGCTGCGCCAGGGGTATTATGTGATGACCAATACTGCTGAACCACTGGCTGTCTTTGTTGCCATCGGAGCGATCTATTTTGTAATGACGGTGAGTATTAATACCGGCCTGGCCAGAGTAGAGAAAGGCTTAAAAATACCGGGAATCGGGGTTGAGGAGGGAATTGGATGACTGAGCAAATGATCCTGAGAATTGAAGACCTATACAAGAGTTTTGGGGATCATGAGGTTCTTAAGGGGATCTCCCTATCCTTGAATAAGGGTGAAACTAAGGTAGTAGTCGGTCCAAGCGGTACCGGAAAAAGCACGATGTTAAATAACATTAATATGTTGATCCCGCCGGATCAAGGGCGGATCTATCTGGAAGATGTTGACGTTACCACCACGACCGATCTTACTAAAATTAGACAGGAAATCGGTTTTGTTTTTCAGGATTTTGGGCTATTTGATCACTTGACCGCCCGGGATAATGTAATGATCGGCCTGACCAGAGTTAAAAAGATGGCCGGAAAGGAAGCAGCGGAATTGGCGATGCTGGAACTGCGCAGGGTTGGTCTGGAGAAGCATGCTGGACAATATCCGGCCGAGCTGTCGGGCGGACAGAAACAGCGGGTCGGGATTGCCCGGGCTTTAGCGATGCAGCCCAAGTTGATTTTATTTGATGAACCAACCTCGGCCCTGGACCCGGAATTGATCGGAGAGGTGCTGACCGTGATGAAAAATTTGGCCAGGGATGGAATGACCATGTTAATAGTTAGCCATGAAATGGGTTTTGCCCGGACTGTCTCCGATCAAATTATCTTTATGGAGAACGGGGTGATTGTTGAGCAGGGTTCACCCGAGCAGCTCTTTAATAACCCTCAGCAGGAAAGAACTCGTGAGTTCCTCTTCAAGCTTACCGATTTATATGGAGAGGGGGGCGGCTGATGTCAGACCTATTAAATATTTTTAGTACGGCTTATCCCAGACTGCTCGAAGGACTGGGGATTACCCTGGTCTTGACCGTTATTCCGATGGTGCTGGGGACTCTGTTCGGGGTTGGACTGGCCCTGGGCAAGATCTATGGTAACAGGATTTTATCCGGTTTTATTACCGTTTTTATTGAAATAATCAGAGGAACTCCCCTCCTCGTCCAGTTATTTATCCTTTATTTTAGCCTGCCCCCCTATGGGATTAGACTATCAGCCCTGACGGCCGCCTTAATCGGTTTTACAATTAACAGTGGTGCTTATCAGGCTGAGTATTTGCGGGGTTCGATCCAGTCGGTTAGTTCCGGCCAATTAAAGGCGGCTCTTTCGATCGGGATGAGTCGTTGGCAGGGGATTTTCTATATAATCCTCCCGCAGGCTTTAAGAAGGGTAATTCCTTCCTGGACCAATGAGTTTATTTACCTGTTGAAATATACCTCATTAGCCTATATAATTGGAGCACAGGAATTAATGGGCCAGGCTAGATTTGTGGCCAGTCGGAATTTTGAATTTTTTAAGGTATACTTAATTGCAGCTGTGATTTATCTCCTGCTGGTTTTAGTCCTTACCGCTGTTTTCAACCGGCTGGAACGGAGGTATCGAATACCCGGCTTTGATTATAAGCGCTAAAGGGTATGGAGTGAGTTAAGGGGTGGTGAGTTCCTGGGGAAATAATTTGAATTGAGCGAAAGGGGGAATCAATTTTGTCAATATTTAAGGAGATTAAGGAGATAATCAGCGAGATTGAAAGTAACTTAGTGGAAATAAGGCGGGATCTCCACCGTCATCCCGAGCTTGGTTTTGAGGAGGTAAGAACAGCCAAAGTTATTGCAACTATCCTTACCGAACTGGGTCTGACCGTTAAAACCGGGATTGCCCGGACCGGGGTAGTGGGTTTGCTGGAAGGGGCGCAAGCCGGTCCGGTAATCGCACTGCGAGCAGATATGGATGCCCTGACCATTGAAGAGAAGAATCAGGTGCCTTATGCTTCACAGGATAAGGGTAAAATGCATGCCTGTGGTCATGATGCCCATGTAACGATCTTACTTGGGGCGGCGATGGTTTTATCCCGGTTAAAAGACCGTCTACCCGGGAATGTTAAATTTATCTTTCAACCGGCGGAAGAAGGTCCCGGTGGGGCTAAGCCAATGATCGAGCAAGGGGTATTGGAAAATCCCCCGGTTGATCGGATCCTGGGGTTGCATGTCTGGTTGGATCTGCCGGCCGGGCAGGTTGGCTTAAAAAAAGGCCCTGGTTTTGCTTCAGTCGATCAATTTGATCTGCTGATTAAGGGAAAGAGTGCCCACGGGGCTTTACCACATCAGGGAGTTGATGCCATCGTTTTAGCTGCTCAGGTAATAAGTGCTCTTCAAACAGCGGTGAGTCGGAAGCTCGATCCGACTGAACCGGCAGTTGTAACAGTCGGTAAGATCGCGGGGGGATACCGGAGGAATATTATTGCCGAAGAGGTCGGGATGGAGGGCACGGTCCGCACGGTTAATCCGGCAGTCCGTACTCAACTGGCCACGACTTTTAAAGAGATAGTAGGGGGAATTTGTAAGGCGGCCGGGGGTGATTTTGAACTGGATTACCGGGAGGGATATCCTACCCTAAATAATGACGATGCGGTCGTTGAGCTGATCAAAGAGGTGGCAACAGCTGTGGTCGGGACGGACCATATTATTGAACCGGATAAACCGACCCTGGGTGGAGAAGATTTTGCCTATTTTCTGGAGCGAGTTCCCGGCTGTTTCTTCCTGCTGGGGGCCCGTAGTGAAGCGAAGGGGATTACTGCTCCCCACCATAATCCTTATTTTGATCTGGATGAGAGTGTTTTAGCTCTGGGGGTAGAAATGATGGTCCGGTCAACTCTCCGCTTAATGGAAGAATAACAGAGAATCCCCTGTTAAACAGAAAATATAAATTGACTAATTTTTTGGCGCAAAATATTTTTGCATTAGTGCAAAGATGTTTTGCGCTTTGTTTTTTCCGTGGGACGGAAACATGGCCTATCGGAGCGGTTTGGTTAATGATTGGTCCTGGCATAATTATTGCAAAAGTTAAGAGTGTGATTAAGGATTAGTGGAATAAATAATACTAGGAGGAATGACTGTGAAAGAGATCAGGATCATTAGCTGGGGCCTTGGTGCAATGGGTTCCGGGATCGCCGCGGCGATTAATAACAAGCAAGGGATCAGGATTGTTGGGGCCATTGACCAGGACCCGGATAAAATCGGCCAGGACCTGGGGACGGTGTTGAACTGTTCACCACTGCAAGTTAAGGTGGAAAGTGATTTTACTTTTTCGGAGAAAGAGGCGGACCTGGTCATACTGGCTACCAGCTCTTTTACCAAAGAGGTTTTTCCCCTGATTAAAAGGATTATTGCCGCAAAGATTAATGTGATTACAATTGCGGAGGAGATGGCCTATCCCCAGGCTCAGTCTCCCCAACTGGCTGCGCAA
The DNA here is from genome assembly GCA_022360715.1 of Halanaerobiales bacterium. Classification (GTDB taxonomy): domain Bacteria; phylum Bacillota; class Halanaerobiia; order Halanaerobiales; family DTU029; genus JAKSCG01. The sequence continues at coordinate 10,130 of JAKSCG010000026.1, forward strand.
ATTGATCAACTGGCCCGGGAACAGGGAGTCAGTGTTTTGGGAACCGGAATAAACCCCGGGTTTATTCTTGATACATTAATATTGGCGCTGAGCGGGGCCTGCCTTGAGGTGAAAAAGATTGAAGCCGAGCGGGTCAATGATCTCTCGCCCTTTGGACCAACGGTAATGCGGACTCAGGGGGTGGGAACTACCCCGGCCGAATTTAAAGCAGGTCTGGAGCAGGGCCGGATTGTTGGTCATATTGGTTTTAGTGAATCAATTAAGATGATTGCTGATCGACTGGGTCTGGAACTGGATGAGATTAAAGAAAGCCGGGAACCGATTGTTTCTAACACCTATCGGGAAACCCCGCATGTCAAAGTAGAACCGGGAATGGTCGCCGGCTGTCGCCATATTGCCCGGGGAATAAGTAAGGGAGAAGAAGTAATCGTCCTGGAACATCCCCAGCAGATCCATCCCCAGTTGGAAGATGTAGAGACCGGTGATTATATCCGGATCAAAGGTACTCCCGATTTAAATCTGGCAATCCAGCCGGAAACCCCCGGGGGGATCGGTACAATGGCTGTAGCCTTGAATATGATTCCCCCAGTGATTAAAGCTGAGGCCGGACTACTTAGCATGAAGGACTTACCGGTCCCATCAGCTATTTTGGGCGATTTTCGTCAGCTTATTGCCAATCAGTATTAAAATAGATTTGAGGTGATTTTATGGCGGCAATTGTGAACAAGGGTAGCTGGGTTCAAATCTATCAGGTGATCCTTCCGGCCGGGCAAAGGGCACCACAGGTGCCCGATGATACCGGACGGGTACCGTTGGAATTACGGACCAAGGGCTTTTTACTGGAAGATGGTCGACCCGGTGAAGAGGTTATGATTACAACATATACCGGTCGTCGGTTAAAGGGTATTCTTGAAGAGCCGGCACCGGTTTATCAGCATAAATTCGGCCGACCCCTTCCCGAGTTACTCCTGATCGGAAAGGAATTGCGAGCTATTTTGACGGAGGGGGTGGAAGATAGTGCCGGCTGATGATTATCAAGCAGTAATGGCCAGGAAGAATCAGATCATGAAAAAGGCGGTGGGCCTTGATTATAGTCGTTTTTCCCGGAGTGAGATCGCCTTTGATTATGGAAGAATGATGGCCGAGGTGGGCTACAGCCTGGCCGAAATAATTAAAATACAACAGGCCACCGGGGTAGGGAATACCCCTCTGCTCGAGTTGAAAAACCTCACTGCTCTGGTCAGAAAGATTGCCCCGCGCGGAAAAGGGGCCCGAATTTTTTTGAAGGATGAAGCAGCCAACCCTTCCGGGAGTTTTAAAGCGCGCCGGGCGGCGGTTTCGGTTTATCATGCTGAAAAAAACGGTTATGACGGAGTGGTAGCAGCAACCAGCGGGAATTATGGGGCAGCGGTTGCTTCCCAGGCGGCAATGCGTAATTTAAAGTGTATTATTGTCCAGGAGGTGTTCGATCGCCAGGGCCAGGGTCAGCCGGAAATTCTGGAAAAAGGCCGCAAGTGTGAAGCATATGGGGCTGAAGTTTTGCAGTTGTCAGTCGGCCCGGAACTCTTTTATACCTTTCTGCGCGTGTTGGAAGAAACCGGTTATTTTAATGCCTCACTCTATACCCCCTTCGGCATTGCCGGTGTGGAGACACTGGGGGCAGAGATTGCCACTCAATTAAGAGCGCGGGGGGAGCGGGAAGCTGATGCGGTAGTGATTACCCACGCTGGTGGGGGTAATCTAACCGGGACGGCCCGTGGATTGATTAAAGCCAATTCCGGTAAGACTAAGATTATCGGGGCCAGTGTTGATTTGAGTGGATTGCACATGGCCAGTGACCGGGATTTTAACCGCAAGTCTTTTACTACCGGTCATACCGGATTCGGAGTACCTTTTGCCAGCTGGCCGGACCGGGCCGATGTGCCCAGGAATGCTGCCCGGGCTTTGCGCTATATCGATCGTTATGTCACGGTAAAACAGGGTGAGGTTTTCTATCTTACCGAGGCCCTGGCCCAGTTGGAAGGATTGGAAAGGGGCCCGGCCGGTAATACCTCATTGGCTGCGGCTTTTGCCCTGGCCCAGACGATGGAACAAGGGCAGATTATCGTGGTTCAGGAGACGGAGTATACCGGAGCCGGTAAGCACCCCTTGGCCCAACTCAACTTTGCCCGGGAAAACGGGATCAGAGTAGAACGGGGGAATCCTGATCTTGAAAAGGCCGGAGAGTCGGTAATAATTCCGGAAAGACCGGAACAAATCAAGGCCCGCGAGCTGGATCTGGACCGGATCAAATTATCGTATTTAAAGAATATCCTTAAAAATACCGGTGTAAAAAAAATCGAGGGAGAAGACTTAGTTTTTCTGGCTGAAGAAATCAAGAAAAGCATTGCTGAAGTCAGGGCGATGTTGAATCGTCTTCCATAACTGTTAAAAGGGGGGGAAAGATGAAACTGGATTTATTAATCGCGGAAATTGGCAGTACGACCACCCTTGTCAATGGATTCAATTTGAACGATTGTGCTGAGCCGGTATTGATCGGTCAGGGGCTGGCTCCGACTTCAGTACTGGCCGGTGATGTTATGATTGGACTGACCGCGGCAATTGATGATTTAAAAGGCCGACTGAAGCTGGCGAAGCTGGAGTGGGGAGAGTTTATGGCGACCAGTAGTGCGGCCGGCGGGTTGAAGATGAGTGTTCACGGATTGGTCAAGGATATGACTGTCAAGGCTGCCCGGGAAGCGGCCCTGGGAGCGGGGGCAGTAGTAAAAATGGTTACGGCCGGCCGCTTAAGGGATGCTCAATTAAAGGAGATTTTAGCGCTGCAACCAAATATAATTTTGTTGGCCGGTGGGGTAGATGACGGTGAAGAAGAAATTATTCTTGATAATGCCGAAAAATTGAGCCGCCTGCAATGGGATGTACCGCTCATTTATGCCGGTAACAGTGCTTTGCAAAGGGAAATAACCCATATTTTTAAGGAAAGCGGCCAAGAGATCCTGGTCAGTGCTAATGTTTATCCCCAGATTGATCAATTGAACGTCCGACCGACTCGAAAGTTGATCCATGAGGTCTTTGCCCGCCACATTATCCATGCCCCGGGGATGGAAAAGATCGAGCAGATGCTATCCGATCAAATGATGCCAACACCGGGGGCGGTAATGGAAGCAAGCCAGCTCTTAAAAGACGAGTTGGGCAATCTGGTGGTTATTGATGTTGGGGGGGCGACCACTGATGTCCATTCGATTACTGAAGATTCACCGGGAATAAAGCCGATTTTACTTAATCCTGAACCAGAAGCGAAAAGAACGGTAGAGGGTGACCTGGGGGTTTACGTTAATGCCCAGCATGTATGGCAATTATTACAGGAAGAGCTGGCCCTGGATGAGATCAGGAAAATTTCGCCACTACCCCGTGATCAACAGGAGGAGAGCTATGTAGAAATACTGGCTGAAAAAGCAGCGCTTACCGCATTGAAGCGACATGCCGGGGAACTGAGGGACTATTATGGTCCAACAGGCCGACAGACCATCGCCGAGGGGAAGGATTTAACTGCGGTTAAATGGATTATCGGAACCGGAGGAGCCCTGACCAGATTGCAGCGGGGCCGAGAGATCCTGCAAAGTTTGAAAGGAACCAGGAGCAGGCTTCTCCTCCCGCCGTTAGAAGCAAAGGTCTTAATCGACCGTGATTATATTATGGCTTCGGCCGGTTTAATGAGCAAGAAATATCCGGAGGCAGCGCTTAGTTTGCTGAAGAAAAGCCTGGCTGTTGAGCAAGGTCAAGCTCTCCCGGTAATTTAGCTTAAGCACTAAACAGGATCTGATCAAAAGAAAGGATGTGACCTCTATGTCACTAAAAAGAGGGGATAATTTTGCGGAAAAACGTCAACACCTGGCCAAGCTCAGTGATCAAGAATTAAAGGATCGATTTTGGGCTTTGACCGAGCAAATAGTTGAGCCATTACTTGAACTGGCTAGAACCCATACTTCTCCTTCAGTCGAACGTTCCGTCTTGTTGCGGATGGGATTTAATAGCCTTGATGCTAAAGCAATTGTTAGTAAGGTGATCGAAGCAGATTTAATTGGAAAAGGAGCCGGCCAGATCGTTTTAAAAGTAGCTGAAAAAGAAGGTATCTCAATCCAGGAAGCCGGAAAGTCTATTGCCCGGAATAAATATTCGGAAATGGAGCTAAAAGGGCTTTTTACCGGGGTGATCGTCAATGAAGCTTAAGCCGGAAGAAAAAATTAATATTGAGGAATTATTGGAAAATCTGGAGGATTATCGGCCCCGCCGGCAGGGTTGGTCCTGGAGAAATAAAATTGAAGACCAGCAGCTCGGGGGTTTTGTCTATCAAGAAAGTAGTGAAAACCTTAAAAATAATATTCCCTTACCAGCAGCCCGCAGTTTTGGGAATATTGATCCCCAACCCGGACCGGTAATTACCACCGAGATCGCTTCGGGCCGGTTTGAAGATGATATTAGAAGGATGCGAATGGCCGCCTGGCACGGGGCAGACCATATTATGGTGATCAGGACGGCTGGTCAGAGTCATTATGACGGTTTAATTGAGGGGACTCCGGAGGGAGTTGGCGGGATTCCCATTACCAGGAAGCAATTGCGGGCAACCCGTAAGGCTCTCGATTATATAGAGGATGAGGTCGGCCGGCCGATTAACTTTCATTCTTATGTCAGCGGGGTGGCTGGCCCGGAGATCGCGGTTTTATTTGCGGAAGAAGGGGTAAACGGGGCCCACCAGGACCCCCAGTATAATGTACTCTATCGCGATGTTAATATGTACCGTTCTTTTGTTGATGCTGCTGTCGCCAAGAAGATTATGGCAGGGGCAGAGATGTTGCAGATTGACGGGGCGCATAATGCCAACGCTACGGCTAGAGAGGCCTGGAATGTAATGCCTGAACTTTTTGTCCAGCATGCAATTAATGCCATGTTTTCCCTTAAAGTAGGCCTGCCGCAAGACCGGATAGCTTTATCAACTGTCCCCCCGGCTGCTCCGCCAGCCCCCGATCTGCGGATAAATCTACCTTATGCTATCGCCTTGCGCGAACTGTTTGCCGGTTTCCGTTTTCGGGCCCAACAGAATACCAAATATATGGAATCATCGGTACGGGAAGCAACGGTGACCCATACCCTCAATCTGTTAATTTCTCAGCTAACTTCAGCTGATATTCAGAGTACGATTACCCCTGATGAGGGTCGTAATGTCCCCTGGCATTATTATAATATTAATGCCGTCGACACCGCTAAACAGGTCTTTGCCGGTCTCGATGGATTAAAGGATTTACTTGAACTTAAAGGTGAAGGAAAATTGAGGGAAGATATACGAGAACTAAAGGAGAGGGCTGTTTTATTCCTTGAAGAAATCATTAAAGTTGGAGGATATTTTAAAGCTGTAGCAGATGGATTTTTTGTCGATTCGGGCCGCTATCCGGAGAGGAATGGTGACGGAATTTCCCGGGAATTAAACGGTGGAGTTGCTGCCGGAACGATCTATCCCCGGGCGGAAGATTACCTTGCTCCGGTCTGTGACCATTATGGTTATAATAATCTGCCGGAAGGAACGGAAAAACCCTGTACGTTGATCGGGACTTGTACCTTACATCAGCGGGATAAAATTGACTATATTGATGAACTGGATGAAGTCGATAATGTCCGGCAACGATTGTCAGCAAATAATGCGTATCGGCAGGGTAATCTGCTGAAACCCGAAGTGGAATGGCTGGCCGATGGCTGGCTCAGTACTACTATTTTTCTGCCGATTAAAGAAAACATTGCCGAGGTAGCTGCCCTGGAGATTGCTAAAAAGATGGGTTTAAAGAATGCCGAGGTAATCCATAAAGAGATCATCCATCCGGCTGAAGGAACCCTGGTTGAGGTTAAAGGTCAGGTTGACTTCAGCATAAATATTGATCAACTGGAGATTCCGGAAAAAGAGGAGCCACTCCCGGATGAGGAAATCCGGGAATATATTGAGGCCAATGTGCTACGGGTTGTGGCGGCTACCGTCGGCGAAGATGAACACTCGGTCGGAATGAGGGAGATTATTGATATAAAACATGGCGGAATTGAAAAATATGGATTTAAGGTAACCTATCTGGGTACTTCTGTGCCGATTAATAAGGTGGTAGATGCGGCGATCGAGAGCAATGCCGATGCTGTCTTAATTAGTACGATTATTACCCATAACGATATCCATCGTAAAAATATGAGCAAACTCAATGATCTATGTATTGAAAAGGGGATCAGGGATGAGCTGATCCTGATTGTCGGTGGTACCCAGGTCAGTAATGAGATTGCAATCGAAGCGGGGATGGATGCCGGGTTCGGACGGGGCACCCATGGTAATGATGTTGCCTCATTTATTGTCAAGAAGAAGCAAGGGGAAATTTAGCAGCAGTTTACCTCCTTAAATTCCTGTACATATTTTGGTACAGGAATTTTTTTGTTGTATAAGCAAACAATATGAATAAAAAAAGGAATTTAATCAAAAAAGGAGAATATTAATATTAAGTGTTAGGATTTGTAAAATTAACATTACTAAGCAGCCGGAAGTGGTCTTTATTTTTTGCAAAAGATTTAAAAAAATTTGAAAAAACAGTATTATCTAATATTAACCGGGCTTCTGTTGGTAAGGGGTTATGCTCAACAAGTTAGCCCAAAGGAAAGGGGGAGTGGAAGCGCTTATTGCTAAACTAATGGTTGGATAATTATGACAGGATTAAATTTGAAAGGGGTTTAAATCAATGGAGAGTAGTTTTGGTTTTCTTACCTTGATCCCACCACTGATTGCCATTGTGCTGGCTTTTTTAACCAAAAGGGTTTTAATCTCGCTTTTTCTGGGAATTTTAGCTGGTGGTATCATCATTGTCGGCGGTAATCCTTTTTCCGGCATTGTTTATACACTGGATACAGTTATCAAGTCGATGACTGATGACTGGAATGCCCGTCTGTTATTATTTAACCTGTTGATGGGCTCTGGGATTGCTTTTATCTGGAGGCTTGGGGGGAGTGAAGCCCTGACCAGATGGGCTAAAAACAAGATTAATTCACGGAGAGCAGCGGGAGTTGGGGCCTGGCTTTTAGGGATTATAGTATTTTTTAATGATTATATCAATGCGGCAATTGTCGGTAATGTCTTCCGGGACATCTATGATGAATTTAAAATATCGACCGAAAAATTATCGTATATACTGGACTCTACCGCTGCACCGGTGGCCACATTTTTTATTTCGGACTGGATTGCTTTCCAGATCGGGATGATCAAGACAGGGATGGATTCGGCCGGAATAGCTGATATCTCGCCTTTTTCAGCTTATATTCAAAGTATACCCTATAACATATACTGTATTTTGGCGGTCTGTCTGGTCGGGATTATTGCCATTTCCGGGAAGGATTTCGGACCGATGTTAAAGGCCGAGAACCGGGCATTGACGGAAGGGAAAAAAGTTCGGGACGGGAGCAGTCCGATGCTGGATGTCGGGCATGAACTGGGAGAACCGAAGGATATCAAACCGATGTTGAAAACCTTTTTCTACCCAATTATTACCCTGATTATTGTCTCCCTCTTTGGTTTTTGGTGGACCGGCCGACCAGGTGACAATATCATGGAGATCCTCGGTAATTCAGATCCGGCCAAAGCCTTACTTTGGGGCGCTTTTGCCATGTCTGTCGTCGGAATAACAATCGCCTTGAGCCAGAAAATAATGAACCTGGAAGAGACGATGAATACCTTTCTGGACGGTTTTAAATTAATGCTATTGGCCTGTGGGATTTTGGTCCTCGCCTGGTCGATGGGAACAGTAACTAAAGATATGAAGCTGGCCGAATATATCGTAACCTTGTTTGGTGACAGCATCTCTTATTCTTTCCTACCGATAATAACCTTTATTGTCGGGATGTTTGTGGCTTTTGCGACCGGAACGTCATGGGGGACAATGACTATTTTAACACCGATTGTGATCCCCTTGGCCTTTCAGGTAACCGGTGATGCTCATTTATCACTGATCCTGGCCGGGGTAGTCTTTTCTGGGGCGATCTTTGGTGATCATTGTTCACCAATTTCCGATACAACGGTTCTGGCCTCGATTTTTGCCGGAGCAGACCATATGGATCATGTTTCAACCCAGATGCCCTATGCCCTTACTACGGCCGGAGTAGCCGGAGTAATGTATCTTCTATTCGGTTTTTGGAAGATCAGTCCGGCGATCTTAGTTCCTTTAGGTATAATCATCTTGATTGCTTTAACCTACCTTCTCTCCGGCTATTATAACAATAAGTATAAGCTCAGTGGTCTCAAAGGTTATAAAGCATAGAGAGGGCTAGAAACTGGGTGGTGTCATTGCCCAGATTGAGATCGAAGTTATATCACCGATATTAATATAGCGGTGGGGGACAGTGCTATCCAGGCGAATACTGTCCCCTTCTTCTAAAATAAATTCCTGCTCTCCCCATTTGACTAATAATTTTCCTTGCAGGACAAGACCGACCTCTTCGCCCTGATGAGTGATTCTTTGCTGATCACTACTTTCGCCGGGCTTAATTATTATCCGTAAAAATTCAATGTTCCAGGAAAGATCAGGGGTTAGTAATTCATAGCTGGCGCTTGAATTGGCCAGTTGTAGTTTTTTTCGTTGGTCTTTTCTAACAATAAATTTATGGGGATAGAGCTTTTGATTAAAAAAGCTACCGATTGAAATATCCAGGGCTTGGGATATTTTCCATAAGGAGTTTACCGATAAACCAATTTTATCTCTTTCAATTTGACTAAGCATCCCGACACTTAAAGCTGATTTTTCCGCCAGCTCTTTTAATGTCATCTTTCTTTTTTTTCGTAAATCTCTTATTTTCTTACCTAATTCCATTAAATTTCAGCTCCTGGTCATCACTATTATCTTGTTCCAATTATAAAATAATTATAGTTGATATTCAATTAAAACACTAAAAAAAATTTCTGGCAACAAGCAGGATTTTTTTAAATTATATTGAAATATAATATTAATAAATTCATTATAATAAAAATGGGGTGATCTTTTGTTGAAGGGAAAAGCTGTTGTTTGCTTAATTTTGGTCTTTGTCTTTGTTTTTACTGGTATGCTCAGTGCTGCTCAGGTTATGAATATCAAAATGTCCTATAATGGACCGGCTGATATCGAAACAAATGCGGTTCATGAATTCGCCGTGAATTTTAAGAATTTTATTGAAATGGGGAGTAATGGACGGATTAAGCTTACCTTCTATCCGAATAGTCAGTTAGGAAATGAAGAAGAGCGAATGTTACAAACGATTAATGGGTTAACAATGTTTAATATTGCTTCCAATGCCGGGATAGTGTCGGTTTATCCCCAGATCTATGCAGCAACTGTTCCCTTTATGTTCGATAATTTTCAGGCTGCCCATCAGTTCTTTGATCATAGTGAATACTGGCAAAAGACCAGGGAAGAATTTCGTGAAATCAGCGGGGTTACTCTGTTAGAAGCTGTTGAAGAAGGGGGCTTTCTGGCCTTTACCAATAATAAGAAGGAGATTCATCGACCCCAGGATTTTACCGGTCTGAAATTTAGGGGAATGGACCCCGGTCAGGTTGCCCTTTATGAAGCTTTTGGGGCCAGTGGTACCCCGATTCCCTGGACAGAACTATATATGGCCCTGCAAACTGGGGTGGTGGATGGCCAGATGAATCCCCCTACTTATATTATTTCCGGTAGTCTGTACGAGGTTCAGGATTATGTGACTATGGCTAATATTCAGTACTCATGTCAGTGGTTAACAGTTAATACTGATTGGTTAGAATCATTGACACCTGAAGATCGATACGTGATTAAAGCTGCGGCCAAGGCGGCTAATATAATCAATAGATTGAGTGTGGAAGCAAAGGTTAATCAAAGGGTTCAATTCCTGAAAGAGCAGGGGATGAAGGTCTATTATCCCACCGGGGAAGAGATGCAACAGTTTAAAGATATTGGACAACCGGCCTATATTAGCTGGATCGGAAAAAGGATTGATCGGCAATATATTGATGCAGCCCTGGAGAGTGCCGCCAAGGCTAATCAGGAGGTAAGGGGTAATGAGTAATAAAAGGGATCGGTTCTTGTTAAGTTTTTTTAGTAAAATAGCAAACTTGATAAAACACCTCAGCCTATGGCTGGCTGGGGTGTTTCTTTTGATCAATCTTGTTGATATTTTAGTCTCGATTTTTTTTCGGTACTTTCTTCATAAATCGCTAATCTGGACTGAAGAAGTAGCCCGTTATACCCTGATCTGGGCAGTAATGTTTGCTGCCCCTGCTGCGCTGAGTTATGGGGAGCATGTAAGTATCAACATAATTGTCGAGCGGATTCCCAACCTGATCGCTCGGCCCGTTAAATGGCTCAAAAACATACTAATTATTGGTGTTTTATTATTTTTTACCTATCTGGGAATAGCGCATACAGTAGAGGCCTGGCGGTTTAGAACCCTTGCTTTAGGGATACCGAGGGCGATTCCCCTGCTTATTCTCCCGCTCGGAATGGGGTTAATGGCCATCCAGTATATCCTTTTAGAGTTGATTTCAATCTTTAAATACAGAGTCGACGAGGGGGGAGCCAGATGAGTATTTTAATGCTGTTGATCTTTATTTTATTAATGATAATCGGTGTACCGATCTTTATTTCCCTATTACTTGCTTCTTTAGCCGGCTTTTTATATTTGGCTGATTATTCCCTTTTTGATATTATGGTCCAACAATTTTTTAGCGGCATGGATATCTTTACTCTGTTAGCCATTCCCCTTTTCATTATGACCGGTAACCTGATGAATAGAACCGGAATTACCGATAAATTACTGGCATTCAGCCGGGTTCTGGTCGGCCATTTCAAAGGTGGACTGGGACATATTAATGTAGTTGCCAGTATTATATTTGCCGGTATTAGCGGGTCAGCTGCGGCTGATTCTTCAGCCCTTGGCGCAATTCTGATCCCGGCAATGACCAAAGAAGGCTATGATCGGTCTTATGCCGCCGGGATTACTGCCGGGAGTTCACTTATTGGTCCGATCATCCCGCCCAGTATTTTTATGGTGTTATACGGGTCAATGACTAATCAGTCGATTGGGGGATTGTTTATTGCCGGTGTAATACCCGGATTATTGTTAGGAGTTGCCTTTATGGTGATGAACTATTATTACTCCAGCAAGTACAATTATCCTGCTGCCAGTCAACGGGCAAGTTTAAAAGAAATATTATCAACCCTTGGCTCTTCTTTAGTAGCTTTAGTTGCTCCAATTATAATTATCGGGGGGATCTTATCCGGGGTAGTAACCCCGACCGAAGCGGGAGCGGTGGCTATTTTTTATACTGTTATCATCGGGTTTTTTATCACCAGGCAGCTGACGGTAAAGTCATTTATTGAAGCCCTGTTTGAAAGTGTGAGGAATACAAGTGTTATTTTTGTGATTATGGGGAGTGCCACCGTTATTAGCTGGTTATTGAAATGGGAACAGGTGCCACAGAAATTTGCCTCATTTTTAATCGGGATTACCGATAATAGTACAATATTGTTGATGATTTTGAGTTTTTTAATCTTTATTATCGGCATGTTCATGGAAGAGATTGCCGCCTTAGTTCTTTTAACCCCGGTAATTGCTCCCGTAGCAATAATCTCCGGGATCGACCCTCTCCATTTCGGTATTGTTATGACCTTGAATATTACGATTGCTTTGATTACACCGCCGATGGGGGCTTGTGTCTATATTGTATCGGCAGTAGGAAAGGTTAAGCTGGAAAAGTTATTTCAAGATATCTGGCCATTTGTGCTGGTGGCGATGATTGTCCTGTTATTAATAATCTTTTTTCCCGGACTGGTTACAACCCTTCCCCGTTTTTTCAACCTATAACTCTTGAGGAGGATAGTGATGAGTTACGATCAACAACCGATTCCGGTAATAAATGATTTTAAGTGGGAGGAAGTCAGGAAGATAAGGATTGAAGAATGTGGGGAACCATTAGTGCCACTGGGCTTAATCCCGGAGAAAATCCTGATTAACCCGCAATATTATATCCAGCAGATCCGGGGAGCACTGCCAGATTGTTATATTCGGGAGGGTAATTTAACTCGATTGATTGGTATTGCTAATAAGTTACCACCGGGGTACCGATTACTTATCTTTGATGCCTGGCGGCCCGGTCAAGTCCAAAATAGCCTGTATATGCAATTTTATCAGGAGTTAAAAAGGAAATTTCCGACTAAAAAACAAAGGGAATTGGAGGAACTGGCCGAGCGCTTTATTGCTCCCCCTTCATCTGCTCCCGATTTTCCTTCTCCGCATTTAACCGGAGGGGCTATTGATCTGACGATCGTTGATGATCAGGGTAAAATGCTCAATATGGGTACTGGCTTTGATCAAACAGATCAAAAGGCCTTGACCAGCTATTATGAAGAACTACTGATCAAAGGGGAGTTAAGCAGTGAGGAAAAGGAGATCCTTGATAATCGCAGGCTGTTATATCATTTGATGAGCAGAGCGGGCTTTACCAATTATCCGTTAGAGTGGTGGCATTATGATTTTGGTAATCAAAACTGGGCCTGGATGCATCAGGATAGCCGGGATGCATGCTATGGCGGCAGCTCACCCTATTTTCGTTGGCGAGATGATGACTTAAATCAAGCTACTGAAAAGGACTACATTAGCGAGATTAAATAAAAATAAATAAAGCTGAAGAAACAAAAAGTCACAGGAAACTGTGACTTTTTTACTAAATTAGGAGATATTAAAGAAAAATGCCAAATAAAAGCAGGGTTTTAAGCTGAAAAATGGAAATATAGAAAAGTAATTGCAAGAGAAGCCGGTTTGAACCCTTCAGGGAGGTGCTGGAAATGGTTAAGCAAGGAATCAAGCGGGGTGGAGTGCTATTTATAATATTATGCTGTATTTTATTAGTCTTCATAATGTCTTTTAATATAATGGCCGAAAAGAATTCTTTTAATGATAAGACGGATTGGAATACCGGCATAAGAACAATTACGCAAAAATCATATGCTACCGGTTGGAACGAGAGTAATAGTTTAGTAAAATGGATTAGTGTACCCAAAAAATCTTTAACAAAGATTACAATATCTGTTGAAGAGAGCAGGAGTAGAGACGGTAATGCAGGAGTATTAAGACTTACCAGGGATGATTATAATGAATATATTAATACTCCGCTATGGTTTGATAGACTTGAAATACTAAAAAGAGGAGTTGTTCTACATAGTAGGTCTACTAACGGGGTGTCTACAAAAAATGTTACCTTAGAAACTGGTTATGTCTATCGATTATCTACATCTGGTAGAACAGGCTATGCAGGAGGTTCAGCTGAAGGTCAGATCGAG
>JAKSCG010000046.1 GCA_022360715.1 Halanaerobiales bacterium
AGCACGATTAAAGCATCAAGCCGACCTGATTTAACCTGCTGCAAACCATTCTCAACCAACGGAAAGTCGAGGACAATAAAATTCTCTACCTGCTCTTCAACAAAATTGTAAAGGGAATCACTATTCTCTTCAACGATGCCCAGTCGAAAGTTTTTATCCACCCCGGAACTATCGATCAACGTAAAAAGGAGCGAAGCAGCCAGCGGTAGCATAATTACAATTAAAATCGTCTTGTTTTGTAATGACTCAAGCAAGTCTTTAACGATGATTGTATAAATATATTTTAACCTTGTCATAATCTAATCCCCGTCTTTTCATAAAAATAAAATAATGGAGGAAATAACTGAGCAAACACTATTTCCTCCGTTGGTGAGCAAATTTATTTTATGGTGCCATGTTATTCAAAAAGTAAACTATGACCCAGACGACAACAACCAACCCGACTAACTCTAACATGAAACCCCTCCTCTCATATGTAATGACTATTGTTAACTGATTACGCCGGAGATAACAACCCCTATATTGTATATTCAATATTTTTGATTAATATCCTTTTCGATCTTTAATAAAAATATATGGGAATATAAAACATAAAAAAAAAACCTGTAGTCTTTAATCCACAGGTCGCAATAAATTTGCGGAAAATACTTACTGGAAAAAAGCTGTTATCAAGCGGGGGGGATATTTAAATCCATCCCCTGACTTTCATCGCCTCCGCTAATTTGTTAACAGCGACCATATAAGCAGCCACCCGCATATTAACCTTTCCTTCAATTGAGGTACTATATACGTTCCGAAAGGCCTCAACCATAATTCTTTCCAGTTTGGTATCAACCTCTTCTGCTGTCCAGTAATAGTTGGAAAGATTCTGCACCCATTCAAAATAGGAAACGGTTACACCCCCGGCATTGGCCAGAATATCCGGTATAATCATCACTCCTTTTTCAAAAAGGATTTGATCTGCTTCCGGGGTAGTCGGTCCATTAGCAGCTTCGGCAATCAATTTTGCTCGAATATCACCGGCATTATCAGCAGTGATCTGATTCTCCAGAGCAGCCGGAACAAGGATCTCGCATTCAAGGCTTAACAGGTCATCATTGACAATATTAACCGAACCGGGGAACCCTTTTACCGAGCCATTGCTATGTTTATAGTCCAGGAGGGCCAATGGGTCCATTCCCTCTGGATTAAAAGCCCCGCCACTGGAATCATTAACAGCAATCACTTTCCCACCCAGTTCGTGGAGAAACTTAGCACTATAGAATCCGGCATTCCCATAACCCTGTACCACAACCCGGGCCTCCTTTAAATCAAGCTTCATCAATATACAGGCCTCACGGGTGGTAAACATAACACCACGGGCAGTAGCTGAATCTCTACCGGCAGAACCACCGACAATTAAAGGTTTACCTGTTACCACACCGGGAGAATTAAATCCTTTTAGGCGCGAGAATTCATCCATAAACCAACTCATTACCTGTGGATTTGTATACACATCAGGAGCCGGGATATCCTTTTCCGGTCCGATGATCGGAGAAATTGCCGCGATAAATCCCCGGCTCAATCGCTCCAACTCGCTATTGGATAATTCTTTGGGATTACAAAGAATCCCCCCTTTGGCTCCGCCGTAAGGAATCCCAACCAGGGCACATTTAAAAGTCATCCAGGCCGCCAGGGCTTTAACCTCGTCTTCATCAACCTGGGGATGAAATCGAACCCCACCCTTGGTGGGTCCCAGGGCATCATTATGCTGACACCGGAAACCCTTAAAGACCTTAACACTACCGTCATCCATCTTAACCGGAATAGCAACTTTAAAATTCCTGACCGGTTCCGCTAAAAGCTCTTTGGTCTGTGGTGCCAGCTTTAAAGCATCTGCCGCCGCCTCCAACTGCTTTAAAACAACCTCATAAACACCATATTCTTTCACCATGTAAATTTCTCCTCTCTACTTGGTTTGATTAAAATTTCCCCAGTAGGAATTATTACTGCTCTTAATTGATATTATTTTATACTCCTGCGGACTAAATTCCTGATAAATTGCGGCTGCTATTACTGCTACATCAAGGGGGTCAATTCCCTGTTGATCTGAACTCACCCTTTGTTTAGAAAGATCTCGACTGATTACCTGCTCGTTATTTTGGCCGGTTCCAAAAAAATACCCGATCAATTGGATTACCAATGAAAGTAAATAAAGAGTGACCAAGACACAACCCATCCCGATAACCATTACCTCTAAACCTATTTGCATATTTTCCATTTAATCACCTAAAGTGGGATATTACCGTGTTTTTTGCCGGGATTAATTACCTTCTTTTTAGCAAGTATTGCCAGGGCGTTAACCAGGGCAGTCCTGGTGTCCCCGAGCCGGATAACATCGTGGACCATTCCCCGACGGGCTGCTACATAAGGATTAGCAAAATTCTGCCGGTACTCATTAATCTTTTCCTGCAATAATTCCTGAGAATTAGCTGATTCTTTTAATTCTTTCCGGTAGATAATACTGGCCGCTCCTTCCGGTCCCATCACTGCTATTTCAGCTATTGGCCAGGCATAAACCAGATCTGCCCGCACTGATTTACTACCCATCGCGACATAAGCCCCACCATAGGCCTTCCGCATAACTAAGGTAATTTTGGGAACGGTTGCTTCAGAATAGGCATATAAAACCTTGGCCCCATGCCGGATAATGCCGTTATATTCCTGGGCTGAACCGGGCAGAAAACCGGGCACATCAACCAGGGTAATTAACGGTATATTAAAGCTATCACAAAAACGGATAAAACGGGCAATCTTATCAGAGGCATTAATATCGAGACAACCGGCCAGGTGTTGGGGTTGATTGGCGATTATCCCGATGCTCCGACCGTTTAAACGGGCAAAACCTACTACCGCATTCCGGGCATAATGGGGATGGATTTCAAAAAAACTATCCTGATCTACTACCACTTCAATAACCCGGTGCACATCATAAATCTTTTTGGCCTCTCCGGGTACAATCGCCAACAGTTCATCGGTGCAGCGATCACCGGGATCGGTCGGTTTAATTTCAGGGGGATTTTCCTGGTAATTATTCGGCAAATAAGTAAGTAGTTTTTTCAGGTGATCGAGGGTGGCTTGCTCATTACTTCCGAACAAATGAGCAACACCACTGGTGCTATTATGGGTTCTTGCCCCTCCCAGTTCTTCCGGGGATAGCTCTTCACCAGTAACGGTCTTAATGACTTGAGGACCGGTGATAAACATCCGACTGCTCTGATCAACCATCAAAATAAAATCGGTAATAGCCGGAGAATAAACTGCCCCGCCGGCACAGGGACCCATGATCACCGATAGCTGCGGGACTACTCCTGAGGCCATTGTATTCCGGTAAAAAATATCACCGTAACCGTCGAGGGCGCTTACCCCTTCCTGAATCCTGGCCCCTCCTGAGTCATTTAATCCGATAATCGGGGCCCCTGTCTCCAGGGCCAGGTCCATGATCGTGCAGATCTTTTTAGCATGGGCTTCTCCCAACGAACCACCCATTGCCGTAAAATCCTGACTAAAAAGATAAACCAATCGCCCGTCAATGGTCCCGTACCCGACTACAACCCCTTCTCCGGGAACATCGTTATGAGTCCCGGCCAGATCAGCACTACCGTTATGCATAAAAATATTAAGCTCATTAAAACTATCCTGATCCAGCAGATATTCAATCCTTTCCCGGGCGGTCATTTTACCTTTTTGGTGTTGTTTGGCAATCCGGGTCTGACCACCACCCAGTCTGATTTTTTCCTTTTTGTCGTGTAATTGTTGCTGCTTTTCCTCTGTATTCATCACTAACTCTCCTCTTCAACTGCTTCGCATAATTCCAATAAAACCCCGTGGGTCGAAGCAGGATGGACAAAAATGATCTTCTTCCCACCGGCCCCGATTACCGGTTTGTCCCCGATAAACCTGACCCCTTCTTTTTTTAAACTGCTGATCAGTTCTTCGATTCCCTCTACAGCCAGGGCCAGATGATGCATCCCCTCTCCCCTTTTTTCAATAAACCGGGCGATCGGACTATCCGTATTCAACGCTTCCAGCAATTCAACCCTACTTTCACCGGTTTGAAAAATGGCTACCCTTACTCCCTGTGTATCAATCTCCTCGATCTCTGGCTGATCCTGGCCCAGGAGGTTTTGATAAAACGGGATCATCTCATCCAGACTCTTTACTGCTAAACCGATATGATCGATCTTCAAAGACTACACCCCCTTTTCCTGTAAAAGCTTTTCCACCAGTGTATACGGGTCTTCCTCAAAATTTAGCATCCGGCTAATTGCCCGTTTAAACTCAGCTGATCCAATGAGTGGTTCAAGCACTCGCTCTTTTAGTCTTTTTTCCAGCAGACTGATCAACTGCTTTTTAATAATCACCTTTCTTTTCTCCTCCAACAAACCGTATTTATTAATATATTGATAATGCCGATCGATCCCCTCAATTAACCCAGGGAGCCCTTCCCCGCTAGTAGCTATCGTCTTCAGAACAGGCGGGAGCCAGCTTTCCTCAGTCGCCCCTTCCAGTGCCGTCATCTGTTCAAGGGTCAAGACCATCCGGTCCGCCCCGGCCAGGTCAGCTTTATTAATCACAAAAATATCACCGATTTCCATTAAACCTGCCTTCAAGGACTGTATCTCATCACCGGCCGCGGGTATAGTCACAATTAAGGTAGTATTAGCCAGATTAACAATATCTATTTCATTCTGACCTACCCCGACCGTTTCAATCAAGATATAATCATACCCTGCTGCGGACAGTAAAAGCACCGTATCAAAAACAACCGGATTTAAACCGCCCAGCGCACCTCTGGTCGCCATACTGCGAATAAAAACCCCTTGATCAACGGCCACATCGCCCATCCGGATCCGATCGCCCAGTAGGGCACCGCCGCTTGATTGGCTACTGGGATCAACGGCAATCACTCCTATCCTGATTCCCCTTGCCCGCCAGGCTCTAATTAGTTTCTCACTCAGGGTACTTTTCCCGGAACCCGGTGGACCGGTAATCCCGATCAGATAAGGGAGTCGGGCCAAGGGATAAAGCCCTTGCAATAGTCGTTCTCGCTCCGACGGATTATTCTCAATCAGGGTAATTGCCCGGGCCACCGCCCTTTCTTCTCCTGCTTTAATTCCCTTTAAGATCTCTTCCATTACACCTACCCCTGTATCTCCTTTTTAATAAAATCAACTACTTCCTGGATGGAAGTGCCGGGGTTAAAGATCATCTTGACCCCCAGTTCTTTCAAGGCACCGACATCTTGCTCCGGGATAATCCCACCGGCAATAACGGTTATATCGTCAGCACCCTCTTTTTTCAGTCGTTCCATAATTTCCGGGAAAAGATAACTATGGGCGCCGGAGAGGATACTTAAGCCAATTACATCAACATCTTCCTGAATAGCCGCCCGGACAATTTGTTCCGGGGTTTGTCTGAGTCCGGTATAAACTACTTCCATTCCTGCTTCACGCAAACCCCGGGCGATAACCCTGGCCCCACGGTCATGGCCATCTAATCCCGGCTTGGCAATCAGAACCTTGATCTTTTGCTCTGCCATCTAGTTCACCTCTTTTAAACATTTATCGCCTGATACTCCCCAAAGACCTCGCGCAGGACACCACAAATCTCGCCAAGGGTAGTATAATAACCGACTGCCTCAATAATCAGTGGCATCAGGTTACCATCTTCTTGCGCAGTCTTTTTAATCGCCCGTAAGCAATCCTGAACAGCCTGATTATTACGTCGGCTCTTAATCGCCGCTAACCCTCTTTTTTGGTCCTTCTCCAGTTGGGGGTCTACTTGCAGTAATTCATTTTCCGTCTGCTTTTCATCAATAAACTGATTTACCCCGACAACTATTTTCTCTTTCCGCTCGATCTCCAGCTGAGTTTTATAGGCACTATCCTGGATCTCCCGTTGTACATAGCCGGCCTGGATCGCTTGAGCCATTCCCCCCAGTTGATCGATTTTGTCCAGGTATTTCTCCACTGCCCGACAAATCTCTTCGGTTAAAGACTCGATATAATAAGAACCACCCAGGGGATCAGCTGTCTCGGCGACCCCACTTTCATGGGCAATCACCTGCTGGGTCCGGAGGGCAATTTTAACTGATTCTTCAGTGGGGAGGCCGAGGGCTTCATCAAAGGAATTGGTATGGAGGGACTGCGTAC
Organism: Halanaerobiales bacterium; assembly: GCA_022360715.1. Classification (GTDB taxonomy): domain Bacteria; phylum Bacillota; class Halanaerobiia; order Halanaerobiales; family DTU029; genus JAKSCG01. Next base: position 6,195 of record JAKSCG010000046.1, read on the forward strand.
CACCCAGTACAGCCGCCAAGGCCTGCAGGGTAACCCTGATTACATTATTTTGTGGTTGTTGGGCGGTTAAAGCCGACCCAGCCGTCTGGGTGTGGAAGCGCAGGGTCTTTGATTTTGCTTTTTTAGCCCCAAATCTTTCTTCCATAATTTGGGCCCACAACCTACGGGCAGCCCTGAATTTAGCGACCTCTTCCAGTAGATTCATTTGGGCATTGAAGAAAAAGGAGAGACGGGGGGCAAAATCATCAACATCCATCCCAATGTCAAGAGCTGCCCGGACGTATTCAATTCCATTGGCCAGGGTAAACGCTAATTCCTGGACGGCATTAGCCCCGGCTTCCCTAATATGATAACCACTAATACTGATTGTATTAAAACGGGGTGTATTTTGGGAACAATAGGCAAAAATATCGGTAATTAGCCTCAGTGACGGTACCGGCGGGAAAATATAAGTTCCCCGGGCAATATACTCTTTCAGGATATCATTTTGGATCGTACCGGCCAGTTTAGCCTGGTCCACCCCCTGTTTTTCGGCAACAACAATATACATGGCCAGTAAGACCGCCGCAGGGGCATTAATAGTCATCGAAGTACTGACCTGATCCAGCGGAATTTGATCAAAAAGGGTCTCCATATCGGCCAGTGTATCGATCGCTACCCCGACCTTACCTACTTCTCCCCGGGCCATCACATCGTCAGAATCATAACCGATCTGGGTGGGCAAATCAAAAGCAACACTTAAGCCGGTCTGACCCTTCTCCAGGAGATAACGGAACCTTTTGTTTGACTCAGCAGCAGTCCCAAAACCGGCATATTGGCGCATCGTCCAAAATCGACCGCGGTACATAGTCGGGTAAACCCCCCGGGTAAAAGGGTATTGACCGGGATAATTAAGGTCGGTCAGGTAATCTTTTTCCGCAAAATCCAGGGGAGTATAAAGGGGTTTAACCCCGATCCCGGAATCGGTCGAAAATTGCTCCTTCCGTTCCCCGACTTTATTAACTACTTTACCATACGTGCTCTCCAACCATTGTTGCTCTTCCGTGTTTATATCCCTCCCAGCCACACTGATCACTCCCCCCCGGACTTATTTCTGCTCCTAATCGAAAAGCTTGCAGGTTTAAATCAATAGTATGGGGTGGAACCCGTCTGGTAATGGCTTTTTCCAGGGAAGCAGTCTTGATCTGGTCAAGAAAGCTAGCCAGTATACCCAACGCCAATACATTAGCGGTCAGCTTTTTCCCGATTACCTTTTCCGCATTCTGTAAAATGGGGAGAGGATAGAGCCGGGCTTGAATATTTGCTTGCATTGGAGCAGTATCAATATTTTGATCAACAATGATCACCCCGTTTACTTTGACATCATGGCAATATCTATCAAATGCTTCCTGGGTCAAAGCCACCAGAATATCGGGTTGATTTACTTTGGGATAATCAATTACCTCTCTACTTAAGATAACCTCGGCCCTGCTGGCCCCCCCTCTCGATTCCGGTCCATACGACTGAGTCTGGGTAACAAAAAGATCATTTTCATACAGGGCTGCTTCCGCCAGTATAATTCCGGCGGTGATCATCCCCTGACCACCGGCACCACTCAATCTAATCTCACATCTATTCATTTTCAACCCCCTTTTGAATCTGATCAATAATCTGTTGATACCTCGCGGTATATTCCTCTCTTTCCTCCTGCAATAACAAACCAATCGGAAACTTCCCTTCGCGCTCGGCCGGAGAAAGCTCCGACCATTTTTTTTCGGTCACGGCCCGTTCTTTTTGCCAGCGCAACATTTCAAGCGCACTGGCCATTTTGTTTTTTCGTCCATATCCGATCGGGCACTGCGTATACGCTTCGATAAAGGAAAATCCTTTATGTTCAAGGGCAATTCTGATCAATTTCACTAACAGGCGGTTATGATAAACCGTTCCCCGGCCGACACAGGTGGCACCCGCTGCAATCGTCAACTGACAGAGATCAAAGCTCTGATCAATATTACCAAAGGGAGTAGTAGAAGAAATAGCCTGTTCCGGTGTCATTGGTGAATACTGTCCACCGGTCATACCGTAAATCTGATTATTTAATAAAAAAACAGTCAGATCGATATTACGCCGACAGGCATGAATCAAATGATTGCCGCCAATCGCCGCCCCATCTCCATCACCGGTAATAACAATTACATTTAACTCCGGGTTGGCCAGTTTAATCCCGGTAGCAAAAGCGATGGCCCGCCCGTGGGTTGTATGGAGGGTATCAAAATCGAGATAACCGGGCATCCTTCCGGAACAACCAATCCCGGAGACAACAACCGTTTTGTTCTGATCAATCCCGGCTTGATCAATCCCTCTGATTAAACTCCCCATTGCTGTACCGTGGCCGCAACCGGGGCACCAGATATGGGGCATCTTCTGCTCGCGTAAATACTGAAAAACATCGGTTGGTTTGATCTAGACCACCTCCTTAATCCTGGCCAGGATTTCTTCCGGTTTAATCAAGGTGCCGTCATACTTATTAACCCCAATCACCCGGCACTTCCCACAACTATTTCGCTCCAGTTCACCAATTATTTGTCCCCGGTTTAGCTCCGGCATGATCAGGGTATTGACCCTGGCAGCCAGGTCTTTAATTAACTGGTCGGGAAAAGGCCAGACTGTTTTCAAATTCAACCAGCCGGCCTTGATCCCCTGTTGGCGTGCTTCCTTAACTGCCCGGATTACTGACCTTACGGTCGAGCCATAGGCAACCACCACGATCTGATCGTCAGCACTAATATCCTGGTCATAAAGAATAATATCAGCCAGATTTTTTTCGATCTTTTCCATTAAACGGTCTAATAATCTGCTGGCAGCAGGCCCCGGTCCCATCGGAAAACCGGTTTTATCATGATATAATCCGGTGGTATGATAGCGGTAACCACTGCCATAGTCAGGCATCGGCGGGATTAAATCCTCTGTTTCCGGATAGGGATAAAAATCTTCATGCGGCCTGGCCGGTTTCTTTCTATTTACTACTTCAAGTTGGTCATAATCAGGTAGTTCTATTTTCTCCCGCATATGGCCAACTATTTCATCGAGCATCAAAATTACCGGAATCCGGTACTTTTCCGCCAGATTAAAGGCCTGCACCGTCAGTGAAAAGGACTCTTGGACTGAGGACGGGACAAGGGTAATGCTCGGATGATCCCCATGGGTACCCCAGCGTGCCTGCATCATATCCCCCTGTGAAGGGGAGGTAGGCAGACCGGTCGATGGTCCGACTCGCTGCACATTAACGATCACACAGGGTGCTTCAACCATAATCGCCAGCCCGAGATTCTCCTGTTTTAACGAAAAACCTGGTCCGCTGGTAGCTGTCACTGCTTTTAATCCACAGAGTGAAGCCCCAATAATGCAAGCCATCCCGGCAATTTCATCTTCCATTTGGATAAACTTCCCACCAACTTCCGGTAACCGCCGGGCTAATCCTTCGGCAATCTCTGAAGCAGGGGTAATCGGATAACCGGCAAAAAACCTGCCACCCGCTGCTATCACCCCTTCTACCACGGCTTCATCTCCTTGTAACAAGACGGTTCGCTTAGCCATTACTTATCCACCACCCTCAGTACAAAATCAGGACATATAAACTCACAGTTCTTGCAACTGATACATTTTTCCAAATTCTTTATCATAATTTTTTCATGTTGTAAAGCTAAAACATCAACAGGGCAAACCTCAATACAAAGACCGCATCCCTTACACCAATCAGAATGGAGGATTTGAATCCGATTGTTTTTAACCATAAACTAGCCTCCTCTTTTGCAGCTCTCTATAATTTATTTTTATTTTGATAATTCGCTGATTGTGAGTAACTACCTCTAGTATTTTTTTTGTATTCTCGTACAATCTTGCCACCGGCAATACTTACCAATTAACAACTAACTTAGTATAAATAATTAACAATCAATCGATCATTAAGTATTTAAATGATGATTCTACCATATTTAATAGTCATGACCAATAAAATGCTTATATTAATAATTATACCTAATAAAATTAATAAAAATAGTTGTAAATAAGTCAAATATTAATTATTTATATTATATAATCAATATTTTTTATTTTTTTATTGACATATTTAATTTTTTAAGATACAATATATAAAAAAGACAAACAAGGAGTTGAACCAAATGATTTGGGCCCCGGAAAATGGATATAACCGGTTTATGTTTCTGGAAGACGAAAGTTTTCGCAAACAATTTAAAGAAGAATGTAAAAAGGAAAGAAAGCTGGCCGAAATACAATTTTTTAACTGTTTACAGTGTTAACCCCCTACTCGATCGATAAAAGTCGCAAAGAAGAGTAAAAGGGTCTCTTTAGTCCTGAACAACGACTTATTCCAATCTAATGGCTTTTAATCGCTCATAATTTCCTTAATCAGTCGGTCAAAAAATTGAGCAAAAAACAGATATTATTTCAAGCAGGTGGTAACAAACGGAACTACCCTAACTACCCTGCTGTTAATTAATCATAATCTATTGATTGAGGAGGAAATAATATGGTCAAAAAGCTCTTACTTATTATAACCATCCTTACTCTCTTGGTGCTAAACCTGTCTGTCCTTGCCGGCGCGACCGAACAGATCATTACCGGTTTAGCGGTAGAGGGTAATCAGCTGATTACCGAGCAGGAAATTTTAAGGGTGATCCAGACCGAAATCGGTGATTTCCATAATGAGGAGCGCTTAAAGGCTGACCTGGAAGCGATTTATCAGCTGGGCTTTTTCCAGGATGTCACCGTCTCTTTTGAAGTCTATAATGCCGGCTTTAAGGCGATCTTTGCCGTAGTTGAATACCCGCTGATCGAGGAGATTGTCCTGACCGGCCACCAATCCTATCCGACCGAATCCCTCCTGGCCCTCCTGGCGGTCGAAACCGGTAAGATCCTGAACCATAATCAATTATTAGCCGGTCGCCAGGCAATCGAACAGCGCTACCAGGAGGACGGCTATGCCCTGGCCCAGCTCCGGGGGATTGATATCTCGGAAGAGGGAATATTAAGTATAGAGATTAATGAGGGCTATTTAAACGAGGTCATTATTGAGGGGAATGAGAAGACCAAGGACTTTGTTATCCTAAAAGAGTTGGACTTAACGACCGGACAGGTCTTAAATATTAAGGATATTCAAAAGGGCTATCAAAGGCTGGTCAGATTAAATTTCTTTGAAAAGATTGAACCGCGCCTGGAAAAGATCGACCAACAAGCCAACCTGGCTAACTTAATCCTGGAGGTCAATGAGGGTGAAACCGGTGACTTCCACGGTGGAGTAGCCTGGAATTCCAAAGACGGTTGGTTGGGTTTTATTGATGTCCAGGAAAGGAACTTAATGGGTAATGGGCAAACCCTGGGTTTTAACTGGGAATTCGGCGGGGTTACCAACTATTCTTTGAGTTTTCAGGAACCATGGTTATTTGGCAGTTCAACTTCCTTTGGGATCAGTCTTTATGACCGGACTTCCGATACAACTGATGCTGAGCAAGGGGAGTTTGAAGAACACCGGCGGGGCGGGAGCATCTCGCTGGGCCACCGGCTGGTGGAAGATTGGTATGGGAAAGTACGCTTTAAAATAGAGAACTCGTCGGTTGATTGGGCTGATCAAGCATACCAGGATGAAGAGGCCAGTGTACGCAGTATGACCCTCCAGGCGAGCAGAGATACGACCAATCACCCGTTTAACCCGACTGCGGGGGGGATGGATCTGTTCTCGATCGAGTATGCCGGACAGGTCTTTGGCGGAGATGCCGACTTTACCAAATATAATCTGGATGTACGGCGCTTTTATCCCGGATTTTGGGCCGGTAATGCCTGGGCCCTGCGGTTAAAAACGGGGGTAGGTGAGGGGAGTTTACCGGAACTGGAGAAATATCGCTTAGGTGGTTCGGAGACCTTAAGGGGTTATGATTACGGTTCTTTTAGCGGGAATAATCTGCTGTTGCTGAAGGTGGAGTACCGTTTTCCGATCGTCGACAATTTTACCGGGGTGGTTTTTGCCGA